>CAMWLC010000001.1 GCA_947174995.1 uncultured Porphyromonadaceae bacterium
GTTCGCGGATTGCTAATGCGGCAAACATCTGTTGATAGCGCATGATGTGCTTTTGATCCGTCACCTCTATTTTGCCATCCACTTCCCGCTCGGATTTGACGTATGCGATGCCGTATTTCAGGATGAACAGCAGCCGCTCCGGTGAGCACATCGAGGTAAGAATCCTATTGGTCGGAGTGTTTGTGTCGAGATTTGTCCCGTATTCGGGTGTAGAATGAATCACTTCGCAATTGAAGTCTTTCAATATCATCTTTTCGACACTTTTGTCAATGGGTAGGTAGGGATAATTTCTGTTATAGGGAGCGACATCCGCATTTGCCCGATTTTCCTCGCGGAAGCAGTTGAAGGGGGCTGATTCCTTTGCCGCCGTGCAATAGAAAGCTCCCTGCAAAGGCACGATGCCGCCCATAGTGTCATACTCCATATTATTGGAGAATATCATCAGTTGGGTTATGTTGATGAAAGAGCGGAAGCGTTTGTTAGGGAATCGCTGCTGATTCATCCGCTTGCTTTCGGCCACCATTCCTCCGGAATTATTCGGTTTTTTCACCTCTATGAATACGAGCGGCAGACCATTGACAAAAAGTGTTATGTCCGGCCGAAATTCATCCTGACCATTCTTGCAGGTAAATTCAGCTGTAAAATGGAATGTATTGTTCGACGGTGTTTCGTAATCAATCAACTTTACGGGAGATACGGCCTTCAGACGCTGATAGAACGCATGACCGAGATCATCGTTCTTCAAATCGTTTCTGATGTCCTGAAGCATTTGTTTCGCGGTAATGGCGGAAGAGGGGTTCAGCCGTTCAAACTGTTTTTCAAATTCTTCTATGAGGATATTGGTTGACGGATCGTAGACTTTGCCGGCATCTTCTTCAGAGATTTTTCCAAAATATTTATAACCCAGGCGTGTCAGATGCACCATTGCAGGCATTTGCACTCGTGTGGCTTCATTGAACTTGCTCATGGTTTCCGTAAGATGTTGAGATTACAGTTGTCATATTTCCATTGTTCTGAATATACCGATTATGCAAATTTAACGATTTATTTCGAGATGACAAAAATTATCGGAAGTTCTCCGGGGATGAAATGTTAAAAGAGCGGGAGGCATCAAACCAAACACAAAGTCGCCTTGTTGTAATTTCGAGCCTGAGCGCCTGTAGTGCACTGAGACTATCACACCACTATAACGTTCACAGATTATGATCACGGACAAAGTCATAAAGGAGATATACCGCAAATTCTCGAAGCCCTGTGCCGACCGCGCCGAGCTGAAGCTTGATTATTTCACAGATCTTCTTAAGCATCACAATATCCGTATTGACAACGATGAGGTCATTATGGAGAATCTCGAGGAGTTCAATCCCTTCAAGCGTTTCCTGCTCAGAAGCATCAACGCTATTCTTGAGTTCGACCGCATGGTGGCTATAGTGTTCAGGAATCATATCGTGTTTCTCGGCAAGCATGACAACCAGATGCGCATACACATGAAGCCGGAGCGTTCCAATTCTCTCTTCGACCGCATTTTCGGCCGCGATTCATAAACCCAATCATCCACTTGAGCTATGAAAACACCCCGCAACCTGATGGTAATCATGATTGCCGCCCTCTTGACACTGTTCTTCGCTTCTTCGTGCGCTTACAGGGTGCATGACCACGGCAACCATTGCGGCCACCGCCATGAGTATGTCTACAAGCCCGGCAAGCCCAAGAAGGTGAAAAGGCCCAAAAAGCATAAGCACCACAAGCATCACGACCGCCATGACGACCGCCCCGGCGGACATCATCGCCATTGAGGCGTCTCCGGCAGGTCCGGAGGATACGTTTGCGGCGCGGCCCCTGACTCGGAAGTCAGGGGCCGCGCCGCAAACGTATCAGTGAGGGGGAGATCAGAACTCCATTTCGTCGAAGCCTTCGGGGAGCTCGTCTTCGTTATACTGGCTGTCGCCGAAGAACTCCTCGTCCAGGTCGGCGCCGACTTTCTTGGCGGCCTCTTCGAGCTTGGCGTCGAATTCCTCCACGTCCATTGACTGGCGGGGTGCGTTGCCGCGCTTGAGGGTGCAGACGGGCTCGTGGAGCGTGCGTCCGGGTATCTCCTCTTTCATCTCCATGAAGAATGAGCGCTCGGTGAGGTAGTCAAACACGAACATGAGTTTCTGCCCCTCCTCCTCGATGAGCTCGTCAAGGGGGGTGTCTTCCATGAGCCAGAGGTCGCGGTCGCTCGAGCTGTCGCCCATATCCTCGAGGGTGATTTCCTCGTGCACGCCCCAGTCGTCGTCGCAGAGGAAGAAGGAGTTCATCTCATCTTTGGTGTAGCCCACGCTGTCGAGCACGGCGTTACGCAGGTCAAGAAACGACGCCGAGGCGTCGATTTCAATCTCCCGGGCGAAGTTTGTCACCTCGTCGCTGACAAGTTTAAATCTGTAAACCATCTGTATTTCAGTAGTATTAGGCCCCGTCGGAGCGGGGTCATGGTTGGCTGTGGTAGAGTGTTATATGTTTTGGATGCGAATTTATAACATTTCATTCACACTTGCAAGCATATTTTCAACATTAACTAATTATTTTTACTGCGTGTGTGGCGGGAGTCGGAAAAGTGAGAGGGCGCCGCGCCTCTCGGCGCGACACCCTCTGCGTTGACAAATATTTTAATTATATGAAACAAAATCTAAGACCCCATCTCATAAAATTTCATAGCCACCGGGGTCTAAGCTTATCAGCCCAGGAAGCTGAGGAGGACGCCGGCTGCCACTGCGGAGCCGATGACACCCGCCACGTTGGGGCCCATGGCGTGCATGAGCAGGTAGTTGGTGGGATCGTATTCGAGTCCGACGTTGTTGGAGATACGTGCTGCCATGGGCACGGCCGACACACCGGCGTTGCCGATGAGGGGGTTGATTTTCTTGTCCTTGGCCAGGAAGAGGTTGAAGAGCTTCACGCTGAGGACGCCTGCGGAGGAGGCGATGATGAATGCGCAGAAGCCAAGGGCGAAAATCTTGATGGTGTCCACGGTGAGGAAGAGATCGGCCTGGGTGGAGGCGCCGACTGACATTCCGAGCAGGATGGTCACGATGTCGGTCATGGCGTTGGAGGCAGTCTTGGCCAGACGGGTGGTCACGCCGCTCTCACGCAGCAGGTTGCCCAGGAAGAGCATACCGAGCAGGGGAAGGCCGGAGGGCACCACGAAGCAGGTGAGGATAAGACCCACGATGGGGAAGATGATCTTCTCGTTCTGGCTGACGATGCGGGCGGGTTTCATCTTGATGAGGCGCTCTTTCTCGGTGGTGAAGAGGCGCATCAACGGGGGCTGGATGAGGGGGATGAGGGCCATGTAGGAGTATGCCGACACGGCCACGGCTCCGAGCATCGCAGGGTTGAGCTTGGAGGTGGTGAAGATGGCAGTGGGGCCATCGGCGCCGCCGATGATGGCGATACATCCTGCCGAGAGGGGATCGAAGCCCAGGAGCAGGGAGAGCATGTAGGCTCCGAAGATGCCGAACTGTGCGCAGGCACCGATCACCATGAGCTTGGGATTAGCGAGCAGGGCCGAGAAGTCGGTCATGGCGCCGATACCCAGGAAGATGAGGGGGGGATACCATCCCTTCTCCACACCGTTGTAGAGGATATTGAGCACGGAGCCCTCTTCATATATGCCGATCTCCATTCCGGGCTGGAAGGGGATGTTGCCGATGAGCATACCGAAGCCGATGGGTACCAGCAGGAGGGGTTCGAAGTTTTTCTTGACGGCCAGCCAGATAAAGAAGCAGCCTACGGCGAGCATCACCAGGTTGGTCCATTCGCAGTTATAGAATCCGGTGAACTCCCAGAAGGCTTTCAGCGTCTGGGAGAAGAACTCACCGAAAGAGTATGAAGCATTAAGGATCATGACGTTCCGAAGTGAAAATTATGATGATGTGACGATAATCTCACGGAGCGCCTTACTCGATGATCATGATGTCGGTGCCTTCGAGGATGGCGTCTCCCACGCCTACGAGGATTTTCTTTACGGTGCCTCCGTGCTGGGTGTGGACATCGTTTTCCATCTTCATGGCCTCGAGCACGCAGACGGTTTGGCCGGCGCTTACCGTGTCACCCTCCTTGACGGAGAAGCTCATGATGGTGCCGGGCAGGGGGCTCTTGACGGCGTTGGCACCGCCGGCGGGGGCTGCGGGCTTGGAGATCACCTTCTGGCCCTGCTCGGTGCGGGGAGCCGCGGCGGGAGCCTTGGGGGCTGCGGAGATGGTGGTCTTCGTGGCGGGAGCCTTGTCGAGTTCTACGGTGTAGGGGGTGCCGTTGACCTCCACCATCACCTGGTTGTCATTGACCTCGCCGACACCTACGGTAAACTTGATGCCGTTGATTTTATACTTGTATTCCTTGAGTTTCATAACTGTTGATTGGTTGGTTGTAGGGAAAAAATATGTCAGCGGACGTTGCGGTGCAGCTCGGGAGCCTGACGGATATTATAGATTTTTGAGTTCCAGGGTGAATAAGCACGCTTCATGCGGCGGATGGTGAGGATTGTATCCTCGATGTCATGACCCTGGCCGAAGTGTTCGGCGAGCGCGGCGGCGATAGCGGCGATGGTCTCTCCGGAATCGAGGGCCTCGTGATTGTCGGGATTGTTGTCGGGGTTGCCGGTCACCTCATGTTTCTTGCGGGCGAGCACTCCGGTGGAGATCTTGCCGAAGAGCTGGAAGAGGATACAGAGCACGACGAGGGCGGCGAGCACGATACACATTGCGATGATTGTGATGGCGAAGCCGTAGCCGTCGTTCTCGGCAGCGTTCTGCGCCTTTTCGGCCTGCGTCATCTTGCGGGCGATCTCGGACTCTTCCACGGTGTTGGTCTCGGCGGAGTTGGCCCAGTCGCCGGCGAGTTCCTCCTGGCCGTCGGGCAGGGAGGCGACCTCCTCGGTGACTACGGGCTGCGCATCCTGGGCAAAAACCGTATAGCTTCCCGCTCCGAGAGCCGCGCAGAGTGTCAGCGCGAATAACTTGTGTTTAAGCATATATTTTTCGGGTATTCTTGAAATACACCTCCCCGGCTGCGGCGCTGGACCGCAGCCGGGAGAGGAATCCGGGTTTCTGATATTAAAGAGGAATGTTGCCGTGTTTCTTGGGCGGGTTGCTGACCTTCTTCGTGGCGAGCATCTGCAGGGCGCGGATGATGCGGAAGCGGGTGTTGCGGGGCTCGATGACGTCGTCGATGTATCCGTACTTGGCGGCGTTGTAGGGGTTGGCGAAGAGGTCGGTGTATTCCTGCTCCTTCTCCTTGAGGAAGGCTGCGGGATCGGCCTGTTCCTTGGCCTCGCGGGCGTAGAGCACGCCGGCGGCGCCCTCGGCGCCCATCACGGCGATCTCAGCGGAGGGCCATGCGTAGTTCACGTCGCCGCGGAGCTGCTTGCAGCTCATCACGATATGGGAGCCGCCGTAGCTCTTGCGCAGGGTCACGGTTACCTTGGGCACGGTAGCCTCGCCGTAGGCATAGAGGAGCTTAGCGCCGTGGAGGATGACGGCATTGTATTCCTGGCCTGTGCCGGGGAGGAAGCCGGGGACATCCACGAGGGTCACGAGGGGGATATTGAAGGCGTCGCAGAAGCGCACGAAGCGTGCGGCCTTGCGGGAGGCGTTGCAGTCAAGCACGCCGGCGAGCACCTTGGGCTGGTTGGCCACCACACCCACGGACTGGCCGTTGAAGCGGGCGAAACCGCAGATGATGTTCTTGGCGTAGTCGGGCTGCACCTCGAGGAACTCTCCGTTGTCGATCACCGCGCCGATGACGTCATACATGTCGTAGCTGCGCTTGGGGCTGTCGGGGATGATGGAGTTGAGTTTGTCCTCGAGACGGTCGATGGGGTCGGTGCAGTCCACCAGGGGAGTTTCCTCCATATTGTTCTGGGGGATGTAGCTGATGAGCTTGCGGATGAGGGCGAGGGCCTCTTCGCCATCCTCGCAGGCGAAGTGGGTGACGCCTGACTTGGAGGCGTGCACGGAGGCGCCGCCGAGCTGCTCCTGGGTAACATCCTCGCCGGTGACGGTCTTCACCACGGAGGGACCCGTGAGGAACATATAGGAGATGCCCTTCACCATGATGGTGAAGTCGGTGAGTGCCGGGCTGTATACGGCGCCGCCGGCGCAGGGGCCGAGGATGGCGGAGATCTGGGGCACGACGCCGGAGGCGAGGATATTGCGCTGGAAGATTTCGGAATATCCGGCCAGGGCGTTCACGCCCTCCTGGATACGCGCGCCGCCCGAGTCATTGAGGCCGATGACGGGAGCGCCCATCTTCATGGCCAGATCCATGACCTTGCAGATTTTCTGGGCCATGGTTTCGGAGAGGGAGCCGCCGAGCACGGTGAAATCCTGTGCGAAGACATAGACCAGACGGCCCTCGATGGTGCCGAAACCGGTAACGACGCCGTCGCCGAGGAAGTGCTTCTTGTCCATTCCGAAGTTGGTGGAACGGTGGGTGACAAACATGTCTAGCTCCTCGAAGGAGCCCTTGTCGAGGAGCTGGTCGATGCGCTCGCGGGCAGTGTATTTGCCGCGCTGGTGCTGCTTCTCGATGGCTTTTTCACCACCGCCGAGACGGGCCTGGGCGCGCTTGGCGATGAGTTCCTGGATTTTTTCTTCTTGCTTGCTCATTATGGAGTCAGTGATGAAGGTTGGAAGTTGGTTATTTCTTGGCGGGATCCTCGCAGAGCTCGGTGAGCACGGCTTCGGTCGACTTGGGGTGGAGGAAAGCTATCTGGAGGCCGTCGGCGCCGCCGCGGGGAGCCTTGTCGATGAGCTTTATGCCCTTTTCCTCACACTCTGCCAGAGCGTTGGCCACGCCGTCTTCGATGGCGAAGGCGAGGTGATGCATGCCGCCGCGGCCGCCGTTCTTCTCGATGAACTTGGCGATGGTGCTTTCGGGGGAAGTGGGCTCGAGGAGCTCGATCTTGGTGTCGCCGACCTTGAAGAAGGCGGTGGTGACTTTCTGGTCGGCCACTACTTCCTGCTTGTAGCACTTGAGACCGAGTACGTTCTCATAATACTTGATGGCCTCTTCGAGGTTGGGCACTGCTATGCCGATGTGTTCAATGTGTGAGATTTCCATTGAGTGTTTCTGTTATTAGGTTATTGTTATCAGTTCGTGCGTCTGCCCGAAGGGGGGTATTCCCCTCCGCGGGAGAGAGTGGCGGAATCGGGTGCAAATGTAATGATTTTTTTTCAAATCACACCAAAAAAGGGGTGACAGAAATTTTTTTTAACGATATGGGGGGCCAAAACGGGGTATTATGCGTGGTTTAATGGAGTTTTTTGCGGTGTTATTGGAATTGTTTGTTAACTTTGCACAAATTTTTAACACCAAATCAACACGTCACCATCAGATATGGAGATTACTGTCGGCACAATCGCCGGGATGACCGGAGGAGAGGTGGAGGGGGATGCCTCGGCCATAATCAGGGGATTCGGCAAGATTGAGGAGGCCGGTGAGGGGGACATCACCTTCATCGCCAATCCGAAATATTCCCATTTCATACATTCCACCAACGCCACCGCCGTGCTGGTAGGCAAGGATTTCGACGCGGAGGCGGCGATGGCGGATCCCTCGCTCCCGGAGCGCACCGCGCCGGGGCGTCCCGTGCTTCTGCGCGTGGGCGATCCCTACGCCACGCTGGCCCGTCTCCTGGCTCTCGTGCAGGCGCAGGAGCAGGCACCCTGCGGCATCGAGCAGCCGAGCTATGTGTCCGAAGGTGTCGAGGTGCCAGACGACTGCTATATAGGAGCCTTCGCATACGTGGGCAAGGGCGCCGTGATAGGGCGCGGGGTCCGCATCTATCCTCAGGTGTATGTCGGGGATGGCGTGGAGATAGGGGAGGGGACGGTGCTCCGTCCCGGAGTGAAGGTGTATGCAGGATGCCGCATCGGGGCGAGGTGCATAATCCACTCCGGAGCCGTCATCGGCGCCGACGGGTTCGGCTTCGCTCCCACGGCCCGGGGATATGAGAAGATAGCCCAGATAGGAAATGTCGTCATAGAGGACGATGTGGAGATCGGGGCCAACACTACCGTGGACCGCGCCACGTTCGGGAGCACGGTGATAGGGCGCGGCACCAAGCTGGACAACCTCATACAGGTGGCCCACAACGTGGTGGTGGGCAGCGACAACGTATTCGCCGCCCAGACGGGGATAGCGGGCAGCACGCACATCGGCGACCGCAACCGCGTGGGCGGACAGTGCGGCTTCGCGGGCCATATCCGCATAGGCTCGGACAACGAGTTCGGCGCCCAGTCCGGCATACCCAACAGCGTGGGCGACGGCAACCGCCTGATCGGTTATCCGGCCGTGAAGGCCGGAGTGTTCGCCCGCGAGGTGGTCTACCGTTCGCGTCTCGGCGAGCTCTTCAGCCGCATTGAAAAATTGGAAAAACAACTAACCAAATAGATATGAATCAGTTGACACTCAATGCCCCCTTCAGTGTGAGAGGCAAAGGTCTGCACAGCGGACTTGAACTCGAAGCCACCTTCACACCCTCGGGCGACAATACAGGCATAAAATTCAAGAGAATCGACCTTGAGGGAGAGCCGGTGATTCCGGCCCTTGCCGAGAATGTGGTCGACACCACGCGCGGCACGGTGCTCGGACTGGGCGACGCGCGCGTCAGCACCGTGGAGCATGCCCTGGCCGCTCTCTACGCCGCCGGCATCGACAATTGCCTCATCGAGATCAACGGTCCCGAGATGCCCATTCTCGACGGTAGCGCCCGTGAGTTCGTGGACGGCATAGAGAAAGTCGGTCTCAAGGAGCTCAGTGCCGAAAAGGATTATTACATCATAAAGCAGAAGACCACATTCCGCGACGAGGCCACCGGAGCCACGCTCACGGTGTATCCCGACGACGGATTCAGCGTGGAGGTGATGGTGGAATACAATTCCCCGGTGCTTCCCAACCAGTTTGCCGTGCTCGATGACCTCGCTGACTTCCGCCAGGAGGTGTCGGGCGCCCGCACCTTCGTATTCGTGCGCGAGATCGAGCAGCTCCTCAAGTCCGGACTCATCAAGGGGGGCGACCTCGACAATGCCATCGTGATCTACGACAGCCCCATTGAGCAGGAACGTATCGATGAGATTTGCGACATGGTGGGCGTGCCCCACCAGCATCTCAGCGAGATGGGATACATCAACCCCTCTCCGCTGAAGTGGGACAACGAGCCGGCACGCCACAAGCTCATGGACGTCATCGGCGACATCGCCCTCATCGGCCGTCCCCTCAAGGGTCGCGTCGTGGCCATACGTCCCGGACATACGGTCAACAACAAGTTCGCGCGAATGATCCGCAAGGAGGTGAAGCACAACCAGGTGCAGGCTCCCGTCTACAATCCCAACCTGGAGCCCCTCATCGACATCAACGGCATCAAGAAGATGCTGCCCCACCGCTACCCCTTCCTGCTCATCGACAAGATCATCGAAATCGACCGTCGCCACTGCGTGGCCGTGAAGAACGTCACGGTCAACGAGCCCTTCTTCCAGGGCCACTTCCCGCAGGAACCCGTGATGCCCGGCGTGCTCCAGGTGGAGGCGATGGCGCAGGCGGCCGGAGTGCTCGTGCTCAACTTCCTCGATGACCCCGACAAATACAGCACCTACTTCATGAAGATCGACAACGTGAAGTTCCGCCAGAAAGTCGTGCCCGGCAATACGCTCCTGCTCAGCGTGTCGCTGATGACGGAGATACGCCGCGGATGCGCCGTGGTGAAGGGTTATGCCTTCGTAGGCGAGAAGGTGGTGTGCGAAGCCGAGTTCATGGCCCAGATAATCAAGAACAAATAAGTAATACTGAGCCTGTCATGAGTACATATCATGTAGACCCGGATGCTAAAATAGGCAACAACTGCAATATCGGTCCCTACACGGTGATTTACGATGATGTGGAGATCGGAGCCAATTGCAGGATATACAACAATGTGACCATCTTTCCCGGTTCGCGTATCGGCGACGGGGTGACGGTGTATCCCGGCGCTTGCGTGGGTGCCGAACCGCAGGACCTAAAGTTCCGCGGAGAGAAGACCACGGCTGTGATAGGCAACGGCACCACGCTGCGCGAGTGTGCCACGGTGCATCGCGGCACGGCCTCGAAGGGCACCACCACCGTGGGAGAGAACTGTCTGCTGATGGCCTATACCCACATAGCGCATGACTGCTGCATCGGCAACCGTGTCATCATCTCTAACGCGGCCCAGATGGCCGGCGAGGTGATAATCGACGACTGCGCCGTGATCGGAGGCGGCAGCCTGATACATCAGTTCTGCCATCTGGGACGCAATATCATGCTCCAGGGCGGGGCGCTCGTCAACAAGGATATCCCCCCCTTCGTCAAGGCAGCCCGCGAGCCTATCTCATACGTAGGTCTCAACAGCGTGGGGCTCCAACGCCACGGGTTCTCGAAGGAGGATATAGCGGTCATCTCGGAAATATACCGCATCCTCTATCTGAGCGACCTGAATGTCACCTCGGCGGTGAAGCTGATTCTGGAGAGCGTGCCCGAATCGCCGTATCGTGATGAAATCGTGAACTTCGTGGTCAACTCCGGACGCGGCATCATCCGCTCCGCTATCTGAAGCCCCCGACCGGGCCCTGCAAAGGGTAAGACAAAACATATACATATCCGCCCCCGGGATCGAGCCACTCTCTTCCCGGGGGCGTGTTTTAAGACTGATTTAATGAAGATCCATCGTCCGGGATATTACGCAGCTACAGCCATCCAACTGCTTGTGCCCCTCGTGCTACTCTGGCTGCTGAGGTTTCCTTTCGTATACGAGAACCCCGAGGCCACGGGCAATCTCTCGCCGGGTCGCACGTTCATCCTCGCTTGTCACGGCATGCCGTTTGACCTCTGCGCGTGGGCCTGGTTCAATGCACCCTTTATCCTCCTGAGGTTCCTGCCCTTCGGCTTTACGAGGAGGCGAGGATACCTGCTTGCTACGGAAATACTCTTTTTCGTAGCCAATCTGCTGATGCTTCTTCCCGCAGTGGCGGACATCCCCTTCTTCCAGTTTAATTCCGCGCGTCTGCGCTGGCAGTCGCTGACCACCATCTGGTCAGACCCCTCGATGACGGGAATCGTGGTTTCATACGCCGCCGACTACGCCCGCTATTTTCTCGGAGCGTTGGCTCTTGCGGCTGTGCTGGGAGCCACGGCCTTCTGCATAAGGCCGAAGGAATCAAAGGCAGAAACCCGGACTACGCGGCGGAAAGTGCTTCTGCGCTCGGTGCTCCTTCTGGGAGTGGCCGGGGTGACTTTCCTGTGCATACGCGGCAAAGCGGGTCCGGGAAGGCCACTGTCGGTTGCAGATGCCGTGTGGCACACGCAGGATGCGCGGGAAGCCAACGTAGTGCTCAATACACCCTTCTGTATCATCCGCACTCTCCATGCCGACGAGCGGATCAATCCTCTTACATTCTTCTCCGCAAAGGAGTTGGCGACGCTGCGCGACTCCCGGAGGAGAGGCACGGGACAGAGTGTGGAGAAGAAGCGCAACATCATGGTGATAGCCTTGGAAAGCGGCAGCTCCATCTGGGTGGACAGGCTCAATCCTGTGGAGAATGACAGCGTGCGGGGTCTGATGCCCTTTCTTGACTCGATAGCCTCGGTGTCGAGGGTGTTTCCCAACACCTTCGCCACGGGTGTGAGGTCAATAGAGGGAATCACCGCGATATTCGGTGGAGTTCCCACATACAACGAGATGATTCTCCTCTCCTCGCCATACTATGCCAACCGGTTTGACGCCCCCGCCTCCAAGCTCAAGGAGCAGGGATACAGCAGTCGCTTCTATTTCGGCGGCAACCACGGCTCGTTCAACATCGACCAGACGTTGAAACGTTTCGGCTTCGACGAGATAGTGACGCGCTCCGAGTATGGCGATGACTCAGACTTCGACGGAGCATGGGGCATCTGGGACCACCGGATGGGGGAGTATGCCGCACGCGACATCTCGCATCTGCCGGAGCCATTCATAGCCGGATGGTTCACGCTCAATCCCCACGGCCCGTACGATACGCCGTCGGACTGGCAGACCACAGGATATAAATCAAAGGATGACATGAGGCGCACGGTGGAATATGAGGACCGCGCGTTGCGCCGCTTCTTTGAAGTGGCGCGGAGGGAGCCGTGGTTTGACGACACGGTGTTCGTGTTCGTGGGTGATCACGGATTCCGCGACCTCAAGGGAACGAAGTATGACGCCCCGGGGATACTGCCGCACATTGTCATGATGGTCTATGCTCCGGACGGAAGCGTTGAGCCGGGTGTTGACTCCCGTGTGGCGGGACAATATGACGTGGCTCCCACGCTGCTTGCCCTCGCCGGGTATCCGGGTGACTATATCTCTTTGGGCCAAAGTATGCTCGACGACGACCGTCCGGAATTTGCCCTTATGTATATCAAAGGAACATACCGCCTCTTCGGGAAGCGGTATGCCATAAGTTTCTCAAATGATTTCAGTAAAGTGGAGGGGGTGTATGACCGAATAGCTGACCCGGCAATGACTCATCCTCTCGCGGATTATGACCGTGAGGAGGTGAAACGCCTGACGGAACTTGGACGAGCCTTCATGCAGGATTACACCACCCGGCTGAATAAGAATATCTTGGGGTCTTAAATCCCGGTGTTATGAGACCCGGTCTCAGCCGTAAGAGGAGATGCGGCGGAGCTGATGCTCGTCGAGGATCTTGATGCGGCGGCCGTCGACGGTGAGAAGGTGCTCCTGCGCGAATGACGTGAGGGTGCGGATGGCGTTGGAGGTGGTCATGTTCGAGAGATTGGCCAGGTCCTCGCGGCTCATGTAGATCTTGAGGGTGGCGTTGTCATCCTCAAGGCCGTAATTGTCGAGAAGGAGCAGGATGGACTCCGCGAGGCGTCCCCGCAGATGCTTCTGCGTGAGATTGACTATCTTCGTGTCGGAGCCGCCGAGGTTTCGGCTCAGCTCGTGGATGAAAAACATAGCCAGGTCATTGTTGCCCCTGATGATGGACTCCACTACGACCATCGGTATTCTGCCAAGATTTGACGACTCAACGGCGGCCGTCGACGACACGTAGGGCTCTCCGGCGAAATATGCGCGGTAGCCGAAATATTGTACCGGACGGTAAAGCCTCAGTATCTGCGAGCGGGCCCCGATACCGTTCTTGTACATCTTCACCTTGCCGCGCAGCAGACACCACAGATATTCCGGCTTCTCATCCTCGGAGTAAATGATTTCATTCTTCTTGAACTCCCGGACGTCGAAATTGTCGGTGATGATGCGCTTCTCCTCAGGCCGGAGCACTCCCCAAAGTTCCGAGAGGTCGGTGCTGATGATATGTTCGAGCGTACTTTTCTTGAGCATAGTCTGGTTATGTAAGAGCGAGGAGCGGGCTGAATACGGTTTCCGGAGCAAGGAGTGATGGCGAAAACCGCTTGTGAGTGCAAATTTAGTAAAAAAATATCTTATATCAAACCCTTCATGCCCCATTTCATTGGGGCAGGGGCATTATTGACTTGGGCATGAGGTCGTTGCTCCGGCCTTCAGAGCTTCGGTCTTCAGGGCCTTGCGGTCGATTTTGCCGTTGGGAGTGAGTGGGATAGCAGTCACCGTCAATATCTCCTTTGGGCGTTTCCAATGGGGCTCGATGCCGGAGATGGCGCGGGCGGCCCCGTCATGCGCTTCCTCCGAAGTCACCGCAACCACGACCCTCTCTCCCCATTTGTCATCGGGCAGGGAGGTGACGGCACATTCCGTCGCCGGGAGCGAGAGAAGGCTTTCGATTTCCTCGGGTATTATTTTTCTTCCACCCGAGATTATCACATTGTCGGCGCGTCCGAGAATTTTGAAGCCCCCGGGGGTGATTTCGGCAAGGTCGTTGGTGATCATGGGGGGTACGCCGGGAAGGTTGATGCACAGACACCCCTTTTCTGTCAGGGAAACCTCCACACCGGGGAGGGGACGGAACAGCCCCTCGTCACTCGTCACCCTCCTCAGGGCTATATGAGAGGCACACTCCGTCATGCCGTAGCTTTCCCACGCCTCGATAGGGGAGTCGGCGAGCCGCTTGCGGACGCCCTCGGGAAGGGGGGCGCCCCCAATAAGGAGAATCTCCATCAGGGGGAGTGTACCCTGCTCCAGGCGGTCGAGAATGTGGGGCACCTGCGAGGGCACCACCGACACCATCGAGAGCCAATCGCGGGGGCCGAACCAGTCGAGCGGGGTGTTTGAAGGAGGTTCGTGAGTGAAACGCGCTCCTAATTCGAGGGCGCGGATGCACTGCATCTTTCCCCCAATCGTCTCGGGGGAAAGGCAGGAGTGCAGCCAGGAATCGCGCGAGAGATTGAAGGCGCGTATCGTGCGCCACGCGCTGTCGCGCACCAGGGCGCGGGGAAGCCGTATGGATTTCGGCGCCCCGGTGGAGCCTGAGGTGCGCGTCTCGATTTCGGGTGTCCCTCCGGTCCAAAGGGTTTGTAATTCTTCGTAGGTCATCGCTCGGGGGTGATCATGAATGCCAGTCGAGGGCGTCAAACTGCTCCCGGGCGATAGTGCCTCCCGGGGTGTAGGAGAGCTTGTCGGCATGGAGGGAAAGGGGAGTGACGAAATTGTCGGTGAAGAGTCCTCCGGTGCCGAGTCCCTGAGGCATGCGTGAGTTAAGGGTAGCGGCCCACTGGGCGATGGCCGTCAGTCCGACGTTTGACTCCAGCGCCGATGTCACCCACCATCCGATGCCGCGCTCGCGTGCCTCCTCTATCCACCCCTCGGCTCCGGAGAAGCCTCCGCAGAGCGAGGGTTTGAGGATGATATATTGCGGCATGATGGTGTCGAGCACCGTGCGCCGCCCCCCCTGCGAAAAAATTCCGATGAGTGTCTCGTCGAGGGCCACAGGGACGGGCGAGAGCCGACATATCTCGGCCATGGCCGCCGGATTGCCCGGTGCGATGGGTTGCTCGCATGAGTGGATGTCGAGATGCGAGAGATCTTCAAGGCGGCTCATGGCCTCCTCGGGCGTAAACGCTCCGTTGGCGTCTACGCGAATCTCAAGCTGCGAAGCGGGGAAGTGGCTGCGCACGGCTGAAATCATCTCCAGCTCCTTTGTCCAGTCCTGCGCTCCGATTTTGAATTTGAGGCACTTGAAACCCTCCTCAACCTTGAGCGCGGCCCTTCGCGTCATCTCCTCCACGGTGCCCATCCACACCAATCCGTTGATGGTGATTTCCTGCTTCCCTTCGGTAAAGGGGGATTGGAAATAGAGTCCTCGGCCTCCTGAGGAGAAGTCGCGGATGGCCTCTTCGAGACCCAGCATGATGGAGGAGTGGCGGCTCAGATCCGTTTCCCGGCCGATGGCGATGTTGGCCAGGAGTTCCATGAGTTTGAAGCCGTAGCGTCCGTCTGCCTCGGGCGAGAGTCCGGGAAACACCGCACACTCGCCAAGGCCGTAGACCTCAGGATTCGTCTCATCATAGATCTTGATGAAGAATGTGGGCTTTTCCGTCAGGATGCCGCGTGACGTGCCGGCCGGTTCGCGGAAATGCAGGATATATGGGGCGTAAGCCAGTCTCATCAGCTCAGGGGAATTTGGGGAATTGTCCGAAATCGGGTTCACGTTTCTCAAGGAAGGCGTTCTTGCCCTCCTGCGCCTCCTCCATGAGATAGTACATGAGCGTGGCGTCTCCTGCAAACTCCATTATACCGTGCTGTCCGTCAAGCTCGGCATTGAGGGCACGCTTGATCATGCGGATGGCAAAGGGGGAGCGCTTCAGGATGGTGCGACACCATTCGATGGTGGTCTCCTCCAGTTTGTCGAAGGGCACCACGACATTCACCATACCCATTTCGAGAGCCTCCTGCGCGGTGTACTGGCGGCATAGGAACCATATCTCGCGGGCCTTTTTCTGACCCACGCAGCGAGCCAGGTAAGAGGATCCGAATCCGGCGTCGAAACTTCCCACCTTTGGACCGGTCTGACCAAAGCGGGCGTTGTCTGATGCGATGGAGAGGTCGCATACCACCTGGAGCACATTGCCCCCTCCGATGGCGTAGCCGTTGACCATGGCTATTACGGGTTTGGGAATGGAGCGTATGGCGTGGTGGAGCTCAAGCACGTTGAGGCGCGGCACACCATCCTCGCCCACGTATCCTCCGATGCCCTTGACGTTCTGGTCGCCCCCCGAGCAGAAGGCTTTGTCGCCGGCTCCGGTGAGGACTATGACGCCGATGTCCTGACGCTCGCGGCAGATGCGCATGGCGTCAAGCATCTCCTCGTTGGTTTTGGGGCGGAAGGCGTTGTAGACTTTGGGACGGTTGATGGTGATTTTGGCTATGCCGTCGAGTTGCTCGAAGAGGATGTCTTCGTATTGTTTGATTTGTTTCCAGTTTGACATTGGGGAGTGGGAGTTTATGGGAGGTTTTGGGAATTGTGGGTGTTGTGGGAGGAGTGTGAATTTTGGGAGTTGTGGGGGAGGAATTATTTTTGGAAGAGGGAGAGGAGGGTGCGGGAGCTGAGGGCCGGGTCTACGCTGACTTCGAGGAGGGTGGCTTTGGCGGCGGGGGAGAGTAGCCGGGGCAACATGGCGTGGAGCGAGGATTCCGAGTCAGCGTGCAGGTATTCAAGCCCGAAGGCTCGGGTGATCCCCTCCACGGGGAGGGCCGGGTCAGAGCAGAAGAATTTCTCGCGGGCCGGGAGATCGCGGGTGGAGGGTATGAAGCGGAAAATCCCTCCGCCGGCATTGTTGACGGCTATTATCCTCATGCGCTCCGGCATGAGGTGCGACGCGAAGGCCCCGAGGTCGTAGGCCAGCGACATGTCGCCGGTGATAAGTACTGTCATTCCGCCGTATGCCAAGGCTCCACCTATAGCGGTGGAGGTGGCTCCGTCAATACCCGATACGCCACGGTTGCAGAAGATGGCGTGGACGTTGAAGGGGAAGAGCTGAGCGTAGCGCACGGCCGTGCCGTTGGAGAGGAAGAGGTTGCACCCCGCAGGGAGTGAACGGCTGAGGATGGAGAAGAGTTTCAGTTCCGACCATGGGGCTTCCTCAACGTATGCATCGAGGAAGGCTCTCGAGCGGAGCCGGGCCGCGCGCCAGAGCGTGGCGTAGTCGCGGGCGGTGGATTCCTGCGGTACACCGGTGTGGCGCATCATTCCGGCCAGTTTCCTGAGGAAGGGGGCCGGAGAAGTCTCGATTTTGCGGGTGAGACACTTGAAGCAGTCAGCCGTATATGGGGAGTGGCCCACGCTCCAGTGCTGGGAGGGGGGAAGGGTGCGCAGGTATTCCTTGAGTTTCCTCGACACCAACGCTCCTCCAATGGAAATCACGATGTCGGGACGCAGAGCCTCACGTTCCTTGTCGGAGAGACGTATTAGTGTCGCGTCGACCGACGACGCGTCGCCATGCAGGTGAAGATTCGAGAGGTTTTCCGCCATCACAGCCACATTCTGGAGCGAGGCGAAGCGGGCCACGGCCTCGTTGAGCGTATGGTCTGGAGAGTGGAACCCGGCCACAAGGAGTATGCGGGCACCGCGTGCCTCGTCAAGGAGCTCGCGCATCACGGGGGCCGGGAGCGAAGCGTCGGGCCTGTCGAGACTGATGAGGCGCTGCATGGGGAGTGGGGCGTCGGTCGCGGCGTTGAGGGGATTGTCAAGGGCTATGTTGATATGCACCGGCCCCGGCTTACCGGAGAGGGCGGTCATTATGGCCTCGTTGGCCATGCGGTTGGCATACCACTCCTTGTCGGGCAGACCGGAGGGGAGCGCCGGGAAGGAGTATGAGGCCTTCACTATCCCGGAGAGGGCGCCGGACTGACGGATGGTCTGCGAGTCATCCTGGTCTATCCATTCCTCGGGGCGGTCGGCCGACAGAATCACGAGGGGAACACCGCGATAGTAGGCCTCGGCAACGGCCGGCGCGTAATTGAGCAGAGCGGAGCCGGAGGTGCATACCAGGATCACGGGGCGGCGTGAGGCGAGAGAGATACCCAGGGCGGTGAAGGCTGCCACACGCTCGTCGTTGATCACCACGCACTTGATGAGTTCCTCCTCCTCGCGTGCAGCCGCGGCCATGAGCAGCGGAGTATTTCGCGAGCCGGGGGAGCAGACAGCAGTGCCCACACCCTGCTCTATGAGCACGTCGAAGAAAATCCGGCAATAGACGTTGGCTGTATCCATATCAATCCATTTTGACGGGGTCGTAGCCGAGCAGGAAGGCCGCGGCCTCCATGCGTCGTTTTCCGGCGGGCTGGAGTTCCAGGATTTCGAGCCATTCGTCGCCGGCGGCCACAAGAAGGGTTTTCTCCTCCTTGCTTACTGTGCCCGGGAGCGTGCCGGCGTTCACCTTGCGGCCTGTGAGGCGGGTGGTGAAGATCTTGAGGTCGGAGGGTTTGTCGCGTCCATCGGTCATCACGGTCCATGCGGCGGGATAGGGGGAGAGGCCGCGCACGAAGTCGTGTATGCATCGGGCGGGGAGTATCCAGTCGATGCGGCAGGTTTCCTTGAAAATCTTGGGTGCGGGAGTGAACTCCCCCACCGGCTGGGGGCGGGTCTCCACCGTGCCGTCGAGGATATGCTCCACCGTGGAGAGCACCATCCGCGCACCGAGGTGCATGAGACGGTCGTGCACATCTCCCACATTGTCTTCGGGGAGAATGGCGCACTCGCGCTGCTCTATGATGTCTCCGGTGTCGATCTCGTGCTGAAGGAAGAATGTGGTCACGCCCGTCACTGTGTCGCCGTTCATCACGGCATGATTGATGGGAGCCGCCCCGCGATATTTCGGCAGTAGGGAAGCGTGGAGGTTGAACGTGCCAAGCGGGGGCATGGCCCACACGGCCTCCGGAAGCATCCTGAAGGCGATTACTATGAAGAGGTCGGCGCGGAGGGAGCGTAGCTGCTCGAGCCATTCGGGATTTTTCAGCTTCGGGGGCTGGAGGCAGAGCAGACCGTGCTCATCGCTGTAACGTTTCACATCGCTCTGTATCACCTTGTGTCCACGGCCGGCCACCTTGTCGGGCATCGTGACCGTGGCCACCACATTGAAGCCGTGGCTCACCAGGGCGTCCAGGCTTTCCACTGCAAACTCGGGAGTGCCGAAAAAGACTATTCTCAGATCTTTCTTTTCCATAATCATGTCAGTCATCGGTGTAATGCCGCAGCACACGGCGGTAGGAGGTGAAAATCTTGGATTTGGACACCATCCCCACATAGACCCCCTTGTCCACCACCGGGAGGTTCCACGCCCCAGTCTTGTCAAACTTCTCCATCACCATCTCCATGGGATCAGTGATTTCGATGCGTGTCGGGGGCATGGCCATGAATCTCGACACGTGCATCTTCTTGTAGAGGTCGGGGCGGAACATGATGTTTCGGATGTCGTCGAGCGTCACTATTCCCTTTAGGCGTCCCTCCCCATCCGTCACCGGGAAAATATTTCGACTTGAGCGCGAGATGATGTCCACCATCTGCTTAAGGTTCATTTCGGGATGCACACACATGCAGTCGCGCTCTATGACATTGCCTATTTTCAGAAGGGTGAGCACCGCCTTGTCCTTCTCGTGGGTGAGGAGGTCGCCCTGCTTGGCAAGGCGCATGGTGTAGATGCTGTAAGGCTCGAACATCCTGATGGTCATGTAGGAGAGGGTAGAGACGATGAGCAGAGGCAGAAACAGGTTGTAGCCTCCCGTCATCTCGGCCGTAAGGAAGATGGCCATCAGCGGTGCGTGCATAACTCCGGACATCACCCCCGCCATACCCATCAGGGAGAAGTTTTTTTGCGACAGGCCCAGTTCGGGAGCGAGCTGGTTGAGGATATAGGCGAAGAGGAATCCGGTGAGAGCCCCGACGAAAAGCGAGGGGGCGAAAGTGCCGCCCACGCCTCCCGCACCGTTGGTGGCGGAGGTGGCGAACACCTTCATCAGCGTCACGGCGGCTATCACGGCCGCCACAAACCACACCGAATCGCGGTCCACGTAGAAAATGGAGCCCTCCACCACCGCCGAGGGATTCCCTTCGAGCAGACGGTTGATGGTCTCGTAACCCTCGCCGTAGAGAGGGGGGAGGAAGAAGATGAGCACTGCGAGGATGGCTCCGCCGGTGATAATTTTCATCCAGCGACGCGAAATCTTGCTGAAAATACCCTCAAGCCATCCCATCGTGCGTGTGAAATAGAGCGACATGAAACCGCAGAAGATTCCGAGCAGGATGGTGTGGGGAATGCGCGAAGTGTGGAACACCTCGCTCTGAGAGAAGAAGAACTCCGCGTTGTAGCCCTCCAGCACGTAGGCCACGGTCGCTCCTGTGATGGATGATATGAGCAGGGGCATCACGGTGGCTCCTGTGAGGTCGATCATGAGCACTTCGAGCGTGAACAGCATCCCCGCGATGGGGGCGCGGAATATACCCGCTATGCCGGCGGCGGCACCGCATCCCACGAGGAGCATCAGTATGCGCGGGGAGAGCCGGAAAGCCTGTCCCACGTTGGAGCCGATGGCGGCTCCGGTGAAGACTATCGGACCCTCGGCTCCCACGGAGCCGCCGAAGCCTATAGTCACGGCAGAAGCCACGAGCGAGGAGTAGGTGTTGCGGAGTTTGAGACGCGATTTGCGGCGCGAGATGGCGTAGAGCACCCGCGTCACACCGTGGGATATATTGTCCTTGACCACATATCTCACAAACACCGTCACGATGAGTATACCCACCACGGGATAGACCAGATAGAGGTAGTTCTCGGTAGTGGCGCTGAAATGCGAGGTCAGCACGTTGGCTATGGTGTGGATGAGAAATTTCAGAAGCTGCGCCGCGAATCCGCATATCACGCCGATGACCAGGGCGAGGATTATGACGAAATTCTTCTCCTTGATGTGGCGTTCGCGCCAGGAGACGATTTTCGCCCAGGATCGGGTCAGCTTGTTGTCGTGCTCTTTGTATGCCATTTCGCCTGATGTTTGCGTCGTTTTATTTCCCTTTTCCGGTGATGACGGTTTTCACTGTGTGAATGAGAATCTTCAGATCTACCGACACCGACATATTGGCCAGATAGATGAGATCGTATCGCGCGCGGCGCACCATCTCGTCCACAGTCGAGGCGTAACCGTATTTTACCATTCCCCAGGAGGTGATGCCGGGGCGCACCTGGTGCACCAGGCCGTAGAAGGGGGCCTTGGGGATTATGCGGTTGATAAAGAAGGAACGCTCGGGTCGGGGCCCAACGAGCGACATATCTCCCTTGAGTACGTTCCAAAACTGCGGCAGCTCGTCGAGCCGGTATTTGCGCATGAAGCGTCCGGAGCGCGTGATGCGGGGATCGTTTTCCGAGGAGAGGCGGGGACCGTCTTTTTCGGCATCCGTGCGCATAGTTCGGAACTTGATGATGTTGAAGGGGCGCCGGTGGCGTCCGATGCGCTCCTGGCGGTAGAACACCGGGCCCTTGCTGTCTTTCCTCACCCAGAGGGCCAGGATGGCGTAGACGGGCATGAGCATGAACAGCGCGCCCGCCGAGATCACGATGTCGCTCAGACGCTTGATGTTTTTCGCGCCCTCGCTCATGGCCGGGGAGGCGAGGTCCACCAGAGGCTCGCCATAGATGTCCTGGAGGCGGATCGATGAGGTGATTATCGAGAGGGTGTCGGGCTGGATCTTGATGGAGAGATTGAAGGGGAAGAGCCTGTAGACGATATCGAGGATGCTGTCCTCGTCTCTGGTCTCGGTGGCGATCACGAACTGGTCCACCTCCCACTTCCTCACGGCTGCGGGTATTTCCTCGAAGCCAATCACCGGCGTGCCGTCGCCCGGCAGGGAATTTTCCCCCTCGATCTCCACGAATCCCACTACCTTGTATCCCAGTGTGGAGCGGGAGGTGGTGAGATTGGTGGCCACACGGCGTGCCGCCTCGGAATTGCCTATCACCAGGGTGTTGATCCCCCATTCGTGGCGTATCAGGCGCCGGCGCGACACCTGGGTAAGGATTATGCGCCCGAAGTATGTACAGCCGAAGAGACAACCGAGAAGAATGAGTATCATCAGCCAGTTGGTGGTGCGGTGCACGATCTGGTCGTTGGTGAGCAGCGCGAGGTATATGAGGAAGGTGTTGAAAAACGAGGAGGAGAATGTCGTCACGAGTTCCTGGAGGCGGGAGCGCTCAAGCGGTCTGTTGTAGTATCCCGACAGGGCATACACCCCGAGCATCACTATGGGTATGATTATCTGCTCGGCTATCAGCTTGGGGGTGTCGAGATAGTGCACGAGGCCGTCGAAGTCAAGGTCGTGGTGGTTGACGAGCACATATCTCGCCGCGTTGAAGAGCACGAAAGCGAGGTTTGCGGTCACCCAGTCGGTCACCACATACCAGATTCGCTGTATCCTTTCCGAGACTGTCCTGCCTATCACGTTTCGCGGTGTTTCTGCTGAGACTCAGCGTATCACTTTTATCACGTCCCCCCGGCTCACCTTGATGATGCCGCTGGGGGAGGGGCGCCGTCTGTCGTCGCGGCGGTAATTCACCACGTAGTCGGCTTTCTCAAGGAAAGCGGGGTCAATTTCGGCGAAACATTTGGGCGTGGGTGCGCCGCTGAAGTTGGCCGAAGTCGAGACTATGGGATGGCCGAGACGCGTGCAGAGGTTGCGCGAGAATGTCTCGGAAGTTACGCGCACTCCCGTGGAGCCATCCTCGGCGCGGAGGGCGGGGGCAATCCCCTCCACCCTGTCATACACGATGGTGAGCGGGGTGTCGGCCACATCGATGAGCTGCCATGCGGCATCGGGAATCTCGGGCACATACCGCTGTAGCATCCCGTCGTTCCCCACGAGCACGAGCATGGCCTTGGCGTCGGAACGCCCCTTTATTTCCATCACGCGTGCCACGGCCTCCGCATTGGTTGCGTCGCATCCGATGCCCCACACTGTGTCAGTGGGATATATTATCACTCCCCCCTCACGAAGAGTGGCGAGAGCCTGCTTTAAATCTTCGTCCACAATGATTGAGTTTTTTCGTGACTCCAAAATTAATAAAAAATCCTCAGACGGGCAAAGTCTGAGGATATTTTGTGGGGTCAGGGGTCAGGTGACAGGGCATCGACTTCCGCGAGCCAAAGGCGCGATGTGGCGTCGGAGGGCATACGCCAGTCGCCGCGCGGGGAGAGGCACACGCTTCCCACCTTGGGACCGTCCGGCATGCAGGAGCGCTTGAACTGCTGGCTGAAGAACCGCCGATAGAAATTGCGCAGCCACTTGAGGAGCGTGGCATCGTCATACTCGCCGCTGAAAGCCTTGCGTGCGAGAGCAAAGACCTTGCGGGGCGAGAATCCGTTGCGCAGGGTGTGGTAGAGAAAGAAATCGTGCAGCTCGTAGGGCCCCACGAGGTCTTCCGTTTTCTGTGCTATGGTGTCGGCTCCGTTGTCAGCCGGGATAAGCTCGGGACTGATGGGGGTGTCGATGATGTCGCGGAGCACACGGGCAGTGTCGGCATCCGCGTGGGCTGCAAACCACTCCACGAGATGGCGCACGAGGGTTTTCGGGATGGAGGCGTTGACGCCATACATCGAGATCTGGTCGCCGTTGTAGGTGCACCATCCCAGGGCGAGTTCCGAGAGGTCTCCCGTGCCGAGTACCATCCCCCCGGTCTTGTTGGCCATATCCATGAGAATCTGGGTGCGTTCGCGGGCCTGGCCGTTCTCGTATGTGGCGTCGTGCACCTCCTTTGACTGCCCTATGTCCTTGAAATGCTGATCCACGGCCTCGGCAATGGATATTTCCATCGAGGTGACGCCGAGCAGGCGCATGAGATCCGTGGCGTTGGAGTGGGTGCGGGTGGTGGTGCCGTAGCCGGGCATCGTGATGCCGATTATTCCCTTACGGTTGATCCCGAGACGGTCGAAAGCCCTGACGGCCACAAGGAGCGCGAGGGTGGAGTCGAGGCCTCCCGAGATACCTATCACGAGCTTTTTGCATCCCGTGGCCTCAAGGCGCTGTTCCAGTCCCCAGGTCTGAATGGAGATTATTTCGCCGCAGTTTTCGTCACGCCGCGCGGGGTCGGAGTCCACAAACGGGAGGCGGGCCACATTGCGGTTGGGAAAATCCGTGTATTGCGCCGGGTTATGCAGAGATCCGATTCCGGGGGGGAGAGTCACCGTCCGGAACTCCGTCGCATGCACCACGGAGCGTCCCTCTGCGAAGGTGGCGAAACGGCGTCGGTCATTGCGCAGTTTCTCGATGTCCACATCGGCTGTGGTGAGAGTGTCGTCGCGTGAGAAGCGTGGGGATTGAGCGAGGATGGCGCCATCTTCCGCTATTATGCCGTTGCCGGAAAACACCAGGTCGGTGGAGGATTCTCCCGCTCCGGCCGATGAGTAGATGTAAGCGCAGCGGCAGCGGGCGGACTGCTGCCGTATGAGGTCGAGCAGGTATGCGTGTTTGCCGATGTTTTCATCCGTGGCCGAAAGGTTGAGCACCATGTCGGCCCCGGCCATTGCCAGGGCAGCCGCCGGAGGAGCGGGCACCCAGAGGTCCTCGCATATCTCGATGCCGAACTTCACCCCCGAGAGGTCAAAAATCAGATCCCTGCCTACGGGGATGTCGCCGAGCGTCGCGCCGTCTTTCAGGGCCGTGGCCGGAGTGAACCATCTTTTCTCGTAAAATTCGTTGTAATTGGGCAGATAGGTCTTGGGCACCAAGCCGCGCACGCGTCCTCCCTGAATGACAGCCGCGCAGTTGTAGAGGGACCCTTCGATCATGATTGGCGCTCCCACCACGATGCATATTCCGCATCCGAGGGTTTTGTCAGCTACGATTTCGAGAGTTTGATCCGCTATGGTATCAAGTGCCTGCAGGGCCTTGTCGAGGAGGAGCGACTGGTTGAAGAGGTCGCCGCAGGTGTATCCGGTGACGGAAAGTTCGGGAAAGACGATCAGCGAGATGCCCTTTTCAGCGGCCTGCCGGGCCATTTCGATGATGCGCCGGGCGTTGGTGTCGGGGTCGGCGATATCAACGCGGGGCACAGCGGCTGCCACGCGGATGAATCCGAGATTTTCCATGGGAAAGTGAGATGGTGAGTAAAAAAGGAGCGGGCCGCGTGTGCCCCGGAGGGGGCTCAGGCGGTCCGCTGGTATATTTTGTGATCGGGAAAGTCCAGATTACTTGAGGGCTGCCTGAACAGCATCGTTAGGCACCATTTCCTCTTTGAAGACGTAAGCTCCGGTCTTGGGAGACTTCTCCATCTTGATCACCTTGCTGTAGGTACGTCCTTCACCTTTCTGAAGAGACGCGACGGTTTTTTTTGCCATATTTCAGATGCTTATTTGATTTCTTTGTGGACGGTCACTTTCTTGAGGATGGGGTTGTATTTCTTGAGCTCCATACGACCCGGAGTGTTCTTGCGGTTTTTGGTGGTGATGTAGCGAGACATACCGGGCATACCGCTTGCCTTGTGCTCAGTGCATTCGAGGATTACCTGCACTCTATTGCCTTTAGCCTTCTTTGCCATAACTGGATAGTGTACTTATGATTAGAGTGAGAGGATTGTGATGTTCTTGAAGTCGAGATTGCCTTCAGCCTCGGCACGCTTGAGGGCGGCGTTGAGACCGATCTTGTTGATGGTGCGCAGAGCGTGCGCGCTCACGAGGAGCTCGATCCACATATCCTGCTCAACCCAGTAGAATTTCTTGCGGTGCAGGTTGACGTTGAACTTGCGTTTTGTGCGGCGCTTGGAGTGAGAAACGTTGTTGCCCACCGAAGCTTTCTTGCCTGTGATCTCACAAATCTTTGACATGGCTGTTGGTTTTAATTCTATAAAACGGTTATTTTCGAGTTGGGCCGCCATCTCAGTTCTCATATCGCTCCGGGCTGCATCTTTCCCGAGGCTTTCAAGGATGTGCCACAAATCGGCTGCAAAGTTAGTAAAAATCTTTTGATTATGCAACACCGCGCCCGATTTTTTTTATCATGCCCGAAGGTACGGGGGCTCAGTCGTCGTTCACTTCATCCTGGGGGACATAGCGGTTGCGCAGCAGGGAGATGAGCATGACCATGGCGTGATTGGTGGCGCTCTCTATGACGTCGCGGCGCGAGCCGGGGAAGTGCTGGCACTCGCTTACCACGGTGTCGCCATACTTCACGGAGATCCAGACGGTGCCGACAGGTTTGAATTTCGAGCCTCCGCCGGGGCCCGCGATGCCGGTGGTGGACATGGCGCAGTCCGTGCCCATAAGCTCGGCGACACCCCGCGCCATGGACTGCGACACCTCGCGGCTCACGGCTCCATGGGCGGCGATGTCGGCGTGTGGCACCTTTAGCACCGCCGTCTTGATGTGGTTGGCGTAACTCACCACCGAGCCCAAGAAATAGGCTGAGGAACCCGAGACTTCGGTGATGCGGTGGGCTATGTTGCCTCCGGTGCAGCTCTCTGCTACGGAAACGGTCAGTTCGCGCTCCGCGAGGAGTTCGCCGAGCACCTCGGGGATGGTCTTCTCCTCGTTGGTGACCACTTCCGGTCCGAAGAGAGAGTTGAGCGTAGCGTGACATTTGTTGAGCTGGAAGCGGAGCAGCTCCACGCCGTCGTTGACGCCCGTAAGGGTGACGCGCGTCACGAGGTTGGAGTTGTCAAAAGTGATTTTGACGAACTCCGGGAGTTGCTGCTCGAAGTGGCGAAGCACTTTCGCGAGTTCCTTATGTGTGTATCCGTATATTACCGTGTGGCGCTTTTCCACGCTGGGCGAGTCGGATTTAGTGTTATCGGTCATATATAGGGGTATGGGATATTATGGATAAAGTGTCCTGGGTCGCGTCTGCCTCTACACCTGGACTCTGGCGTAAGGCGGGAGCGAGAGGTCCGAGCCGCGCGGATTGTCGAGATAGTTGAAATGTCCGGCTATCGCCACCATCGCGGCGTTGTCGGTGGTGTAGGCGCGTGGTGGAATCCAGGCGCGGAGTCCGCGGGTCTCGCAGAAGCGGGCCACGGCCTCGCGCACGCCGCTGTTGGCCGAGACGCCTCCGCCGATCGCCACCTGACGTACCCCTGTCTGCTCCACGGCCGGAGCGAGCTTGGAGAGGAGAATCTCGATGATGGTGTGCTGGAGGGAAGCGGCGAGGTCGGCCTTGTGGGTCTCGATGAAGTCCGGATCCTCCTTGAGGCCGTCGCGCAGGGTGTAGAGAAATGAAGTCTTCAGGCCGCTGAAAGAGTAGTCCAGTCCGCCGATGTGGGGCTTTGCGAAGGTGAAGGCTTTCGGATTTCCCTCATGTGCAAGGCGGTCAATGTGGGGGCCGCCGGGATAGGGAAGCCCCATCACCTTGGCGCACTTGTCGAAGGCCTCTCCGGCTGCATCGTCTATGGTCTTGCCGATGATTTCCATATCGGCGGGAGACTTCACGAGGATTAGCTGGGAATTTCCGCCTGATACGAGAAGGCAGAGGAAAGGAAACTCCGGCACCTCCTGCTCGGGTGTCTCCCTGACGAAGTGGGAGAGCACGTGGCCGTGCAGGTGGTTCACGTCGATGGCGGGAATATCCAGCCCGATGGCGAGACCCTTGGCGAAGCTGACTCCCACAAGAAGGGATCCGAGCAGACCGGGGCCTCGGGTGTAGGCCACCGCCGAGAGGTCCTTTTTCTCTACGCCGGCCTGGCGCAGGGCTTCGGAGACCACCGGGACAATGTTCTGCTGGTGGGCGCGGGAAGCGAGTTCGGGCACCACGCCGCCGTAGGCCTCGTGCACCTTCTGGCTCGCTATGACGTTGCTACGCACCACCCCGTCGACCAGCACAGAGGCCGACGTGTCATCGCAGGAGGATTCTATGCCAAGTATGACAATGCTCATTTCAGTATTTTATTGCAAAGTTAGTGCATCACATCAAAATTTCCAAATAGGGGGAGGGGTTATTAACGGAAAAAACGTTAACTTTGCAGAAATAAGCAGTTCTCAGAAGTTAATGAATACATAAAATTTAGATGTTTTTGAGGCGATTTGGGTGCGGAATGAAGAAGAATACGTATGTATTCGACTGAATGACAAGCCCAAAGCGGCCAAAAACAGCAAGTTTTATGATTCAAGATTTTTCTGCAACTGCTTGGATATAAGTATCGTTTAATTTTTGAGAACTGCTTAATATGCACGCGGCCAGGAATATCTACCGCATCGTGCGGAGCGTGGCGTTCACCGTGATACTCTTCACGGTGGGGCTTGTGTCGTGTCTCTATGTGGCATTGTCGCTTCCCTGGACGCAGCGCAAGGTGCTTGACATCGCGTGCGGCGAACTTTCCGGGCTGTTGGGAGGACGCGTCGAGGCGGAGTCCATGACCGTCTCCCTGTTTGACGAGATTCTTCTCAGGAATGTGAGCCTCACCTCGCCTGAAGGGGAGAAGTGCATTTCCGTGGGTACACTGGGAGCAGGTATCGACCTGCGGCGTCTTGTGATGGAGGGGAAAATCGAAATAACATACGCCGAGATCATCAAGCCGGATATTCGGCTGAGCCAGGCCCGCGAGGGCGCGTCTCTCAACATACAGTTCATGATAGACGCCCTCGCCCCGAAGGACCGCACCAAGCCTCCGACGAAATTCGATCTCAACATCCGCACCATAGCCATCAGGCAGGGGCACGCGCGTTTCGACAGATTGTGGAAGCCACGCTCCGCCGACAGCGCGAGAGTCGACTTCAATCACATAGAGGTGAATGACCTCGCCGTGGATATGAGCATACCGAGATTGAAAAACGATGACTTCATATTCAATCTCCGCAGACTCGCTCTCACTACCCCCGAGGGTCTCGTGGTGAGGCGTCTGGAGTGCGTGGCCGAGGTTGCTCCGCAGCGTCTCGCCCTCCGAAATTTCAGACTCGAGACGCCCGGAAGCGAACTTACCCTCAACGACCAGGAGATTCTGCCCCGTGGGGGCCTCGGACATATCGCGGAGGCTCTGAAGGAGGGACGTTTTGAGGTAACACTGGAGTCACCCCGCCTCACCCCTGGTGACTTCGCGCCGCTCTATCCGGGGCTGAGGGATTTCGAGTGCCCCCTCGCGCTCAATCTCGCGGCGTCGGGCAATATACGCGACGTGGAGGTGGAACGGTTGATACTGGAGGGTGCTCCGGGGGTGGTCCCGCCGCTTACGCTCGACTTCCGGGGAGCCGTAGCGGGACTCGACAGCGTGAAGTCTTGCGCGTTTGCGGCCGAGCGTTTCGAGCTTCATGCCTCGGCTCCGCTTATGAAACGTCTCTCCAACATCCTTCCGCTCAAGGGGGCGTTGCCCTCGATGTTGCGGAGCTTGGGCGCAGTATCCGTATCGTTGAAAGGGAAGGGGAGCCTTGCAAGCGGCGCCGTGACGGGTGACGTGAAGCTCGTCACAGACCTGGGCTCCATCCGCGCCGAGCACATAGAGGTGCGGGGACTCGCGGGAAAAGGCACGCCGCAAATATCGGGGGAGATTTCCACCGACGGCTTCAACGCCGGAACGTTGCTCCCCGCCTCCCGCCTCGGACAAGTCGCCTTTCGTGCGGATGCGGATGTGAGGCTTTCCAAGGGGTTGCCCGACGGGTTTGCCGATATCAAGATAGATCGGGTGGTGTGGAGCGGATATGAGCTTGCGGACATCGTCATTTCCACCGAAAAATCGGGAAAGGACATGAGCCTTACGCTAAGCATTGGCAATCCCGGGGTGGATTTCGGCATCGACGCCTCCCTGAGCCTTGACGGAGCGGCCTCCAGACTCCAGGCACAGGTGGATGTGGAGGAATTCGTCCCCTCCCTTATGGGTCTGCTTCCGGCATGGCCCGGATATGCCGCGTCGGGAAGCGTGGATATAGATGTCACGGGCAATTCGGCCGACAATCTCGCCGGAAGTGTCGACGTCAGGGATTTCCGTTTTTACGGCGATGCCGGCCAACCCTCGCTGTCGCTCCCCTCGCTCCACATTGAGTCCGATTTCGAGCACGGCAGCGGACGCGACATCAGCATCAGCAGTGACCTGCTTGACGGATATGTGGCCGGACATTACCGTTTCGGAAGCATAGTGCCGGCGGTGAAGGGTTTACTTTCAGGCGTGCTCCCCTCACTGATAGGTCACACTCGCTCCGCCTCACTTGCAGACACATCATTCGATTTCGACCTCACTCTTCATCCCGATGATGCTATACTTAACTTTTTCCATCTTCCGGTGAAGCCTCTGACGGACGTGCATCTGAAAGGGTCGTATGACGGCGAGACCTCGATGGCCGACCTGACCCTGACCGCGCCCTATCTCCAGCAAGGTAAGAACAAACTTGTCAGCGACACATCGGTGCGCGTGGTCATCGACGGTGAGAGCGGTACGGCGTCCGCGGACGCATCCACGGTGATGCCCGTGAAGTTCGGAGAGCTTACTCTCGACCTCAACGCCACGGCCCACGCCGACAATATCGTCACCTCTCTCTCTTGGCATCTGCCGGATGCCGAGGTCATGTCGGGAAATCTCGGTTTCGATGTCGGATTCGAGCGTTCACCCATCGACCGCTCACCGGACCTTAGAATCAACATCGACCGCTCCAAGTTTGTGATGAACAGCGCGGAGTGGACCGTAGGCGGGGGAAATATCTCACTCATGGGGAAACGTCTTGACGTGGACAGGCTTCTTGTCAGCCACGGAGAGCAGTTTGTGGAAATAGCCGGAACAGCCTCGGAACTTCCCACGGACTCGCTTCATGTCAATCTCGCCAATATTGACTTGGGGTATATCTTCGACACCTTGAACATCAATTATGTCACCTTCGGCGGCAAGGCCACGGGCCGCATATCGGCCTCGTCACTCTTCACTCCCGACCTGCGTGCCGCCACGGACCGGCTCAGCGTCGATTCCCTGTCGTATAACGGAGCCGTGCTCGGAAACGCCGAGTTGGAGTCCCATTTCGACATGCCGGCCAAGATGGTGGCTATCGGCGCGGTGATTCACGACACGGATCCCAAGCCCACTATTATCGACGGCGGAATCTGGGTGACGCGTGACTCACTGAGCTTCGATGTGGATGCCAACAGGGTCAACGTGGCTTTCCTGCGCCCCTTCATGGCCGCGTTCTCCTCCGGTCTCGAAGGGAGGGCCTCGGGTCACGCCAAGCTTTTCGGCACCTTCAAGGATATTGATCTGATAGGGAGAGTAAAGGCCGACACGCTGAGGATGAAGCTGGATTTTACCAATACATGGTATGCCGGTTCTGATTCGGTAATACTCGACTGCGGGAAAATCACCGTGCCGGCCTTCCGCCTGTATGACAGGGACGGCCACACCGGAGTTTTCTCCGGCACGCTACGCCATAAATGCTTCCGCGAGCCGGAGTTTGATTTCCGCCTCACCGAAGCGCATGACTTGCTCTGCTATGACACCGACGCGAAGATAAATCCCGATTGGTACGGCACAGTCTACGGCAACGGCACGGCCACCATCACGGGGCGCCCCGGACTCGTGGGTATCAGCATTGACATGACGACCCAGCCGCGGTCAGCGTTCACTCTCGTGCTCAACGACACGCAGGCGGCCGAGGAATACCGCTTCCTCTCCTTTTCGGACAGGAGGCGTGAGCGCATAGAGGCGGCGATGCCCGACACCGTGCCGGAGTTTCTGAAACGCTTCCGCCGCAATGTGGCGCAGGAGGAGGGTCCCCCCACTGAAGTGGCACTCGACATACGGGCCACCGTTACCCCCGGAGCCCTGCTCACACTCGTGATGGATCCCGCCGGGGGCGACCGCATCACGGCGCGGGGCAACGGCGCCATGCAGATGGAATACAGCTCGGAGAGCAACGAGATGAAGATGTTCGGACGCTACACACTGGACGAGGGAAATTACAATTTCTCGCTTCAAGACATCATCCTCAAGGATTTCACCATCAGACCCGGAAGCACCATCTCGTTCAACGGCGATCCGATGAACGCCGACCTCGACATCGCGGCCACATACAGGGTCAACACCAATCTCACCGACCTTGACGTCAGCTTCGCCACAGACCGCGACCTGAACCGCACCAACGTGCCGGTGGATGCCGTGCTGCTCGTCCGGGGGCCCATGACGTCGCCCGACATCGACTTCGATATCGACCTCCCGACCCTGACAGAGGAGGTGAACAGGAAGGTGAGGAGCCTGATCTCCACCGACGACATGATGTCGCGCCAGATCATCTATCTCCTGGCCCTCAACCGCTTCTATACGTCGGAATACGGCGGATCCTCGCAGGTTCCCGGGAGCGAGTTCTCGGCCATCGCCTCCAGCACGCTCTCCTCGCAGCTCTCCAATGTGCTGAGCAATCTGACCGATAAGCTAACCGTGTCGCCATCCATCCGAAGCGACAAGGGAAATTTTTCCGATTTCGAGATGGATCTCGCCCTCTCCTCGAGGCTGCTTAACAACCGCCTGCTGATAAACGGAAATTTCGGCTACCGCGATAGAAGCACCTCGACCACGACATTCGTGGGTGATTTCGACATAGAGTATCTGCTCTCGCGCAGCGGACATCTGCGTCTGAAAGCCTACAACCATTTCAACGACCAGAACTACTATCTCCGCTCGGCCCTCACGACGCAGGGCATCGGAGTGGTGTTCAGAAAGGAGTTTGACAATTTATTCTCATTCCTCCGTCCGTTGCGTCGCAAGAAGGACAAGGAAGATCAATCCGCCGACGGCGCTTCCGATGACAAGGCCGGAGCGCCCTCGGCCAAAGACAAAGGAGACAACGAAGATGAACATGATGCCGAATATTGACGGAATACTGGAACGCATCGGTCTGCGCACGCGCGTGGCCGGACTCGCCATGAGCGGAGGCGGAGCCAGGGGATTCTGCCACGTCGGGGTGATTGAGGGGTTGGAGTCCTTCGGCATACGTCCGGGCGTGATTTCCGGTGTATCGGCCGGCTCTATTGCCGCCGCTCTCTACGGCGCGGGCCTGTCGCCCAGGGATATGCTCGACTGTTTCGCCGGAGCGCCGAAGTTCAATGACTTCACCGAATGGACCATCCCCAAGGAGGGACTCTTCAAGATGACCAAGTTCGCCCGGTTACTCGAATCCTGGCTGCCGGTCAGAAACCTCGAGGATATGAAGATACCCACCGTGATATGCGCGGCCGATTTCGACCACGGCAAGTCAGTGGGCTGGGCCAAGGGGGAGATCGTGCCGCGCGTGATAGCCTCGTGCAGTATCCCGGTGATATTCCCTCCGGTGAGAATCAACGGTGTGGATTATGTCGACGGAGGCGTGCTGCGCAATCTCCCGGCATGGGCCATCCGCGAGTATTGCACTGACCTCTACGGTAGCAACTGCAGTCCCCTCAACCGCCGTGGTGAACACAAGGCCTCCATAGTCAACATAGCCCTGCGTTCGTTTCAGCTCATGCAGAAAGCCAATGTGCCGCAGGATCTCAAGCTGTGTGATTACGTCATTTCACCCCGCGCCCTATCACAATACAGCACCTTCGATCTTTCGGAGATACGCCGCATTGTGCGCCTGGGTTACGACACCACCTGCCGAGTGCTCGAAAATGCCGGAAAAACCAGTCGCCGCGACCCCGGCGACTATCCGCGATGGATATAAGACCCTTACCTCAAATCCCGGCTTCCAGACAGGACAGCCGGATAAAAACCAGTATGAAATGAAGAAACAAGATAATGGTGGCATCCGCGAAGATGTCACTTCCGGAGATAAGTCCTCCTCCATGCAGAGGGGAAAGGAGAAACTGATAATCTACCAGCTTTTTCCGCGTATCTTCACCAATCAGTGCGATAACTGCGTTCCCAATGGCACTCTGGAGCAGAACGGGTGTGGCAAATTCAATGACCTCAAGGGACTGACGCTGCGCGGTATCAAGGAGTTGGGGGTGAACTGCCTTTGGCTCACCGGAGTCATAGAGCATGCCACCAAGACCGACTTCTCGTCGTATGGCATCCAGCCTGATAATCCCAATGTGGTTAAGGGAGAGGCCGGCTCGCCTTACGCCATCAAGGACTATTACGATGTGGCCACGGCTCTCGCCGTCAATCCCCGCAAGAGGATGAAGGAGTTCGAGGAGTGCGTGAAGCGCATCCACGACGAGGGCATGAAGGTGATAATCGATTTCGTGCCCAACCATACCTTCCGCCGCTATCATAGCGACTCCGCGCCGAGAGGTGTGGAGGACTTCGGGGCCTCTGACGACATCACGATGGGATTCAAGCCCTCCAACAATTACTATTACGTCACCAACCAGCAATTCTCTCCCTCGATACCGCTCGACGCTCCCGGCACGGAACCTTACGTGGAGTTTCCCGCCAAGGTGACGGGCAACGACTGTTTCACGGCCTTCTGCGGCCCGTATGACTGGTATGAGACCGTAAAACTCAACTACGGCCATGACTACGGCAACGGCTCCGACCATTTCGACCCGGTGCCCGACACCTGGTTCAAGATGCTGAATATCCTGCGCTTCTGGGCCTCCAAGGGTGTGGACGGTTTCCGCTGCGACATGGTCTTCATGGTGCCCCTCGCGTTCTGGCACTGGGCCATCCCGCAGGTGAAGAAGGGATGGCCACACGTGATGTTCATAGGTGAGATTTACGATGTCGGACTTTATCGTCCCTTCCTTGACTACGGATGCTTCGACTATCTGTATGACAAGGTGAATCTCTATGACACGCTCGTAGACATCGAGACACACAATCATTCCGCCGCCCGTCTCACCGGGGCATGGCAGACCGTGGACGGCATCGGCGACAGGATGCTCAACTTTCTGGAGAATCATGATGAAGTGCGTTTCGGCTCACGAGAATATGCCGGCGACCCCTCGCGAGTGATACCCTCGCTGGTGGTCAGCTCCATGATTTCCACCGGCCCCATGATGATCTATTACGGTCAGGAACTCGGCGAGTCGGCCCGCGACAACGAAGGGTTTGCCGGAGACAACTCCCGCTCCACCATCACCGACTACTGGAGCTACGACACACTGCGTCGATGGCTCAACAAGGGGAGGCCTTCGCTCAAGAATCTCACCGCACCGGAACGCTGGCTCAGGGACGTGTACCGCAGGGTACTCACGCTCTGCAACGAGCGCGACGAAATCCGCAAGGGCAAGTTTTTCGACCTCATGTATGTCAATCTCCAGAATCCGGAGTTCGATCCCCACAGCCTCTTCTCATTCGTGCGCTACACCGAGAAGGGGGCGCTGCTTATCGTGGCGAACTTCAGCGACAGGATGCAGGATGTGGCCGTCAACATCCCGGACCTTGCCTTCGACATGATACATTTCGAGGAGGGTGAGATTAACACCCTCAATCTCATCGACGATAAACCTGTCAGAACGGCCGTGCGTATCGGCGAGCCTGTCAGGCTGACCGTGGGTGCCAAAAACGCCCTCGTCATTCCCCTTCCGGTTGCACACTGATTTACAGTGTACGGATGCCCTCCGGGTGCTGATCTTTAAGCACATAAGTGGATTTTTAGACGCATCCGAAGTGGAGGGACATCGCGCGCGATGTCTTGCAATTCAACATTGCAGAAGTCATAGCCTGAAAGAAAGACCGCTAATTCTCTTTGAGTTAGCGGTCTCTTGTGGTGTCATAAGCGAGCGGACCGGGAAGGTTACTGCTTGGTGAGGTATTGGGAGGAGATGGATTGGTTGTTGTGGATACGGCGGATGGTGTCGGCGAAGAGTTTGGCGACGGGGAGGATGACAGCCTTGGGGTTGTCTTTGCCGTAGGGGATGGAGTCGGTGAAGATGATCTCGGTGAGACCGCTGGCCATGACACGCTCTGTAGCGGGGTCGGACATCACGGGATGGCTTGCGAGGGCGCGAACGCTGGCGGCTCCGGCGGAGAGCAAGAGATCGGCGGCTTTGGTGATGGTGCCGGCGGTGTCCACGATGTCATCTAGAAGCACTACGTTCTTACCCTCTACGTCGCCGATGACGGTCATCTTCTCCACCACGTTGGCTTTGGCACGCTGCTTGTGACAGAGCACGAGGGGGCAGTCGAAGTATTTTGCGTATGCGTTGGCCCTTTTTGCGCCGCCGACGTCGGGAGAGGCGATGGCCATGTTCTCCAGGTGCAGGCTCTCGATGTAGGGGATGAAGATCGAGGAGGCGTAGAGATGATCCACGGGGACGTTGAAGAATCCCTGGATCTGGTCGGCATGGAGGTCCATGGTGATGAGACGGTCAATACCGGCTACGGTAAGGAGGTCTGCTACCAGTTTGGCGGCGATGGAGACGCGGGGTTTATCCTTGCGATCCTGTCGTGCCCATCCGAAGTAGGGGATTACGGCTACGATTGTGGCGGCTGATGCACGCTTTGCGGCGTCGATCATCAGGAGCAACTCCATAAGGTTGTCGCTGTTGGGGAAGGTGGACTGCACGAGGTAGACTTCGGCTCCGCGGATCGACTCGTCGAAGGAGACCTCGAACTCGCCGTCGGCGAAGCGGTCTACGTGCATCTTGCCCATTTCGATACCAAGGTCCTTGCAGATGGACTCGCCGAGATAGAGGCTGTTGGTCCCGGCGAAAACCTTGATGGGGGGAAGGTTATTACTCATGATATATTGCTGAAAGATAAAAGATCTTCAATATTGAGCTGTGTGCCGACGGCCGGAGACGTCTCGGGGAGAGGCGTCCCCGGCCGTTGACGGGACAAAATTAGTGAAATTTTTGCTGATAACCCTTATAATGGGTGCTAAAAATCTCAAAAATTATTTGAATAAGATGTGTGGAATCTTTTCAGGTCTTGTTTACCAGATGATTACGCGCTCTGCTTCGGGACGGAACATGGGGTCGCCCTCGGTGATGGAGAAGGCCTTGAAGAAGGGCTCCAGATTGCGCAGGGAGACGTTGACGCGGTTGATGCCCAGGGAGTGCACGTCGCCCGTGGTGAGGGAGCGCATCTCTTCGGGACGCACGTTCTGCGCCCAGAGATTGGCGTAGTTCATGTAGTACACCTGGAGAGGATCGAGTCCGTCTATGAGGGCCTCCTCGGAGGTCACGTCCACGCCCTTCTTCTTCTGGGAGTCAAGGAAGGCGGTCATGGCGACACGCAGACCTCCCTGGTCGGCGATGTTCTCGCCCAGGGTGTACTGGCCGTTGGCCATGAGGCCGGGAAGTACCTCCACTTCGTTAAACTGCTTCACGAGACCCTGCGTTAGGGAGGCGAAAGCCTCGGCGTCCTCGGGAGTCCACCAGTTGGTGAGATTGCCCTGCCAGTCGAAGTTGCATCCCTGGTCATCGAAGCCGTGGGTGAGTTCATGGCCGATGACCACGCCGATTCCGCCGTAGTTCTCTGCATCTGAGGCATTGGGATCGAAGAAGGGAGCCTGAAGTATGCCGGCGGGGAACACGATCTCGTTGTTGAGGGGATTGTAGTATGCGTTGATGGTCTGCGGCGTCATGCCCCATTCGGTGCGGTCCACGGGTTTGCCCCATTTCTCAAGATACTTCTTCTGGGCCCACATTCCGGCATTGTGCACGTTCTCCCAATAGGAGAGGGAGGGGTCGAGAGTAAGCTCGGAGTAGTCCTTCCACTTGTCGGGATAGCCGATCTTGACGGTGATGTTGTTGAGCTTCTTCATGGCCTGGATCTTGGTGTCGTCGCTCATCCAGGGGAGGTGCATGATGTGCTTGCCCAGGGCGTTGCGGAGATTCTCCACCAGCCCGATCATGTATTCCTTGGAGCTTTCGGGGAAGTATTCCTCCACATATAGCTGGCCGATGCCCTCGCCGAGGAAATTCTCGGTAGTGCCCAGGGCGCGTTTCCAACGGGGGCGCTGCTGCTGCACGCCGCTCATCACCTTGTTGAACTCAAACATGGCCTCGCTGAAATCATCGCTCAGATAGGGGGAGGCGCTATTGACGTATTCCCAGAGATAGAGGTCTTTCTTCTCGCGGTCGGAGAGGGTGGTCCAGAGCTTGTTTGCCTGTTCGAGCGAGCGGGGCTCGGTCACGATGATGGTCTCGGGGGCTTGTATGCCCATGGTCTCGATGAAGAAGCGGTCCCAGGGGAGGTTGGGATATTTGGCCTTCAGGTCGGAGAATGAGGTAGGGTTGTAGAGGGAGGGGATGTCGCGGCTTTCCTCACGCGTGAGGGCCACCTTGGCGAGTTCGGTTTCGACCTTGAGGACATTCTTGGCGATACGTGCGGCGTCCTTCTTGGAGTATCCGGCGAGCTGCATCGACTTCTGGATGAGCTTGACGTAAGCCTCGCGCACTTCTTTGTTGCGCTTGTCGTTGAGGAGATAGTAGTCGCGGTCGCCGAGTTCGATAGGACCGGCTCCGGCATACATGGCGTATTCCGAAGAGTTCATCATATCCTCCTGCGGACCCGCTGAGATGAGGGGGGAGGCGTAGTTGGTATGCATCCAGATGAAGAGATCCTCCATATCTGCCGGTGCCGTCTTCTCGATTTTAGAGAGGTCGGCGAGGATAGGCTTGGCTCCGAGTTCGTTGCGGCGCACGGAGTCCATGCCTGCTTCGTAGAGGGTAGCCACGAGATAGGCGGTGGTGCCGGGCTGAGGGTTGGTGGAGGCCAGGCGGTTGACTATGCGCTGCACGCGGTTGTTGCTTGAATCGTTGAGGATGTTGAACTGTCCGTAGCGCGAGTATTCGGGCGTGAGGGGGTGGGAATCCATCCATCCGCGATTGACGTGATGGTAGAAGTCAGTCTTGGGAGAGGTGGCCTTGTCGATGCCGGAGGCGTCGAGGCTCTTGAGGTGCTCGGCGTGCGCACCTGCGGAGAGCATGAGGGCGGCGCCTGCAAGAAGGATGTGAGCTGATTTCATGATTTTGTGTATGAGTGATAAATATGAATAGTCGGGTGAGGGGGGGATTATTCCTCCGGATGTTCCGGGGTGTCGGGTATGAACTCAAGTATGTCGCCCGGCTGGCAGTCCAGCTCGCGACAGATGCTCGAGAGGGTGGAAAACCGTATGGCCTTCGCCTTGCCGGTCTTGAGTATCGAGAGATTAGACGGAGTGATGTCCATGCGCTCGGCCAGTTCTCCGAGGCTTATCTTGCGCCGGGCCATCATCACGTCGAGATTCACTATAATTGCCATTGTGATAGGATAAGCGGTGAAAGTGACGGGAATTGGAGGATCAGATGGTGAGATCCTGAAGTTCGCGCATTTTCAGGCCGCGCGTCCATATCTGGGCCATGAGCAGGGCGAGACACCCGAAGAGGAAATCCGACCATGGCACTGTCCATGCGTCTGCAAGGGCCAGCCCTGTGGCGTCTGAGAGATTCATGCGGAAGAGGATATAGTCGTTGTATAGCCCGGCGAAACACTGAAGACAGGCTATGGCGAGGAGGTATATGCCGAAGCGTCGCAGGTGCCGGATATTCTTATACTCGAATATGTGCCCCTTGTTGATGTTGACGATAAACTTCACGAACTGTATGATGAGCATCACGAGCAGGACGAAAATGGCTACCACGGCTACGGCATTGACTATTTCCGCTGCCAAGGGCACGGAGTGGGTAGGGAGGAGGACTGTGGCGCGGTCCACCATCGCGGGGAAGGTGCGCCCGTCGTCAAGATAAATGGTGTCCGTGGGGGCGAAGAGGGAATTGCCCTCGCGCACCACCTTGACCTTGAAGGGGGTGACGGATTCTATATAGGCACCGTCCGAGCCTGAGTTGAAGCCGGCGTTAAGCCCGGCCATGAAAGCGTTGGCGCTTCCCCAGCACACCGTCAGCACGTTGGTCGCCAGAATTGCGATGATGATGATGCATAGGGTATTTATGGAAATCTTCTTCACGGGGTGTAAGCGGTTCTCGATTATACAACATTATCTCACAGCCGGGGCCGCTCCCCTGGGGAAGGTCTCAACTGCGGAGCAAAGATAAGTAAAATTTTTGGATTGACAAATAAAAATTATCGTTTTTCGATAAATTTCAGATGAGGTAGCAATGTTTCCGCCTTGATCCGGGTTTCTTCCCACTCCGCGTCAGGGTCAGAGAGGGGTGTGATACCGCTGCCGGAATAGAGGGTGACGCCATCGGCGAATATACGGGCGGCACGGAGGGTGACGAAATATTTTCCCTGTATGCCGCAATACCCTCCGTAGTAATCTCGTCCGTCGGGTTCGTATTGGGAGATGAGCCGTATGGCCGACTTGCGGTCGGATCCGCATACGGCGGGAGTCGGTGAGAGAGCTGAGAGCACGCGGCTCCGCAAATCGTGTGAATCGATGGGGACTGCGGCTGTGATGGGAGTGCAGATGTGCTCCACGGGCCCGGCAGCGAGAGTCAGTGTTTGGGCAGGGATTACCTCGCGGTATAAATGGCTGAGCGTGGAGATGATGAACTCCGTGACCAATTGCTGCTCCTCCATGTTTTTGCTGTCCCACGGCCCCCCGGTTCCCCCGGGACGCGTGCCCGCGAGGGCCATGGTGGAAAGGGTATCGCCCGATATTTCGGCCAGTAGCTCGGGGGTCGCGCCTATCCATGTCCCGGATGCGGGGGTGTGGAAAAGGAACACGAAGGCTCGGGGATAAGCGCGACATAGGGAGAGGAACGTGGCCTTGGGGTCCGGGGTGCCCTTGACGGTGATTTTTCTTGCAGCCACTATTTTGCCTTGGCCGCACAGAGCCTCCTTGATGGCCAGGATTTCGGACCGATGGTCATTGGCGGGAGTGTCGGGAAGAGCATGACCGGAGAGCGACACGGGGAGAGCGTCGATGGATAGGGGATGCTCCGGGGGAATAGTGAAGATTCCGTCGGGATCGTTGGAGAAGGGTGCGATGGTGAATCCCTCTCCCGTTATACCCCGGAGGGGGTGTTCCGCAGCGAAGGCAAATATCTCGCGTTCCCCCGGGAGACGGCAGGCGTAATACGACCGGCTGTTCATGCGGCTTGTACTTACTGAGATATGTATTCGGCCTGAAGCTCGAAAGCGTCAGCGGCGGTGACTTTGGCCATTATGAAATCACCCGGGGAAACGAGGGGCTCACCCGAAGAGGAGGCGGGAAGAGCCGTGACGTATATCTCGGGGTCCACTTCCGGGCTGTCCCACTGCGTGCGTCCTATGGCCGTGTCTCCCTCGATGCGCTCCACGAGCACCTTCACTTCCCTACCGAGCATCTCCTCTGCACGCTCCAGGGCGATGTCCTGCTGGAGGGCCATCAAGCGGTCGAGCCTATCCTCCTTCACATCCTGCGGGATGTCGTCCGCAAGATGCTCCGCACCCCATGTGCCCTCCTCCTCGCTGTATGCGAAGGCACCCATGCGCTCGAATCGCTGCGTGCACACGAAGTCGAGAAGGTCTTCAAACTCCTCTTCGGTCTCTCCGGGGAAACCTACCATGAGGGTGGTGCGTATTTTCAGGTCAGGCACGCGGGAGCGCATCTCTTCGAGCAGGGCGACTGTCTGCTCGCGGGTGATGTGGCGGCGCATATTGGAGAGCACCTTGTCCGAAGAGTGCTGGAGGGCGATGTCGATGTATTTGCACACGTTGTCGCGGCGTGCTATCACGTCGAGAAGATCCATCGGGAAATCGGCAGGATAAGCGTAATGCAACCTTATCCACTCCACGCCCGGGATGTCAGCCATACGGTCAATGAGTTCGGCCAGGGCGTGGCGCCCATACAGGTCGAGACCATACGAGGAGAGGTCCTGGGCTATGACGTTAAACTCCCTCACGCCCCGGGCCACGAGCGAGCGCGTTTCCTCAAGTATATCCTCCATGGGGCGCGAGGTGTGGCGTCCGGTGATGAGGGGGATGGCGCAGAAGGAGCAGAAGCGGTTGCACCCCTCGGATATTTTGAGATATGCGCTCCACTCGGGAGTGGTGAGCGTGCGGTCCCAGTCGCGTGCGGGAATGACTTCCTTCCCTCTGTCGGGGAGGGCGTCCACGAAGGCTTTCCAGTCAAACTTGCCATACCAGAAATCGACTTCCGGAAGCTCGGACTTGAGTTCCTCCATATATCTCTGGGAGAGACACCCCATCACGGCGATGCTCCCTATGCGGCCCTCCTCCTTGAGGCGCACCAGCTCGAGGATGGTCTCGATGGACTCCTCCTTCGCATCCCCGATGAATCCGCAGGTGTTGATCACCACATACTCTCCCGTCGGGGCCTCCTCATCGTGGTGCATCTCGTACCCCTTGTCGGCCAGACGCCGCAGGAGGCGTTCGGAGTCGATAAGGTTTTTGGAGCAACCCATGGAAATGATGTCGATGCGTGATTTATCCATATATGACCGAAAAGCAGTTATTTTATGGCGTTGCCGAAAAGGGAACGGACGAAATCGGAGGCGTTGAAAATCTGGAGATCCTCTATATGCTCGCCGATTCCGATGTATTTCACGGGGATGTTAAACTGGTCGCTGATGCCGATCACCACCCCCCCTTTAGCCGTGCCGTCGAGCTTGGTGATGGCCAGACGGTTGACCTCGGTGGCCGCCACGAACTGCTTGGCCTGTTCGAAGGCGTTCTGACCTGTGGAGCCGTCGAGCACGAGGAGCACCTCCTGCGGCGCATCGGGCACCACGCGCTGCATCACCTTACGGATTTTGGTGAGCTCGTTCATGAGTCCCACCTTATTGTGGAGACGGCCTGCGGTGTCGATGATCACGACGTCGGCACCCACATCCTTGGCGTGGCGGAGCGTGTCGAAAGCCACGGCTGCCGGGTCCGAACCCATCTGCTGCTTCACCACATCGACGCCAGCGCGTTCGCCCCATATCTCTATCTGCTCGATGGCGGCGGCGCGGAAAGTGTCAGCCGCGCCGAGCACCACCTTGTTGCCAGCCTGCGCGTACTGGTATGCGAGTTTGCCGATGGTGGTCGTCTTGCCCACGCCGTTGACGCCCACCACCATGATCACGTAAGGCTCGCCGGTCTTGGCCACGAAGAAGTCATCTACGCCCGGCTCCGAGGGATTGTCGGCCTTGGCGAGGAGGTCGGTCACCTCCTCGCAGAGGAGACGGGTGAGTTCGGAGGTATTGACATATTTATCCTTGGCCACGCGCTCTTCGAGGCGTTTGATGATTTTCAGGGTGGTGTCCACGCCCACGTCGCTGAGGACGAAAGCCTCTTCGAGGTTGTCAAGCACATCATCGTCAACGGTACTTTTTCCGGCCACCGCGCGGGCGATTTTACCGAGGAAACTCTCTTTGGTCTTTTCAAGTCCGGAATCGAGACGTTCCTTTTTCTCCTCGCGGGAGAAGAGTTTTTTGAAGAATCCCATAAATCGTGCTATTTTGACGCGAAGTTAATAAAAAAGTGCGAGAGCCGCAAATCATGCGGCTCCCGTCAGGGAAATATCATTCAGCCGAATTGTTATTTGCTGTCCGAGGCCGGGGAATCGGGAAGATTCGCCGGAAGGGAATCTATCATGGAAGCCTGGATGGAATCCGCGAGGTTTTCGGGCTGCAGGGCGTCCGCCTCGTCGCTGATGATGCCGGCGGTCCTGTCGACATGCTCCACCAGGCCGGGGATGGAATGGCTCAGAGTGTTTCCGGTCTTGATGGCAGCCGCGATGGCCAGTATCCAGATTATGGAGAGCGTGATGCCGGCCGAGCGGGAGATAGCCTGGCGGCCGCGTTGGCTGTTGATAGCCATTAGGACTATGACGGCAAGGGGTATCCCTATGACGAGGATGAGGGCTATCGAGAAGGCAAGCATGCTGTTTACCTCGCCCGGGAGAAGGCCGTTGGTTATGAAATCCAGGGGAGCTGCGCTTATGCCAACGAGGGCCACGATGCAAGCGAAGAAAGCGACTATCAGGGCTATCAACACCGGAGTGAAGATGATGCAGAGGATGACGAGCATCACCTTGGCCATCACGGCGCAGATGCGCATCAGGCTGCTGACGAATCCGCGGACGCCGCCGGAGGTGTCGCCGGGGCCGGGATTGAACTCTGAGGTCACTGCCTCGCCGATATTCTCGACCGTGGGGGGCTCGCCGCGCATCTGCATACGCTGCAGAGGGGTCGTGGCCTCGGGAATCACGATCCAGAGGATGAAATATACGATGGCCACAGTGCTGAAAGAGAGGAAGCAGAGCACCACCACGATGAGTCTCACCCATGTCGGGTCAATGCCGAGATAGGCGGCTATGCCCGAGCATACGCCTCCGAGGAGTTTGTCGTTGGGGTCGCGGAAGAGGCGCTTGGGGAGCGTGCTGCAGGGTTGGGGCGGAATAGCGCCCCCGGGCATCGGCGGGGGAGTGGCCTGCGTATTGACATTCACGTCCGCCTCCACTTCAATCTCCACCATCTCCTCGGGGCGGCCGATTCGGGAGATTATGCCGCGCACCTCGCGGATGGTGACGATGGAGGAGCCTGTGGCTTCGAGGTCTTCGGAGAGGAGTTCGGCGATGCGGGCTTCGATGTCATCGAGGAGTTCGGAACTGTCGGCCTCCTTTGCGAAAGCGTGGCGTAGGGTTTCGAGATAGTCGTGGAGCATCTCGTAGGCATCCGCGTCGATGATGTAGGGACGCCCGGCTATGTTGATATTATATGTCTGTTTCATATCTTCATGAATTTTGGGATGATTGGGGATTTCGGAAGTGCGAGATGGCGGAGGCGAGGCCGTCCCAGACGCATGACATTGCCTTGAGGGTGTCGTGACCGGTCTGCGTGAGACTGTAATATTTTCTCGGGGGTCCCTTGGGTGACTCCTGCCATTCGTAAGTAAGTTTCTCTTCGCGCCTCAGGCGGTTGAGGAGTGTGTAGAGGGTACCTTCCACCACTATCATGTCCGCTTCCGAAAGGGCGGAAATGATTTCCGAGGGGTAGTGGGGTCCCTGCGCGAGGATGAGGAGCACGCAATACTCCAGCATCCCCTTGCGCATCTGTGAGGAAATGTTTTCACTGTCTATGTTCATAAGTAAGTGCTCAAATTTAAACGATATAATCAAAAGTAAGTGCTCACTTGATCTTTTATACAATCTGCGGCTTCTTTTTTGGCGCTTTCAGCTTGTCGCTCAGTCGCATAGCTCGCTATGCTCCCTCTCTCCGCACAGGAATCGTCTAAAAAACAAGCTCGCATATTGTATAAATTAAATTAGAACACTTACTTAAGAGATTCATTCAGGATTATTATTTTTCGGAAGTGGTGTGCCGCATCCCTACATCGTCCTTTGGCCGCCGGGGGCAGCTCCGGAGTCGTTGGAGACCTGTTCGGTGTCGAGCGTCGCGGCAGTGGAGCGGACGCGGGCCATCAGGGAGCCCAGGCGGTAGCTGACACTCAGGCCGACATTCCACTGCTGATAGCGTGTGGCGCTGGTGATACGCAGGTCATCGTTGACAGTCACCGTGCGGTACGTGCGCGAGGAGGGGAGGAAAGAGCCGGCATAGATCTCCACGCCGAGACGGTTTTCCTTGAGAAATTCCCGGGAGAGTCCGAGGCCGTAGTAATACCATGAGCTGCCGCCGGCGGATTGCAGCGACACCGAGGGACTACCGTAGCCGCCGTGGAGGGTGAGGCGCATCCTGAAGGGGAAGGTGTAGTTGGCGTTGGCGCTGAACCATCCGTCCCATCCATGGTTGGAGGTGGTGAGTTTCGGGGAGGCTGCGTAATAATGGCTGTAGTTGGCACCGGCCGACAGTCCTGCCGTGAAGGTCTGCGATGGGTTCCACTGAAGGTTTGCGAAGAGACTCGCCGTCCGGTTATGGCCGATATTGGCATACGTGGTGGCCAGGATATTGTCATCCTCCACAAACTGATAGCTGTAAACGGCATTGTCGGTGCGCGAATAGCTGGCTTGGACCGAACCCCCTAATACCCCTCCGTAGTTGGTGTAAGTGAGGGAGATGGAATTGGCGCGGTTGCTCCTCAGATGGGGGTTGCCGTAGCTCACCTGTCCGAAGGTCATCGTGTCGCGGTAGGGATTCAACTCCGTGAGAGAGGGGCGGTTGATGCGCATCTGGTATGCCAAGCGGAGATTGGAGGCGGGCCCGAACATATATGTGAGGGCCGCGTTGGGCACCCAGTCACCGAAATCGGATGTGAAATCATCGTAACCGCCCTGGCGGTAGCGCACTCCGGTGTGGGTGTGCTCGAAGCGGACTCCGGCCTTGACGTTCCAGCGGGAAAATGTGCCGGTGTAGGAAAGGTATCCCGCCATTATGTCCTGAAACTGCCTCAGTCGCAGGCTCTGCTCTTCATCCACGGCTATCGTGGCACTTTCGCTGCCGTATCCGGCCAGGGACTCTCCATCCTCCGGACGCCACGTGCCCTTGAATCCGGCCTCAAGAAGATGATGCGAGCCGAGGGGATTGGCGTAGTCCAGCTGAACCGTGTGCTTGTTGCTGTGATAATTGTTGGTGTTGGAGCGCCAGGGAGCCGCTATCTCGATGCCGTAGACGTCAAAGGTGTGTGTGGTGGACTCCGAATCCTGCTTGCCGCGGTCGAAGATATAGGAGAGAATCAGGTGATGGCCTTGGCGACGGAAAGTGTGCTGATAGGAGGCTGTCACGCTCAGCGAGCTGTTAAGTGACTTGTTTTCGGAATTGCGTGCGTAGCTCCATGAGGGATTTTTCAATGCGTCGAGGGCCCGGACGGTCTCCTCGGTAGTGGGAGAGGCCGCGAAACGGCTCAGGTTCAGGCCTGCTGTGAAGAGGTTGAGCGTGTCCGGCTCCCACGAGAGGTTGATGTTGCCGCTCTCGAAATCGTACGGGTTCTGTTTCTGACGTGAATTTGTGTACTGATAACGCTCCGTCTGCGACGACATTATCTCCATTTCGTTTTCACTGTCGGTGTATCGGTTGATAGTCGAATGGAAAAGGCCGCCCTGTATGCTTGCCGTCACCTTGTTGATCTTGGTCATCGCGTAGAGGCTTGCACCGGTGCCCATGTTGGCCGCTCCAACCTTCACATTCGCCAGATATCCCTCCACTGAAGTGCGTGTGGCGGTGATGATGTTGATTATACCTCCCGAACCCTCCGCATCATATTTCGCGCCCGGCTCGGTGATGACCTCTATTTTCTTGATGGTGGAGGCCGGCATGGCCTTGAGCACGGTCTTGACGTCACCGGAGAGCATGGGGTCCTCCTTGCCGTTGATATAGATCTTGAAATCTGATTTTCCGTTGACCTTCACGTTGTCCTGCCCATCGACCGTGATCATCGGCACGTGGCGGAGCATCTCGAGAATACTGCCGGAGCCGGAGGCGGGATCATCCTGCACATTGTAAGTGAGCGTTGCGCCGTCAGACGTGATCAGTTTGCGCCGCGAGAAGACCACGACCTCGTCAAGAGTCCGGTCGTCGCGTGTCATGGCTATTTCCCCGAGGTCAGCCGACTGATTGTCAGGAGTCACCGCGAAGGAAACGGCCGTGTCCACACACCCTAAGTATGAGGCCTCGAGGATATATTCGCCGGGAGAAGGGAGGCTTTCGCCGAATCGGCCGTCGATGTCCGTGACGTCAAAGCGCACCGTACCGATTGAGTCTGCCGGCTGGTATATTTTGACTGTGGCTCCTATGCAGGTCTCGCCTGAAGGCTGTTCCACAAGCGACCCTCGCACGGAATAGGGAACCGGCGACTGGGCTGCCGCGTCCGCCGCGAGAAGCGACGCTATCGTAAGGGGAAGGAGGAAGAATTTGTTCATAACTCGCTGTTGTCAGGCCCCGGGGTTTGACATATCTGGTGAGGCGGGGTCTTTGACACCGCAAAGTTATAAACAATTTTAGTACTATGCAATACTTAGTACTAAAAATTTTATCAGTACTATTGATTTTTTTTGAGGTGGATGATTCTTTGGTTAGAGGAGCCGCGGAAAAGGAGGTCGGGATCGTGGAGCTCGCGGATGAAAGGGCCCTCGACGATGGTGTCTATATAAGGAAGCGGGAGCGAGAGGGTGGGGGAGGTGAGGATTTCCTCGTAGGTGAATCCGGTGTAGAGCCAGACACTGTGGCCTATCTCCGTAACGGCCCGTGCCAGGGCCGCGGTCTCCTCGGGGTGATAGAGGGGATCACCGCCGGAGAGGGTGACGTCGAAATCCTCCTCGACCACGATTTCCATTATCTCGGCAATGCTCATCTCCGTGCCGGAGTTGAAATCCCACGACTGTGGGTTGTGACAGCCGGGGCAGGCATGGCGGCATCCGGCTATATAGATTGAAGTGCGGAACCCCGGTCCGTCGACCGTGGTGCCCCGCACTATATCGAGTATTCTCATTTCAGGAGTATGGTCTGTATTATTTGTGCACGACGCGGTCATGCAGCTCGGCGAGTTTGCCGGAGTTCCAGCGGTCGGTAGTGCCGACAAGATAGCCGGTGATTCTCTGGATGGTCTCGAAGGGTGTATGACACTTGGGACACTCGTGCTGCCCGGTGTCGGCATTCTCGTATCCGCAGTTGGGGCAGTGGTTGCGATTGTGGTTGACCGAGCCGTAACCCATGTCATACTTGTCGAGCATATCGACGATCTGCATTATCGCCTCCTCGTTGTGGGTAGCGTCGCCGTCAATCTCCACATAGAAGATGTGTCCGCCTCGGGTCAGCTCGTGATAGGGGGCCTCGACTTTGGCCTTGTGGCGTGGAGAGCAGTGGTAATAGACGGGTACGTGGTTGGAGTTGGTGTAGTAGTCCTTATCCGTTATGCCCTCGATCACGCCGAAAGTCTTGCGGTCGCGCTTGGTGAATCGGCCCGACAGGCCCTCGGCCGGAGTGGCGAGTACGGAGAAATTGTGTCCGTATCTGTCGCTGAACTCATTGACGCGGTCGCGCATGTGTCTCACTATTCTCAATCCGAGCTGCTGCGACTCCTCCGACTCGGCGTGGTGTTTCCCGGTCAGGGCGATAAGGCACTCCGCCAGGCCGATGAAACCGATTCCGAGCGTGCCCTGGTTGATTACCTCCTCGATAGTGTCGTTAGGACGGAGATGTTCCGCACCGTTCCAGAGGTTGCCCATCACCATGGGAAACTGCTTCGCGAGGGCTGTCTTCTGGAAGTCGAAGCGGTCGATGAGCTGATGTGCCGTGAGCTCGAGCATGGCGTCGAGGTTTTTGAAAAAGAGCTCCACGCGCTCGGCGGGGTCCTCGATGTGGCGCGTTTCGAGAGCGAGGCGCACGATGTTGAGGGTGGTGAAGGAGAGATTGCCACGTCCCACGGAGGTCTTCTCGCCGAAGCGGTTTTCAAACACGCGGGTGCGGCATCCCATCGTGGCCACCTCGTGGAGGTAGCGCTTCGGGTCGTCGGCACTCCAGAGCTCGTGCTGATTGTAAGAGGCGTCGAGGTTGAGGAAATTGGGGAAGAACCTGCGTGCCGTCACCTTGCAGGCCAGGCGGTAGAGGTCGTAGTTGGGGTCTTCGGGAAGATACGACACCCCGCGCTTCTTCTTCCATATCTGTATAGGGAAGATAGCCGTCGCGCCGTTGCCCACACCCTCGTAGGTGGATTTGAGCAGCTCGCGCATCACGCAGCGTCCTTCGGCCGAGGTGTCTGTGCCATAGTTGATGGAGGAGAAGACCACCTGGTTGCCGCCGCGCGAGTGAATAGTGTTCATGTTGTGGATGAAGGCCTCCATCGCCTGGTGCACGCGCTCCACCGTCTTGTTCATGGCGTGCTGCATCATGCGCTCCTCACCCTCCAGACCTTCGAGGCTGCGGTGCAGGTAATCCTTGAGGGGGGCGTCATAGAGGTGGGTAAGGTCGAGGCCGGAAAGTTCCTCGACCTTCTTGATCTCCTCCTTGAAGGAGGCCCTCACGAAGGGGGCGAGATAGAAATCGAAAGCGGGGATGGCCTGTCCGCCGTGCATTTCGTTCTGGGCGGTCTCAAGGGATATGCAGGCCATCACGGCGGCGGTCTCTATGCGCTTGGGGGCGCGGCTTTCGGCATGGCCGGCCACGAAACCGTTGGAGAAAATGCGGTCGAGGGGATGCTGCACGCAGGTGAGCGACTTCGTGGGGTAGTAGTCCTTGTCGTGAATGTGGATGAGATTGTTTTTCACTGCGTTCTTCACCTCGGCGCTCAGCAGGTAGTCGTCCACGAAGGGTTTCGTGGTCTCGGAGGAGAACTTCATCATCATGCCTGCGGGGGAGTCGGCGTTCATGTTGGCGTTCTCGCGGGTGATGTCGTTGTTTTTGGCCTCCATGATTTCGAGAAACATGTCACGGGTCTTGGCCTGGCGGGCGATGGAGCGCTGGTCGCGATAGGCTATGTAGCGCTTGGCCACATCCTTGCGCGCGGACTTCATCAGCTCGAATTCCACGCGGTCCTGGATTTCCTCCACGGTCATGCGTGATTTTCCGGCTGAACCTATGCGGGCGGTGATACGGTGGATAAGGTCCTCGTCCTCTCCGACCACGGTCTGGAGCATCGCCTTGCGTATGGCGGACTTGATCTTCTCTTCGTTATAGTCCACGACTCTGCCGTCGCGTTTTTCTACTGTCTGTATCATCTTTTCGTGATCATGTTTTCTCAATTCCGCGGCAAAGGTAGCACAAAAGTTTTGAACCTGCAAGAATCTTTTCAAGAAATCGCGAATAAAATAAATTGGTTAACTTTTTCAGCCGGTGAAAAAGCTAACCAATTGCAAATCAGCAAATTAAAAATTTTTTCGGAAAACTTTGGAAATTTAAAAAAATTAAAACTTGCTCAAAATCAGGGTGATGTGCGCTCACTTGGCGGACTCTCTGGAGAGGATGGAGGCCTCGAGGGCGGCGATGGTGGCCACGTCGATTATGTCTCTCACGTCGGCGTTAACTCCGGTGAAATATACCGGTTTGCGCAGACCGATCTGGATAGGTCCGGTGATGTGTCCCACTCCCATTCCGAGGAGCATCTTGTAAGTGATGTTGGCCGAAGCGAGGTTGGGGAAGATGAGGGTGTTGACATCGCGTCCCTTGATGGTGTTGAAGGGGAAGATCTCGTCTCGCAGGGCGGTGTTGAGGGCATAATCCGCCTGCATCTCGCCGTCGACCGCTATTTCGGGATACTGCTCGTGGAGCGTCTTGACGGCGCGTGCCACGCGGCGTGGACCCTCCTCTGAGGCATTGGAGCCGAAATTGCTGTAACTGAGCATGGCCATCACCGGCTCATGCGCGAAGAAGTGTACGGCCTCGTGGGTGAGGCGCGCTATCTGCACCAGGGTGTCGGAGTCAGCCACTGGATTGATGGCGGTGTCCGAGAGGAAGAAGGAGCCGCGGCGGGTGTTGAGTATGTGCATCGTGGCGAAGCGTGTGAAGCCATCCTTCAGGCCGATTATCTGCGCGGCGCGAGCCGCCATCTTGTTGGCGGGGGAGTAGGAGCCGGCGATGAAGGCGTCAGCATCTCCGGTCTCCACCATCATCATGCCGAAATTGGAGCGTGAGAACATCTTCTCGAGGGCCTCGTTGAACGTCACGCCCTCGCGCTGCTTCTTCTCCGAGAGGATTCGTGCGTAGCGTATTCTGCGCTGCTCCTCGCGGTCGTGGCGGGGATTGATGATTTCCACGCCGTGGATGTCCACGCCCAGGCGTGCGGCGCGTTTCACGATCATCTCTGCGTTGCCCAGGAGCACGGGGATGCAGGTACCGTCATGATACATGCGGGCGGCTGCCTGGAGCATATTGTCTGTGTTACCCTCGCCGAAGACCACGCGGCGTTTGTCCTTGCTTGCCAGCTCGGTGATGTGGCGCATCATGCTGCCGTCATCGCCCATGAGTTCGCGCAGACGTGTCTGATATGCCTCCCAATCCTTGATGGGGCGTTTGGCCACGCCGCTCTCCTCGGCTCCCTTGGCCACGGCCGGAGCCACACGGAAGAGGAGCCTGGGGTCTATGGCCTTGGGGAGGATGTACTCGCGTCCGAAATGGATGTCGCTCAGACCGTAGGCCTCGTCCACGACGGAGGGCACAGGTTCTTTGGCCAGCTCCGCGATGGCGTAGACGGCCGCCACCTTCATATCCTCGTTGATTTCAGTGGCGCCGCTGTCGAGCGCCCCGCGGAAAATGTAGGGGAATCCGATGACGTTGTTTATCTGGTTGGGATAGTCGCTGCGTCCCGTAGCCACGATGATGTCGGGCACGGCATGGATTGCCTTTTCGTAGGAAATCTCGGGATTGGGATTGGCGAGGGCGAAGACGATGGGCTTGGGAGCCATGGACTTCACCATCTCCTCCGTCACCACGTCGGCCACGCTCAGGCCGAGGAAGACATCGGCATCCACCATCGCCTCCTCGAGAGTGTGTATGTCGCGGGTGGTGGCGAATCGGCGCTTGGACTCGCTGAGGTTGTCGCGGTCGGCGCGGATCACCCCCTTGGAATCGCACATCACCGTGTTCTCCGGGCGCACGCCGAGACGCTGGTAGAGCGACGTGCAACTGATGGCGGCCGCTCCCGCACCGTTCACCACGAGGCGTATCTCCTCGATTTTCTTTCCCTGTATCTCGAGGGCGTTGATCAGGCCGGCTGAGGAGATGATGGCCGTGCCATGCTGGTCATCGTGCATCACGGGAATCTCGCACTCGGCCTTCAGGCGGCGTTCTATCTCGAAACACTCCGGAGCCTTGATGTCTTCGAGATTGATGCCGCCGAAAGTGGGAGTAAGGGCCTTGACAATCTCGATAAACTTGTCGGGGTCCTTCTCATTTATTTCAATATCATACGCGTCGAGGCCCGCGAATATCTTGAAGAGCAGGGCCTTTCCCTCCATCACGGGCTTTCCCGCCAGGGCTCCGATGTCTCCGAGTCCGAGCACGGCGGTGCCGTTTGAGATCACGGCCACAAGATTGCCCTTGTTGGTGTATTTGTATGCGTCGGCCGGATCCTTCTCTATCTCCTTGCAGGGGAACGCCACGCCGGGAGAATATGCGAGCGAGAGGTCGAGTTGCGAAGCGTAAGGTTTGGTGGGTGTGATTTCTATTTTGCCGGGCCGCCCCTCCTCATGATAGGCGAGGGCCATTTCTTTGGTGACTTTGGTTGCCATACGGTAAATTGACGGGGTTTAAAAGTAATTTCAATTTAATAACAATCCAGCAGCCAAAAGTATCACTTTCGCCAGAAAGAGGGGACGAAAAGGAGCATGACGGTGAAGAGCTCCAGACGTCCCACCAGCATCACGAAGGTGAGCAGCCACTTGCCGGCGGCTGGGAGAGCCGAGAACTGCCAGGAGATACCGTTGATTTCCGTTCCGATTCCGGCATTGGAGATGGCCGAGAGACCGTAGAAGAAAGCAGTCTTGAGCGGAAGCCCCATGATCACGAGCAGGATGCCGCACCCTATGATGACGAAAATGTAGACGAAGAGGAACGCGAGCACCTTCTGCACCACGAGATATGAGGTGCCCTTGCCGTTGATGCACACCGTGGTCACGGCACTCGGGTGCATCATCTTGTAAAACTCATTCCTGAGAAACTTGAAAAGCACTATGAAGCGGTCGATTTTCGCGCCCCCCGACGTACTTCCCGCGCAGGCACCGGTCATCATCATCATTATCAGCACCATCTCCGAGAGGGAACCCCAATTATGGAAATCCGGCTCCGTGATGCCCGTGGAGGATATGACCGAAACGGCCTGGAAGAGGGGGTCGAGCGTGAAGTCGCCCACGGAGTGTCCGATATTGCGGAGAAGCACGTTGAGACAGAAGAGGGCGTAGCCTATGAGAATCCACCACACATACCATTTCAGGGGCTCGTTGCGCAGGGCGCGGCGCGGATGCCCGGTGACGGCGGCATACATCAGGGAGAAATTCACGCCTCCGAGAAACATGAACACCGTCACCACTATTTTGACATATATGCTTCCCAGATCGAGCACCGACTGGTCAGCCACGGCGAATCCTCCGGTCGACATGATGGAGAGGCCGTAGCACACGGCGTCGAAAAACTTCATGCCCGAGAAGAGCAGGAGCACCGTCAGACATCCGGTCAGGATGATATAGATGAGCCATAGGCTTTTGGCCGTATTGCTCACGCGCGGACGCAGCTTGTCGTGGGTGATGCCAGTCACCTCGGCATTGAACATCTGCATCCCCCCCTGGTAATTCAGCATCGGGAGCACTGCGAGGGTGAAGAGTATGATACCCATGCCGCCGATCCACTGCGTGACACACCGCCACAGGATTATGGAGTCGGGTACGCCATGAAGGGTGTTGAGCGCCGACATACCCGTGGTGGTGAAGCCGCTCATTGTCTCGAAAAAGGCATCCGTGACATTGGTGTGCGTGTCGCAGAAAAGGAAGGGGAGCATACCGAAGAGGGCGAGGATCTCCCATGTCAGCGACACGAGGAGGATGGCCTCGCGCTTGCCCATCTCGCGGCTTTTGGGACGTATGCTCATCATTCCGAATCCGGCTCCGAGAGTGATCAGGAGCGACCACACGAATCCCATCACCCCCTTGTCTCCCGTGAGCAGACCGGCGATGGTGGGGAAGAGCATGAACGCCGCCAGTATCATCAGCAGCCAGCCCACCACCCGCAGGAGCATGGGCACATTGATATAGAATTTTGGACGGAACACCGAACTCATGAAAACCACTTTTCAATTTTATGAATCGTGCCGGAGAGGCAGAACACCACGACATAATCTCCGGCCTCGATTTTCGACATACCGGAAATAAGCTCGCAGTGGTCGCCGCGCACCAGCGCGGCCAGAGTCATGCCGTAGGGGAGATGGAGGTCCTTGACCGGGGCGCGGGTGATTTTAGCTCCGGGCTTGACGGGAATCTCCGCCACCTCGGCGTCGGCGAGAGCGAGGAATTTGGAATTGTGCTCGTCGGCATCCAGCAGAATCTTGAAGATGCGGCTGGACGCGAGGAGTTTCTTGTTGATGGTGGTGCCGATGTTCAGGCTCTCGGCACTTGAGACGAACTGAAGATTCTCCACATCGGCTATGGTCTTCGGCACTCCGAACTCCTTGGCTGTCAGGCATGAGAGGATATTCGTCTCGGAGGAATCGGTGAGAGCCATGAAGGCGTCATACTGATAGATGTTGTTGTCGCGCAGCACCTCGATGTCGCGCCCGTCGCCGCACACGATTTCGCAGTCCGGGAAGTTCTCGGCCAGTTCCTCGCATCTGGGGCGGCTGACGTCGATGACCTTGATGTGGTATTTGTCGGCATATTGCCTCATGAATCGGGCCGCTATGCGTGAGCCTCCCATGATGAGCACCTTCTTGATGTTTCGCTTCTTCTTGCAGGAGAGTTCGCGCACCTCGCTCACGAAGGGGGGAGTGGTGATGAAATACACGATGTCGTTCTCGCGTATCTCGTCATTACCGTTGGGGATGATGGTCTCGGTTTTGCGCTTGATGGCCGCGATATGGAAATCGTGGTTTTTGATGGGGAGATCCTTGATTTTAACTCCGAAGAGCGGAAATGACGGCGAGGGTTTGACTCCGATGAGTATCAGGGCGCCGTCGTGAAGTTCTCCCCAGTAGCGCGCCCAGTTGTGGGAGAGGGCGGTATTGATTTCTATGGCCGCCAGATTCTCGGGATAGATGAGGGCGTCAACACCTAATTCCCGGAGTATAAGACCGTTTTCCTTGCGCAGGAACTCGGAATTGTCGATTCGCGCCACGGTCTTTCCGGCCCCCAACTTCTTGGCGATGGCGCAGGAGGTGATGTTCCGGGTCTCGTAAGGCGTCACCGCGATGTAGAGGTCTGCCGAACCCACGCCTATACTTCTCAGCGCCTCGAAGGACGAGGTGGAGCCGTTGAAGGTCATCAGATTGTAGTTGGCGTCGATGATGTCGAGTCGCTCCTGATTGCTGTCAAGAAGGATTATGTCCTGCTCCTCGTTGCTGAGCAGTTTGGCGAGATGCGTACCCACCTCTCCGGCTCCGGCTATCACTATCTTCATTCCGCTTCCCCTTTACTCAATGCCTTCACGATGCCGGCCGTGTCGTAGCCGCAGATGGCCTTCAGCTCGCCCACCTTGCCGTGTGACACCCATTTATCGGGCACTCCGAGATGTCTGACCCCACCCTTGTATCCGAACGTGTCGAGTGCATCGGCCACCGCGGAGCCAAGTCCACCGGCCACCGTGCCGTCTTCCAGCGTGAATACTCTCTCGTATCGTGAGGCTATATCACGCAGCAACGCGTTGTCGAGGGGCTTGAGCCATATCATATCGTAATGGTCCACGGGTATGCCGAGTCGCTCCAGTTCTTCGACGGCCTTCGCCGCATCGGTAGCCGGGCCTATTGAGAGGAGGGCCGTCCGCGCTCCGGGACGTGACGAGAGGATTCTTCCCTTGCCGGGAGTGATGGTCTTCATCGGTGTCTGCCAGTCGGGATTGACGGCGGCGCCGCGCGGATACCTGATGGCCAGAGGTCCGTCGAGCGAAAGCGAGGTGAACATGATGTCGCGCAGGGTCTCCTCATCGGCGGGGGCGGCGATTTTCAGTCCCGGAATCGGGCGTAGATAGGCCAGGTCAAGGAGGCCGTGATGGGTTACTCCATCCTCACCCACGATACCGGCGCGGTCGATGCAGAACGTCACGGGTAGTCCCTGTATCGCCACATCGTTGATGATATTGTCGTAGGCACGCTGGAGGAAGGATGAGTATATCGCCACGAAGGGACGCTTTCCCGCGGCAGCGAGGCCTCCGGCGAAGGTTACTGCGTGTCCCTCGGATATGCCCACATCGAAAGTGCGTTTCGGAAACTCCCTGAGCATATGCACCATCGAAGTGCCTGTCGGCATGGCTGCCGTGATGCCCATCACGCGGTCATCCTCGCGCGCCAGTTCCACCAGAGTGCGTCCGAACACCTCCTGCCAGGGGAGGGGAGCCCCTTCGGAGCTTTTCTTTTTCCTCTCTCCCGTGGCGGGATCGAACGGGCCGGGGGCGTGCCATGTCGTGGGATCCAGCTCGGCCTGTTCATATCCCTTTCCCTTGGTGGTGCGCAGATGGAGTATGCGCGGCCCCTCCATATCCTTGATGTCACGGAGCACGCGCACGATCTTCTCGACATCATGCCCGTCGAAGGGACCGAAATATCGTATGTTGAGTCCCTCGAAGATGTTCTGGTCTCCCGAGATGAATGACTTCACCGAATTGTTGAGGCGCAGCAGACGTCCCTTCTTCTTATCCGTGAGATATCCCTTGCGCATCATCCAGTTGGCCAGGCGGTGGCGCCAGCGGTTGTATCCCTCCGAAGTGTAAAGCTCGGAGAGGTATCGGTGCAGGGCGCCGACATTGTCGTCGATGCTCATATCGTTGTCGTTGAGGATGATGAGCAGGTTGTTGGGATTGTTGGAGACGTTGTTGAGTCCCTCGAAAGCCAGGCCGTTGCCTATTGAGGCGTCGCCGATGACGGCCACGGTTTTGCGGTTTTCGTGGCCCGGGGTATTACGGTCGGCGATGGCCATGCCGAGGGCTGCGGATATGGAGTTGCCGGCATGTCCGGTGACGAAAGTGTCATACGGTGACTCCGAGGGAGTGGGGAAGCCGCTTATTCCCCCTAACGTGCGCTGCGCATCAAACGCCTCGCGGCGGCCCGTGAGTATCTTATGGGCGTATGCCTGGTGGCCGACATCCCACACTATGCGGTCTTCCGGGGTATTGAACACATAATGGAGAGCCACGATAATCTCCACGGCCCCCATGCTTGAGGCGAAATGACCCGGATTCGCCGAGAGGCGCGAGATGATGAACTTGCGCAGGTCGGCACAGACCTCGGGTAGCTTCTCCACCGGCAGACTACGCAGGTCGGCCGGGGAGTCGATTCTGGCAAGGAGGGGAGGTACGTTGAGTGCTTTGTTATTCTCCATGATATGTGTTCATTTCCGGTTGTCGCGTTTGTCACCGCCCCCTTGCGAGGGACGGATGTACCGTTTCCACAGCGGCACGAAGATTATGATTCCCGACGCGACTATCAGGAATGCATTTTTGCCCGTCAGGCCCCCTGCCGAGACAAGTATCCAGCAGAGCCACAGCCAGAGAAGGGCGAGAAACAGTATGACTATTATATGTCGGGTTTCCATCGGAATTGCGAAATTACAAAAATTTTTTGAAAAAAAGTTAATCCACGGTGAAAAATATGCCTCCTCCGGATGTTACTATAAGACCCCGGCCCATCAATTATCCTGATAAAAAGACACTGTTGACCGGGATAACAAAGACCATAAGCATGACACACGCCTCCCCACGCGCCCCACGCACAGGCAGAGACCGCCGCCACAATGAATCCCCCTCAGCAACCGGGGCACTGACGATATGTCTGGTCCTCGCGCTGCTCTTCTGCATGGCGGCCTGTGCTCCCCGTTTCCGCACGGGAGAGGAGATGGGGGATGATGCCGTGGAGGATACGCTGACGGTTGCTGCCGACACGGTTGAAGTACCCGCAGGCCCGGTGTGGAAGTCATTCAGCGGCACCGAGGAGATACTCGCATACATGGAGGCGTCCCCTTCGGCGTCGCGTTACAGGGTCGGGATTCTCCCCGACATGGCCCGCGAGGCTCCCGATTATGCCGAAAAACTACTCAATAACCATTATCCCCGCTTCCTGATAGCTGACAAGGGTTCGATGCGCGTGATAGTCTACGACAGCCTCGGCGTAGAGTTGCGCTCCTTCCGCATGGCGGCCGGAAAGAACTACGGCACCAAGCACAAGCGTCGCGACTGCCGCACGCCCGAGGGTTTTTTCAGCGTTGAGGGAGTATATAACAGCACAGAGTGGCTTTACACCGACGACGACGGCAACACCTCGCAGGTGAAGGGACAGTTCGGCCCTCGCTTCATACGTCTGCTGATACCCACCACACGGCAAATAGGCATCCATGGCACGTGTGCCCCTTGGAGCGTGGGAGGACGACGCAGCCACGGATGTATGCGCCTGAAAAACGAGGATATACTCGAACTGGTGAATTTAGTGGACTCCGGTATGCCGGTGATAGTTAACCCTTCATGGCGCGACATGCAGGTCAACGAGAGTGAGGGAGCCGACGTGAGGAGAGTACGCACGGGATATGCCGACATCACGCGCCCGAAGACGGCAGCGGCTCCCGCAGCGGACAGCGCGACGGTATCCTCGGACACTTCTGCAGTCGCCCCGAAACATGAATCTATCCATACCCCGGAAGTCTCTCCGGCCGACAGTGTGTCTGAGCCGGGTATTTAGCCCATGGGTAAAATAATAAAATCGCATATTTTAAGATTGTAAATTTCGGAAATTGGCGCGAAATTGTTAAATTTGCATCTGTTTTTACTTATGGACAGATACGAATCATACAACCCCGCCATACCCACCGAGGAGACCCAGCCCCAGTTGCCTCCCGCGCCCGAACCGGAGAACCGGAAAACCACGGGGCGCAAACGCAAGAAGGCCGACAAGGAAAAACCGGACGCCGCCGCTCCCCGAGTGGCCCGACCGGCTGCTAAAGAAACCACGGATCTCACCCTCTCCGCTATAGTGGAGAAGGTAAAGACCTGGGCAGGATCGCAGACCGTCAGACTGCTCACCGGCCTTGTGTTAGGTTGTCTCGGAGTGTATTTAGGCATATCCTTCTTCTCATATCTCGCCGACTGTTTCCGCGACCAGTCCGCCATAGCCTCCGCTGAAATCGGGGCCGCGCGTGGCGTGGCCAATTCCGGCGGCGAGGCCGGAGCGCGTCTTTCGGAACTGCTCATCAACCGTGGATACGGACTCGGTGCGGCCGTGATAGTGTTCTGGCTTTTAGCCATGTCGCTCAAGGAGTTGACCGGAAAACCCCGTTTCAAGACCGTCAATTTCACCATCAAGTGCATCGTGGCCTTCATCACTATTTCCCTTATCGTAGGACTGGCCACGATAGGGCTCGATTCCACTGTCAACTGGGGAGGATGGCACGGACGGTATGTCAACGAATTTGTCATCTCCTTCTTCGGATGGACCGGAGGCGCCGTGCTTTGCGTGCTGATGCTCGGCGTGTTCGTCATCATCTGCCTGCGCGACATCATCAACTGGATACTGCGCGTCCGCCGTGTGTCAGCCGAGCGCAAGGCCCGCCGCATGGAGGCGGAGGAGCAGCGCCGCAAGGTAGAGGAGGAGATAGCCGAAATGGCGCGTCGTGAGGCCGAGGAGGCCGTCGCTGCAGGTGAGGCCGTCGCCGAGCATGAGGAGACTGCCGAAGAGCAGGAGGATGTGGTGACATTCGGAGGCAACGAAGCCGCCCTCTACGAGGAACTCCCCGACCTTGAAGAAGAGGAGGTGGAAAGACCCGATTCTCCAACGGGTGATGACGTCACGACCGATGGAGAAGCGGGAGAAAATGAGGAGGAAGAAGAGGAGGAGATGGTGGTCAACGTCGGCACGGTGGTGAAGGCGGACACCCCGCGTTCCTCCGGAAGCATGAAGAAGGACTATCGCTTCCCTCCTTGCGAGATCTTGCGCCCCGGCGTGGAGAAAATCAGCATCGACACCACCGAGCAACTCGAAAACAAGGAGAAAATCCGCAAGACCCTGCTTGACTTCGGCATCCCAATCGTAAGCATAGAGGCCACGGTGGGCCCGACAGTCACGCTATACGAGATACGTCCCGACAAGGGGGTGAAGATAGCCCGCATACGAAACCTCGTGGACGACATCGCCCTTAGCCTCTCCGCGATAGGTGTGCGTATCATAGCCCCGATACCGGGCAAAGGCACCGTAGGCATAGAGGTAGCCAACAAGGATCCGCAGACAGTGTCGATGCGCACCGTGATACAGTCTCGCAAATACCAGGAATCCCGCTATCGTCTCCCCGTCGCGCTTGGATGCACCATCTCCAACGACGTCTACATCACGGACCTCGCCAAGATGCCTCACCTGCTCGTGGCGGGCGCCACGGGTCAGGGTAAATCCGTGGGACTCAACGCTCTCATCGCGTCACTCCTCTACTGCCGCCGTCCCGACGAACTGAAATTCGTCATGATCGACCCCAAGATGGTGGAGTTTTCCCTTTATGCCAAGATAGAGAAGCACTATCTCGCCAAGATACCCGATGCCGACGAACCCATCATCACCGATATGTCGAAAGTGGTGGCCACGCTCAGCTCCCTCTGCGTGGAGATGGACGACCGCTACCAGCTCCTCAAGGATGCGCAAGTGCGCAATCTCGAGGAGTATAACGCCAAGTTCAAGGAGGGAAGGCTCAACCCCGAAAACGGTCATAAATTCCTCCCCTACATAGTGGTGATAGTGGATGAGTTCAGCGACTTGATCATGACCTCCGGCAAGGAGGTGGAGATGCCCATAGCGCGTCTGGCGCAGAAGGCCAGGGCCGTGGGCATGCACGTGATCATAGCCACGCAGCGACCCTCCACCAACGTCATCACCGGCATCATCAAAGCGAACTTCCCGGCGCGCATAGCGTTTAAAGTAAGTTCGGGTGTGGATTCCAAGACGATCCTCGACACCACCGGGGCGCAGCAGCTTATCGGACGCGGAGACATGCTGATAAGCAACAGCTCGGAGATGGTGCGCGTGCAGTGCGCCTTCATCGACACCCCGGAAGTGGAGGAAATCTGCGACTACATCGCGGCCCAGCCCTTCGGCGAGGGAGCATATATCCTTCCTGAGCCTGTGTCCGTGGGTGAAGATGGGGAGGGCCCCATAGCCGGGAACGGCTTCGGGGAGAGAGACCCCCTCTTCGACGAGTGTGCCCGAGTGGTGGTGATGTCAAACACCGCCTCCACATCCTCGCTCCAGCGCCGGTATGCCATAGGTTACAACCGCGCCGGAAAGATCATGGACCAGCTCGAAGCCGCAGGAATCGTAGGTCCCTCGCAGGGGGGCAAGCCCCGTGCGGTGCTCGTGGACCAGGTGACGCTCGAATCCATACTCGGAGGGTGATAACATCCCTCCGTACAGACAACCAAAAGATCTCTCCACACAGACAAACAGCCATGCGAATGATCAAGAACAACAAAATACTCCGTATCCTCGCGGTCCTGGTGATGGCGGTAGGTTTCTGCCTCCCCTCTTACTCGGGCGCCCCGCAGATAATGAAGCGGGCCTCCGCGCTGATGGACAGGGCCTCCGGGATAGACGCCACATTCACGATGACTACCGGGGGAAGGTCGGTGAAGGGCTCGCTGAAGTCCTCGGCCGCCGGATTCGTGCTGACCACTCCCTCCTACACCTCCTGGTATGACGGTCGCAATCTCTGGACCTACAACGCCTCGGCACGGGAGACCACCCTCACCCTTCCATCCAAAGAAGAGCTGTGCGAGGCCAATCCCATGATGATGGTGTCCGGATACGCCAACGCCTTCACCGCGGCCTTCGCCAAGAAGCAGACGGCGGGCACGCACACCATCGTCCTGCTCCCCAAGAGCCGCAAATCTGGCCTGAAAAACGTGGTGCTGGTGATTGACAGCCGCACATACAAGCCAACCCGCATCACGGTCAATCCCGCCTCGGGAGCATCCGTGAGCGTAGCCATACACTCGCTGCGCACCGACGCCAAGTTCAGCAAATCTTCATTCACGTATCCTAAATCAAAATATCCCAAAGTCGAGGTAATCGACCTGAGATAACTGATAACTAAAATCTGAAAACTGAACACTCAACACTTAAAACTAAAAACTCATAAAGCCATGGAACAGACAAGAGTACTCATCATCGGATCGGGACCTGCCGGATACACCGCCGGCATCTATGCCTCACGCGCGGCCCTCAAGCCGGTAATTTACGAAGGCATGCAGCCCGGCGGCCAGCTCACGCAGACCACTGAAATCGAAAACTTCCCCGGTTATCCCGAGGGCATCCAAGGCACCGACATGATGGAGGACTTCCGCAAGCAGGCCCTGCGTTTCGGTGCGGAGATCCGTTCCGAGATAATAACAAAGGTGGATTTCTCCAAGCGTCCCTTCGTATGTGAGGATGAGCGCGGCAATCAGATCGCTGCCGAGACGGTGATAATATGCACCGGAGCCGCCGCCAAGTATCTGGGCCTCGACGACGAGAAGAAGTTCATGGGCATGGGTGTGAGCGCCTGTGCCACCTGTGACGGATTCTTCTACCGCAAGAAGACCGTGGCCGTGGTCGGCGGCGGCGACACCGCCTGCGAGGAGGCTCTCTATCTCGCCTCCCTGGCCAAGAAGGTCTACCTCATCGTGCGCAAGGACTATCTCCGCGCCTCCGACGTGATGAAGCGCCGTGTGGAGAATACGGAAAACATCGAGATTCTCTTCAAGTGCAACACCATCGGCCTCTTCGGCGAAGATGGCGTGGAGGGGGCTCACCTGGTGCGCAACCTCGGAGAAGAGGGTGAGGAGAAATTCGACATCGCCATCGACGGCTTCTTCCTGGCCATCGGCCACAAGCCCAACACCGATCTTTTCAAGGGTCAGCTCGAGCTCGACGAGGAGGGATATATCAAGGTGAAGGGTGCCACCACCCACACCAGCGTGGAGGGTGTCATGGCCGCCGGAGACTGCGCCGACCCGCGCTATCGCCAGGCCATCTGCGCCGCCGGCACAGGATGCCGCGCCGCTCTCGATGCCGAAAAGTTCCTCATGGAGCACGCCGAGCTTTAATAGCGTGACGGCTTAAATGGCCTCACGGCATTAAATTATAACGTAATAAGATGACAAACCCCGACAGAAGCATGACTCCCGACGACAAGCTGCATCTCCTGGACCTCCGCTATCTGCGCATGGCCACGATATGGAGCGAGAACTCCTACTGCCGCCGCCGCAAGGTAGGTGCCCTGATAGTTAAGGACAAGATGATAATTTCCGACGGATATAACGGCACTCCGGCGGGGTTTGAGAATGTGTGTGAAGACGAGCATGGCGACACGCGCCCATACGTGCTTCACGCCGAAGCCAACGCCATCACCAAGGTGGCGCGGAGCAACAACTCCAGTTCCGGGGCCACGCTATATGTCACCACGAGCCCCTGCATGGAGTGCAGCAAACTGATAATTCAGGCCGGAATACGCCGCGTGGTGTATTCCGAGCTATACAGGATACATGACGGTCTCGACCTGCTCGAAAGGGCGGGCGTCGAGACCGTGCATGCTCCGCTTCCGGACCCCGGCTGCGAGACGTCCGGACTCTGACCAAGAAAACCACGCACACTGCTTATGAAAAGTAAACGCAATCTCGGACTCGTGCTGCTCCCCGTGGCCCTCGCCGTGGGGACGGTGGGAGGTATGTTCATCGGATCCTACGTCACGCGCACGCAATACAGCGTAGGAGAGGAGAAACTCAAGACCGTTCTCGGACTGATACAGAGGGAATATGTCGATGAGGTGGATGTGGATTCACTGCTCGACACGCTCTTCCCCGAGCTTCTCGGCTCGCTTGACCCTCACTCGGTCTATATCCCCGCCAGCGAGTTGACCGATGTCAATTCCGAACTTGACGGAGCGTTTTACGGCGTCGGCGTCTCCTTCCAGATTCTCAACGACACCGTCGTGGTCAGCGAAGTCGTGGCCGACGGCCCGGCTGAGAAAGTGGGTCTTCAGGCCGGAGACAAGATCGTCAAAGCCGACACCACATCGCTTACCGGAAAGAACGCCACGACCGAGATGGTCTACAAGACCCTGCGCGGACCGGAGGGGACGAAGGTGAATCTCGAAATCGTGCGCCGCTCATCGGCCAAGCCCCTGAAGTATGAGGTGATACGTGGCGAAGTACCCCAGAACTCCGTGGACGTGGCCTACATGATCGACGACAGTATCGGATACGTCAGGATAAGCAAGTTCGCGCGCACCACATACGATGAGTTTTACAATGCCCTGACCGAACTGAGCCGCAAGGGGGCCGACCGCTTCGTGCTCGACCTGCGCGGCAACCAGGGGGGCTACATGGAGCAGGCGATACTTATGGCCAACGAGTTTCTCCCCGCCGGACGTCTCATAGTCTACACCAAGGGGAGGATACCCGACAACGAGTCTTTGGCCGCCAGCGACGGCACGGGATCATTCATTGACACTCCGGTGACGGTCCTGACGGACGAGTTTTCCGCCTCCGCCTCCGAGATTCTCGCCGGAGCACTCCAGGACAACGACCGCGCTCTAATCATAGGGCGTCGAACATTCGGCAAGGGACTCGTGCAGAATCAGATGACCCTCCCTGACAGCAGCGCCATACGCCTCACCGTGGCCCGCTACTTCACCCCCTCGGGACGCTCCATACAGAAGGAGTACAAGCGTGGCCACGACGGCAAGTATGAGATGGACCTCATGGACCGCTATGCACGGGGAGAGTTTTATAACGTCGACAGCATCAAGGTGGACAAGAGTAAGGCCTTCACTACCTTCGGCGGACGCACCGTCTACGGCGGAGGAGGCATCATGCCCGACTATTTCGTGCCCAGCGACACCGTGGGGTATACTTCGTGGTACGCCCAGGTCAACGACCAGGGACTCATCCCCAAGTATGCCTTCAGCGTCGCCGAGAGATACCGCGACATGATGAAGGGTGTCAGGAGCATCGACCAGATGATGAAGATTATCCCGCGCGATGAGACACTGCTCAACAACTTTGTGTCATACGCCGCCGCCAACGGAGTGCCGGCGCGATGGTACTACATCAACCAGAGCCGCGACCTGCTGCTACGTGAGCTGAAAGCCGTGATAGCCCGCGACATACTCGGCTTCTCCTCTTATATAGAGGTGCTCAACAGGAAAGATCCCGTGCTTGACAGGGCCGTGAAGGCGTTGCAGCAGAATGAAATGCCCCTGCCCAAGGAGTCAGGGAAAAAGAAATAGGGTTTGTCACCCCGTGAAAAAACAGAAAATATATGGAAAAGAGTGAAATAAGGAGAAAGATAAAGAATCTGCGCACCATGCTTTCCGAACTTGAGAAGGCAAAGGCCGCGGATGAGGTGTTCGAGCGTCTGGAGCAGACCGCTGCCTTCATGATGGCCGACCGCATACTGATGTATCATTCGCTTCCCGATGAGCTGTCCACACGCCGTTTCCTTGACAAATGGCACGACCGCAAGAGGTTTTTCCTCCCGCGCGTCAACGGAGTGCATCTCGATATTCTCCCGTATGACGCCTCGCGCCTCGAATTAGGCTCGTTTCACATCGAGGAGCCGACAGGGGACGACCTTGTGGACGCCGACGAGATCGAGCTGATAGTAGTGCCCGCCGTGGCCTACGACCGCCGGGGCAACCGCCTCGGACGCGGCAAGGGTTTCTATGACCGTCTGCTGCGGGAGGCCAAAGCCACTAAAATCGGTGTGGGATATGAATTCCAGCTCCTTGACGAGCTCCCGGTGGAGGAGCACGACGTGCCTATGGATTACGTCATCACGCAACACACCGTCATCACCGTAAGGAAATGAGCGTCTGGTTGCCCGGTTCGCGGTTGAGCCAGATCGTGATGCAGCATCCGGGATGCCTCCCGGTGCTCCAGCGGTTCGGCATCCGCCTCGGGGTGGGGGATATGACCGTGGCCGAGGCGTGCGGCTCACTCGGAATAGACGCGCGTTTCTTCCTGGCCGTGCTCAACACCTATCTCAACGACGACTTCCATCCCTCGGACGCCCTCTGGGAGGAGTCGACGGTTCCCCTGACGGAATATCTCGAGAAGACCGACACATGGTACGAGCAGGTGCAGCTCCCCAATATCCGGCGCCATTTCGCTCCCCTTGTGGCGAGCGGGCGCGACACCGGCAATCTCTCGCTGCTCGGGCGCTTCTTCGAGGGCCTGAAGAGTGAGCTGACCGGGCGCATCGAGTCTGACCGCCGGCTCCTCTTCCCGGCCCTGCGCGGTGAGGGCGCCGGTCTCGGCGAGGAAGAGGCGGCGCGGCTACTTGACGTGGATTTCGCCATCGAGGAGAAGGTGTCTGACCTGGAGAGCTTCTTCGTGATACATCTCACCGGAGATTATGACGCCAATCTCTGCATGGCCGTGGTGAGCGCTATCTTCGCCTTAGGGCGCGACCTTCGTCAGAACAACAGAATCAGGCAGCGCATCCTGCGTCCCCTGACGCGCAAAACACTCGGCTCATGCAGATAGGCCTCGCCGGACTCACACCGCTTGACACGCTGGCATTCAAGTGGATATGCCGACGCTTAGGCTGGGACGACCCAGTGTGCCTCACCGCACCCGACGGGTCTGTCACCACTCAGTCGGATTGCGATATCCTCATTGCCTCCGCTGCGGAGATAGCGCTCTCGCCTGACCTTTATATGGGTAGGCGCGGGCATATCATCGTTTTCGATGAGCGCGGGGGTAGAGAACCGGTTTCGCAGCGCGTTCTCACCCGCGACATGGAGGAGGATGAGATTATGAGCCGTCTTGACGCGGCCGCCCGCACCCTGCACGGGAGCGCCGACAGCCCCGACACGCGCCGGGAGGCTCTCTCGGCCCGCGAGACCGAGGTGCTGAAGGAGATAGCTTCAGGCAAGACCAACAAGGAGATAGCCGACTCCCTCTGCATCTCCGTCAATACCGTCATAACCCACCGTAAGAACCTCACGTCGAAACTCGGCATACGATCCGCCTCCGGACTATCCCTGTACGCATTGATGCACGGACTGCTTGATGCCCCTCTGTGAGGGGAAAAAAGAAAATATTTTATCGTTTTTCGATAAATTATTTTGCCAATTCAAAAAAATATCCTATCTTTGCCGTCAGAAGGAGATAATATAAACAACCATATTACTAACAATAAAATCATCCAACAGCATGAAGAAGACTTTTCTCAGCGTCCTGATGTTCGTAGCGACATTCCTGGGCGTGATGGCACAGCAGGGCTTGACGCCCCTTCCGCTGATGCCCGGGGTGAAGACCGGTGTGCTACCTAACGGACTCACGTATTATGTGATGCATAATTCCGAGCCGAAGGACCGTGCCAATTTCTACATTGCCCAGAAGGTGGGCTCCTCTCTGGAGACTCCGGACCAGCTCGGTCTGGCACACTTCCTGGAGCACATGGCTTTCAACGGCACGACCCACTATCCCGGCAAGGCGATGCTCAACTATCTCCAGAACAAGGGTATCCGCTTCGGTGACGACATCAATGCGGTGACCGGTTTTGACGAGACGATCTACAACATCAACAACGTCCCCACCACCGACAAGGCCCTAATGGACAGCGTGCTTCTCGTGATACGCGACTGGTGTGACGGCATCGCGCTCGAAGAGAGCGAGATCGATGCGGAGCGCGGCGTGATCCAGGAGGAATGGCGTCAGCGCAACGATGCTGGCATCCGCATGTACAAGGAGATTCTCCCGCAGCTCTATGAGGAGTATCAATACGAGCAGCTTCCCATCGGCCTGATGGAGGTGGTGATGAACTTCAAGCCCGAAGTGCTCCGCGAGTACTATAAGAAATGGTATCGTCCGGACCAGCAGGGCATCTTCGTGGTGGGCGACTTCGACGCCGATGAGATGGAGAAGAAGGTCATCGACCTGTTCTCCACCGTGGTAATGCCCGAAAACGCAGCTCCCCGCGAGTATCCCGTCATCAGCAACAACGAGAAGCCCCTCTACATCACGTTCCAGGACCCCGAGACCCCGAATGCGATGGTGACGATCAGCTTCAAGTTTGACAAGACCCCCTGGGAGATGCGCAATTCCGTAGAGGCTTACGTGCAGGATGTGCTTTTAGAGCAGGTGCTGTCCAGCATGGTCAACACTCGCCTCAGCGAGTATTCCCAGCAGCCCGACTGCCCCTACGCTTTCGCGTTCATGCGCATCGGCAACTACTATGTCTCCAAGGGCAAAGGCGCCCTGAGCGTATACGTGGTTCCCAAGTCTGACTTCGAGTCCGCCGTGGCCGGCGCCATGGGTGTCGTGGCCCGTGCCTTCAAGACCGGTTTCACTCCCAGTGAATACGAGCGTGCCACCACCGAGATTCTCGCAAGCTACGAGGCTCACTTCAACGAGCGCAACAAACGTGACAACGCCGATATTGCCGCCGAGCTGATCAGAAGCTTCACCGACAACGAGCCGGCTCCCGGCGCAGAGGTGGAACTCCAGCTCGCCCAGATGGTATATCAGCAGATGCTCAACAACGAGGCCGTGAGCCAGATCGCCTCTCAGCTCCTCACCCCCAACAACCAGGTGATCGTCCTCCAGCAGCCCAAGACCGAGGGGAGCACCTTCCCGGCCGAGGCCGAGTTCGTGGCCAACCTCGAGAACGTGCTCAACGCGCAGTATGAGGCCTACGTGGACGAGGTCATCACCGAGCCCCTCATCGCCAAGATGCGCAAGCCCGGCAAAATCAAGAAAGAGACCAAGGGTGAGTGGGGCACTACCGAAATGACCCTCTCCAACGGTGCGAAAGTCATCGTGAAGCCCACCGACTTCACCGACGACCAGATCATGATGCAGGCTTTCCGTCTCGGCGGCAAGCGCGCCTACGACAAGTCGCAGGCCAACGAGGTGCTTATGCTCGGCGACGCCGTTGAGCTCAGCAAACTTGGCACATTCGACAACCTGAAGCTCCGCAAGTATCTCGCCGGCAAGCGTGCCTCCCTCTCCTTCGCCATCGGCAATTACACCGACTACTTCAGCGGCATGAGCACCGTGAAGGATCTGCCGACCCTCATGGAGCTGATATACGCCACCTTCACCGATCTGCAGCCCGATGCGGAGACATATGGTGTCACCGTAGACCGCTCTCTCGCCTTCCTCGCCAACGAGGAGAAGAAGCCCGAGAGCGTGTTCAACAAGCGCATCGCCCTCACCCAGTACGGCAACAATCCCCTGCAGTATCCGCAGTCTACCGAGGTGATCAAGAATGCCAACTACGACAGCATGCTCAAGATGGCCCGCGAGGCTATGGCCAACGCCGCCGACTACACCTTCATCTTCGTCGGCAATGTTGACGCTGCCACTCTGCGTCCCCTCCTCGAGAAGTATATCGCCTCCCTCCCCTCCAAGGGTAAGCCCCGCAAGATGAAGGAGGTAAGCAATATTGACATGGTAAGCGGCCAGGTCGTGGAGGAGTGGGATTTCCCCATGGAGACTCCGTCGGTATTCGTATATGATGTCTACGGCGGCAACAATGTGGACTACACCATGGAGAACGATGCCATGATTCCCATGATCGGCGAGATTCTCAGCAACATCTACACCGCGACTCTGCGTGAGGAGGAGGGTGGCACATACGGCGCAAGTGTCGGCAGCTACCTCAATCCCAATAACGGTCGCTGGCAGCTTGCCTATATGTTCCAGACCAACGCCGACCAGAAGCAGGCCCTCATCGACCGCGCAGACAAGGAGTGGAAGAAGCTCCTGAGCGAGGGCGCCAATGCCGAGGACTTCAACAAGGTGCGTCAGGCTGCCATCAAGCAGCTCGAAATCCAGGAGCGTACCAACGATTTCTGGGTCAGCAACCTGCTTACCTCACAGCGCGGCATACCCAACACAGTCGACGGCCGCAAGGCTTTCCTCGAGGGTCTGACGCTCGAGAAGTTCAATGAGTTCATGCGCAGCCTCTACGACGGCACCAACCGCGTGCAGGTGATCATGAACGGCGTGGAGAATAAATAATACATCTTCGCGGGCTTCCCGTGCAAAGCGGGATGTCCCGACGGAAGTACACGTTTCGTTGACCGGGGCGGCGGCTGACCGCCGTCCCGGTCGTCATAAGAAAACAGATATATGATGAAAAAACTGATCATGACCACAATAGCCGCTACCGCTCTCATGACGTTTGTCGCCGAGTCCAAGGGTGAGACCCGTGCCAATCCGCTCCTCCAGCCCTGGACGGCCCCCCATGCCTCCGTGCCCTTTGACAAGATTACACCGGCTGACTACGAGGATGCCATCATCGAGGGTATCAACCGTCAGAAGCAGGAGATCGCAGCCATCGTCAACCAGCGCAGCGTCCCCACTTTTGAAAACACCATCGCGGCCCTTGACCGCTCGGGGCGCGACCTCGACCTCGCCACCCTGGCCCTCTCCAACCTTGAGCACGCCAACGGCGACACCGTGCTCATGAACATGATGACCCGCGTCACTCCGCTGCTCTCGCAGATGGAGGCCGACATCATGCTCAACGAGCGTCTCTTCGACCGCATCAAGCAGGTGTATGACCGCCGCGACCAGCTCACCGATCTGACTCCCGAGCAGATGCGCCTCCTCACGGAGACCTATCGCTCCTTCGCCAACAACGGCGCCATGCTCAAGGGGGATGACCGTGAGAAGTATCGCAAGCTCATGTCGGAACTCTCCGATCTCAACGTGAAGTTCGCACAGAACGTCACCAACGAGATGAAGTCATCCGCCAACCGCATATTCATCACGGAAGCCGAGACAGCCGGCCTTCCCGAGTCGATTAAGGAGGCCGCACGCGAGGAGGCTCGCGAAGCCATGCTTGCCGAAGGAAAAATGTATGACGGGTCATACCTCTTCACGCTCTTCATGCCGAGTTACAGCCCCTTCATGAAGTATTCCTCCAACCGCCCCCTGCGCGAGAAACTATACCGCATGTACAACAGCCGCAACCAGGGTGGTGAGTTTGACAATACACAGGTGCTCAAGGATATCGCCAACGTGCGTCTCGAAGTGGCGCAGCTCCTCGGCAAGAAGAACTTCGCCGAGTATCAGCTTCAGTCCACGATGGCCGCCAACCCCGAGGGTGTGTACAGCCTCCTGAACCAGCTTCGCGAGGCCTACACCGCTCCCATGAAGGCCGAGATAGCCGAGATAGAGGAGTTCGCGCGCAAGACGGAGGGGCCCGACTTCAAGCTAATGCCCTGGGATTACTCCTACTGGGCGGACAAGCTAAAAAACGAGCGCTATGCCTTTAACGACGAGGACATGAAGCCCTATTTCGAGCTTAACAACACTATCGATGGTGTCTTCGGACTGGCCACGCGCCTTTATGGCTACACCTTCAAGCCCAACAAGGATATTCCCGTGTATCATCCCGATGCGGCGGCTTACGACGTGGTGGGCCCCGACGGTAAAGTGCTCGGAGTGCTCTACACCGACTTCTATTACCGTCCCGGCAAAGCTCCCGGCGCATGGATGACCGAGTTCCGCACGGAGACCAAGGATGACGAGGGCAACCGCACGGTGCCCCTCATCTCGATCGTGATGAACTTCTCCAAGCCCGTGGGAGACAAGCCCGTGCTTCTCACTCCCTATGAGGTGGAGACCTTCCTGCACGAGTTCGGTCACGCGCTCCACGGTCTCAGCTCCGAAGCCACGTACCAGTCGCTTTCCGGCACCAACGTATATCACGACTTCGTGGAACTTCCCTCCCAGTTTAACGAGAACTTCCTCACCCAGAAGAAATTCCTCGACACCTTCGCCAAGCATTACCAGACGGGCAAGAAGATGCCTCAGTCGCTCATCGACCGCTTCATTAAGGCCTCGCAGTTCGGCGCCGCGTACGCCTGCATGCGTCAGCTCAACTTCGGCTTCCTCGACATGGCATACCACACGCAGGAGGAGCCCATGCGTGCTTCCGCCTCGATAGCCGATTTCGAGAACAAGGCTCTGGAGCCGGTGCGCATCTTCGACATGGTGGAGGGAAGCCTGATTTCCCCCTCGTTCGCCCACATCTTCTCGGGTGGCTATGCTTCGGGATATTATGGATACAAGTGGGCCGAGGTGCTTGACGCCGACGCCTTCGCGGCCTTTAAGGAAAACGGTATCTTCGACAAGAATACCGCCGAAAAGTTCCGCAAGCTCCTTCAGGCCGGAGGCACCGTTGACCCGATGGAGCTGTATGTGCAGTTCCGCGGCAAGCAGCCGACCGTAGACGCTCTCCTGGAGCGCGACGGAATCAAACCCGCCAAGAAGAAATAATCCGACTGACCGGATATAATAGAGCGACGGCAAGCCATTCCCGCTTGCCGTCGCTCTATTCTTGTATGATTCACAGTGCTTTCTCACTCGGGGAGGCGATTCCCTCCTTGATGAGAAGGGAGCGGTCCTTGAGGCGCATGGCAGCGGCGTTGCTGCGGTGGAGCATAATGTAGGCGGCTCCAAACAGACCTTCGGCCACGAGCATCACCGTCTGGAAGCTCCAGCAGACCATCGAATAGGCCGTGCCGTCGCTGTCGGATATTCCGAAGAGGGAGAGGGCGAACATCACGGCCACGTTCCAGGGACCGAGGCCACCGTTGGAGGGAACTATCATGCTGACTGATCCGAACACGAACACCACCAGACCCGGGAGCAACCCCCAGGTGTAAGGTGAATTATAAATCAGCTCCCGTGTGAAGGGGAACGCGAAGAAGCAGAGGTAGGTCTCGAAGAAATAGCATATCCAGATTCCGAAAGTCAGCACGATGTAAAGGCCCGTGTCTTTCATGTGGAAGAGCACGGCGAATCCGCTCCACATCTGCAATGCCGACTTCTTGAAACTCTTCACGGCCGCCGTGTCGCGGAATATATAGAGGAGCACGCCACACAGAATGATTACCCCGGCCACTATCAGCCAGAGCGTGCCGTTGTCGGCGAGACGCTCTATACCCTCCCCGATGGGGTATTTGTCCATGAAGCGGCTGAGCTGCGGACGCGCCACGAAAAGTGAGAATATCAGAATCATGAGAATCATCACCCCGTCGGAGCCGCGGTCGCCTATATCGGTGCCTATTACCGTGGAGAGGCTCACCCCTTCGCGCCGGGATATATACACGCATCTCCAGGCCTCGCCCAGATACGGAAAGACGAGATTGAGGGCGTAAGCTCCGTAGATGGAGACACATTCGGCCACGGGGGGAATACGAGGCACACCGGCAGCACGCAGCTGTATGCCCCAGCGGATACCGCGGATGGTGTGTGACAGAAGGGTGACAAGCATCATCGCGATGATAAACCGATAGTCCACGCCCCGGTGGATAATCTCCATCACCTCGCTGAAATGCACCTTATGGAAGAGCCACAGCACGAGGCCCACCGAAACGGCGAGCGGCACGACCACCTTCAGGATCTTACCAACCGAAAGGCCTCCGTGGCGAGTAGTATTTTTGGTTTCGGATGTCTTCATGCCATGTATGAATCTGCCGGATTAAAACAAGACCGGCCTACAATAACATAACCAAAAATCCGCTATCACGGTTTGGAGTGAAGCTTAAAACGCCCCTTAAATCGTCTCTCTATGCATTATTGCCTCCCTCGGACATCGCACGCGATATCCATACATTTCAGGCTATTCAGAATCACATGGGTTTTATCATGGACTCTATGAAGGCGATTTCATCATCGGTGAGGTTGTATTTTTTGTAGAGTTGAGCGTCGATTTCCTCCACACTCTTGCTCCAGTCGATGTCGCTGTCCGGTGTGAAGTTTTGGATAGGAACATTAGCCCAAGTATCTTTGGGATTGTGTTGGGTAGCCTTGAGGGTCCCTAATAAACATCTGGCAAATTTCGACTTGACGTAATTCAAACACGCGGATGCCTCCTGGGCATCGGCAAATTTGCCGATGCTCAGGAAGGTATCCGTGTGACCGATTACCGGCACGCCGATTACCGGCGTGCTGAGCACCTCGCCTATGGCACCTGTGCCATTTGCCTCCGGGACAAATACGTTGTAAAAATCGAGGTATTCACATGGTTGTAAATATTTGGCGTTTATCCATCTTATTTCACGACCTCCTTTTACACGACCCATGATTTGAACGCCTTTACCATCAATTTTTTGTTCTGAATTGACAAAAATTTCCGTGAGATTTTCAAAGGCATTTGATGTGATTTTTGATGACGTACCTTTACCTTGAACTTCAATTATTCGAGGTATATCATTCATGGCATAATCTGAAAATCTATATATACCTTGCGATGAAACCATTCGTGTAAAAGCACCATGCACGAAGTCTTTGTGACATTTGACTTTGTTCAGTATAGATACAAGTTGTGGATATTCAGAGAAGAAGCCGATTGCTCCGAATTCTTTTTCCGAATTTCTAAGCCCAATAGCAACTCCTCCTTTTATATCTACCGTGGGAAAGACTTCGTTAGACTTTTGGAAATAGTCGACAACCTTGAAATGTGTATCTGACAACATTTTATCCATCCATTCTGCCGGAGTCTGTCCTACTCTGAATAGATATCGTCCGGGGGTAATGAGAGTTACGAGAGGAGCAAGTCTAAAAGATATATCGTAGAATAAATGGTATATTGGAGCCTTACGAGAACTTTCTCCTTCTTCTTGATACGGCGGATTACCCACTATTGCATTTATTTTCACGTCTTTTCCTAAGAGGTCATGAACTTTCTTGATGAAAAGTTCGGGTTGATTTTTGATTTTGTTGATTAAGTCTTCCGGGGCCCACATATTGGTTTTTCCTTTGCGGAAACCGAGAAGTGTGCGACGGGTAATCGCTTTCGCCATCGGGGTCTTGCATATCACGTAGATGTTTTCCGCTACGGAAGCGTCCCATATAGCTTGATGTTCTTCGAGTGATTCCGGTGAGAACATCGCATTTCGGATCCGCGAGCGGTAGATGTTATATGCCAGATAGAGAGGATAAAGACCAGACTTTGAATTGATTTCAAGGAGGTGACTGTCGGGAGAGAAAACATCGGCTGAAACCTCCCCACGCTCTACAAAGCGCGGTTCTTCAATTGTTTCCGAGAAATCCCCGTTGAAGAATGTATATCCTCCGAGAGTGTCACCAAGATGCATATTCACCACCTTCCACGGAGTCAGGACGGTTTCCTTGTCGGGATTGCGGAATGTGGAGAATATAGCCGCAATGCGCTCGATACGTTCCTCGATTGAGAGGCGGTCGGCAGCTCGAGCCATTGCGCGGATACGCTTGGCTGCAGCAGTAAATATATCGGGGTCGTAATATTTCTTGAAAGCATTGAAACGCTGCTTGGTTACACCGCGCGGCATAAATTCTTCCCACGATTGCGGGTCTACAAGTTGAGTGAAGTTGTCAATGGTAAGTTCTTCATCCTCGTTCTCAACTTTTGCACCGTATATCATCAACGGCATACGGATTGAAATACCGCGAAGAATTGAGATAGCATCTTCCTTAACCTTTTTCTTCTTCTTCAATTCTTCGAGACGGGCCTTCTCTTCTTCAGTAAGCTCGCGCTTCTTTTTCTTTTCAAGTTTTTCCTTTTCAGCATACTCCTCTTTTGTAAGACCTTGATCGTTTACGGTGATGTCGTTGCTCTTACCCATCGCCTTAGTCTGACCGATAATGCCTTTCAGTTCGTCAAACTCTTTGATGTCAACATCAGAGAGTTTCATAAGCTCGTCGTTATACAGGTAGCCGTCCTCAAAACCGTTCTGCACCACTCGCTCAACGTAAACCCGCTTTAGCTGCTGAAGCATTTTGTCAACGGTAACTTTTTCTTTCATCTTTCCTCCCTCGATTGATATTATCGGGCAGAAATTCAGAAACTCGCCGAGTTGCTTTCTGTCATTATCCCCCTGCTTACCGACTTTAGTTGAAATCTTTGCTGTTTCGGCAAGAACTTTGAGTGTGCGGTCGGGAGCGAAATCAAATACATAGCAATCCTCCTTGACACGGCCATTGATGGTTGCCGGTGTCTGCACGCGGAAGATAGTCTGCATATAAGCGGAGGCAGCGGTGTTAAAACTGCCTGACAGCATAAACACTCCCATCCAGGGCTTGACACTCACGCCGGTTGTAAGACGACCGCATGAGAGCGTAATGGTGCGCGTTTGGTCAGGGTCTTTGCCGATGGCTTTCTCCACCTTGCGCAGTGCTTCCTCATTAGCTTCCTCCTCGTCACCGTCTCCGGCCACGTTGACGATCTCGAACATTCCGAACACGGGATGATTCTTGAGCATTGCCGACAGAGCCTTTGCCGCCTTCACGCCCGGCACCATCCAGAGAGTATGCCGGAATATTTCGCGATATCGTTTGTTGGCAAAGGGATACATGCTTTTCTCGTCGGTCTTAGTGAGGAGATTGAGGAAATTCTCGACATGCGCCTTATGTATAAACTCGCCGCTGTCGTTCGTGCGGAAGAACTCCCGGAAGTTGAAAGCTATGTCTTCATCGGCAAACTCCTTCATGAGTCTCCCGAGATCGTAGGTATAGATATTCAGGCGTGGGAGACCCGCGTACGGGTTATGGTCACCTGGATGGTCTATGTCCCATTGTGCTTTTGCGCGTTGCTCCATCACATAATCCCAGGTGTAGATTTCTTCCTCCTTGTAGCCGTCGAGAAGATTAAAGGGGGTGCCTGAAAGATTCAGCACTTTAGTCTTATCTTTTGTCAACTCCTTCATTACGGCACGACCGAGTTCCGTTTGGGTACCCTCGTGGGCTTCATCGACAATTATTAAATCCCAGGGAGTTGAGAAAACATCATTGTTCTTGTCAAAGTTGCCGCCAACGAGTTCCGATCCTCGGAGGTCTTGCATAGAGGCAAAGTAGATATAATTGGTGTATCCCCGACGCGCTCGGTGTTCAAGAGACTGGAAACTGTCGCCTTGATTCCTGGAGCCGTAGGCCCACTGTGGCGAGTCATGGAATATCTTACCGAAATCTTCAAACCACCCGGCATCAACCACAGGGCGGTGGGTAAGAATAAGTACGCGATGAAAGTCACAGTGTTCCTTGACAACCTGCAATGCGGAAAGTGTCTTGCCGAAACGCATTTTTGCGTTCCAGAGCATTTGATTGCCTTTCTTGAATTGTTTGAGTGTCTTGTCAATAGCCTCTCTTTGTTCGGGACGGAATATGATTGGAGATCGGTCTGCGGAAATTTCATGTTCTTGGAGCGCCTTACGTCCTTCTTTAACAGCAGTGATGGCCTTCCTTGCGGTTTCGAGGTCGCAGACAAACCATTCGTTGGCACCGCTGACGTGTTGGAACTCTTTCCGTTTTATACCGCTGCGTAGTAAGACTTCGTGCACCTCTTTGTCATTGACGGCACACAGTTTGCCGTTGCGCACGAAGATCGCGATCTCCGTGTGGAGGAGTTCATAGTGGATGCCGGCGGTCTTGGTGTATTGGTCGATGCGTGCGCGGGCGGCCTTGTTGAGCGCGCTGCTGTTGGGGGGCAATGTGATATTTCCGTCTTCAAAAGTGGCTTCGCCGATTTTGACACAATCGCCGTGAGCCGCGTCAGGGATACGGAACACATAGATCAGCTTGGCTTTAAGATTAGAGAAATATTCCATGACCGATTATTTTAGTAGGTCGATAAATTGGATTATTTGTTTTGCCTCAGGTGCACTCCAGTCCTTTATAAGAGCGTATGTACCGTTATGTTTCGTGATGTCGTGTGCTCTGCATCCCTCACATCGGGATATTGTTTCAGTGGCTCCAAAAAGATCATAAACCATTATGCGCCGATCGCTGCACGAGTTGGGTATTACTCCTTTGAGTCCATCCATCTGCCAAATATTCCATGAGATAATATTGGCGATATAAAGCAGGGATTTGAGCCGGGGATCTTTACCGAACTTTGCCCGGTAATATTCAATAAACGTATAGAGTAACGCTTCACGTGCGAGTATAAGATTGTCACCTTGCCATTCATAACCGTATATACTCATATAGGCGGATTGAGCGGCTTTGAGCCATTCACCTGAAGTGGTAGTGTTTTCACCGACCACACGGAGTTTCCGGTCAAGCATACCGATACGATGTTCAATAGGGATTGGTTCACCTGTAACGGTGTCGTAGCGGCTCACGAGATACGGGGCCTCGCCACACGTGATTTCGAGGCGATTTTCATTAACGTAGTCGCGCCATGTTTTACCCTCCGGGAAAGCAACGGGCTCGGTATTGACTATCCAAAAGTGGGAACCGTCGGGATTGTCAACCTCGGTATTGAAAACGCCCTCGCATCCAAACCACGCATTATCCACAAGATTGTTCTGCTTGTTGCAAATCCATGAAGGAGTAAACACCTCGGCCATTTCGCGGCTGCGCTGTTGCTGTTGGTCGCGTGTCTTCAGGGCTCTGGGCACGATAACATTACCATTGGCGCCGGTAATGGAGTCAATAGTAATTTGGTCGGCATACTGATAGCCCTCTCCTCGTGAAGCATAACTATCCGTTGCCCAAAATATATTTACTTGACACTCGTCGGTGCTCAAAGTGCGGTCTTTGAGCAGAGTGTCAAGCAATTCGGGTGAAAGCCCGAAAATATCATTTTCCTGAATGTCAACCTGCGTGTCAATCATTATAAGTACAAATTTACGAAATTTTCATGAGAATGAAAAGGCCAATGCCAAAATAAAGAGGGGCAATGTGAAATTTCAATCTACAAATATGCAAAGAAATTTATATAATTGTGCTCCCCACGCGGTGGGGATTGATGTGTTTTTTGCTTGATTTTTGCAGAAGGTGGCTGAAAAATGATGGTCAATCCAAATTTTTTTTGTAATTTTGCGGAGTTATACAGGTATCAACTCCGGATGGAAGGGCTTTCCGTCCGGAATAACGTTGTTTCGGATTGGTGACAATCCGGAAAAATCTAAGGTAAAAAATGAACATCAACGACATCACTGTCAGGTTTGCCCGTCCCGAAGACGCCGTTCACGCCGACTTCATCGTCAATCTGATCTATGAGTCAGCCCTTCAGCGCGGCACCGGCATCGCAAAGCGTTCGCCGGAGTATATCGCCGCGAAAATCGAAGGGGGCAAGAGCGTCGTGGCCCTTCACGGGGACCGTCTGGTGGGCTTCAGCTATATCGAGAGCTGGGGTCATGGAGATTTCGTGGCCACCTCGGGTCTGATCGTGGACCCCGAGTATCGCCATCTTGGCCTCGCGGCAGCCATCAAGTCGAAGACTTTCGAGCTGGCCCGCATGAGGTTTCCCTTCGCCAAGATTTTCTCCATCACCACCTCGCTGCCGGTCATGAAGCTCAACTCACGCATGGGCTACAAACCTGTGACATTCTCCGAACTTACCGATGACGAGGAGTTCTGGCGCGGATGCGAGGGATGCCGCAACTACGACATCCTGCAGCGCAACAACCGCCGTATGTGTCTCTGCACCGGTATGCTGTTTGACCCCAAACAGCCCCTCCCGGCCGACGAACACCCCAACCCCTATCTGATGAAGGTGCGCAACAGCATCAACAAGGTGCTCCACCGACGAAAGCTGGCCCGCTGATCCGGGGCCGCCTCACGACGGGGGGAATGAGCTGAGTAGATATCTATAAATACGGCTTGAACCAAATTTCAGAGAATCAAGAAAATGTCAAACAACAAAATAGCAGAGAACATCTCTGACAACAACAAAGAGGGAATAAAGAAAAAAGTGGTGCTCGCCTTCTCCGGAGGTCTTGACACGTCGTTCGCGGTGAAGTATCTTTCGGAAGACCTGGGCTATGAGGTGCATACCGCCATCGCCAACACCGGCGGTTTCACCGAGGAGGATCTCGCCGTCATCGCCGAGAAGTCACGCAAACTCGGAGCCGCCTCGCACGTGGCCCTCGACATCACGCAGGACTATTACGACAAGAGCATCAAGTATATGGTGGCCGGCAATGTGCTTCGCAACGGCACTTACCCCATCTCCGTCAGCTCCGAGCGCATCTTCCAGGCCATCGCCACCATCGAGTATGCGAAGAAGATCGGAGCCGACGCCATAGCCCACGGTTCGACGGGAGCCGGCAACGACCAGGTGCGTTTCGACCTGACATTCCAGATTCTCGCGCCGGAAATCGAAATCATCACCCCGACGCGAGACCTGACGCTGACCCGCGAATATGAGATCGACTATCTGCGCAAGCATGGTTATGAGGCGGACTTCAAGAAGATGGAGTATTCCATCAACAAGGGTCTCTGGGGCACTTCCATCGGAGGCAAGGAGACTCTCCGCTCGGGAGAGACGCTCCCCGAGGAGGCCTATCCCTCGCAGGTGACGGCCACAGAGCCTGAGAAGCTGACCATCACCTTCGAGCAGGGGGAGATCAGCGCCGTCAACGGCAAGCCCTACGCCGACAAGGTGGAGGCCATCCGCGAGGTGGAGCGCATCGGAAGCCGCTTCGGCATCGGGCGCGACATGCACATCGGCGACACCATCATCGGTATCAAGGGACGCGTGGGCTTCGAGGCCGCCGGTCCTATCCTCATCATCGCCGCCCACAAGATGCTCGAGAAGCACACCCTCACCAAGTGGCAGCAGTATTGGAAAGACCAGGTGGGCACATGGTATGGCATGTTCCTGCACGAAGCCCAGTATCTGGAGCCTGTGATGCGAGACATCGAGAAGATGCTCGAAAGCTCGCAGCGCAACGTCACCGGTACCGTCGAGATTCTGCTCCGTCCCTATTCCTACACCCTCGTGGGCGTGGATTCACCCTTTGACCTGATGAAGACCGACTTCGGCGAGTATGGCGAGGTCAACAAGGCCTGGAGCGCTGATGACGTGAAGGGATTCACGAAGATTCTCGGCAACCAGATGAAGATATATCACCACAACCAGGTGCGCAACGGCAAGTCAGAATAATCACGCTGGCGGCGAGTCAGAACAAGCGACCTGTATGAAGAAAAGAATAGGAATTATCGGAGGCGCCGGCTATACGGCCGGCGAACTCCTCCGCCTGCTGATCAATCATCCGGAGGTGGAAATATCGTTCATCCACTCCACGAGCAATGCCGGACGCGCCGTCACGGAGGTGCATGGCGGACTGCTCGGGGAAACCGATCTGAAATTCAGCGACACTCATCCCCTCGAGGACATCGACCTGCTGTTCCTCTGCTCGGCCCACGGCCACAGCAAGAAGTTCTGGGAGGAAAACGAGCGTCCCGCAGCGCTGAAGGTGGTGGACCTCGCCCAGGATTTCCGCGACGAGAGCGAGGGGTTTGTCTATGGGTTGCCGGAAGCAAACCGTGACCGCATCGCCCGGGCCACGCTCGTGGCAAATCCCGGATGCTTCGCCACGGCCATTCAGCTCTCCCTGCTCCCCCTGGCGGCGGCCGGACTGCTGACGCCCGGGCGTGAAATCAACGTGACGGCCCTCACCGGTTCCACAGGGGCGGGCGTGAAACCGGGCGCGACCACCCATTTCAGCTGGCGCAACGACAACATATCCGTCTACAAGCCCTTCACCCATCAGCATCTCGCCGAGATAGGGCGTACACTCTCCCGCCTCAACGGCGGAGAGACCGGGCGCATCAACTTCGTGCCGATGCGCGGAGATTTCCCGCGCGGCATATTCGCCGTCACCACCCTCGACTGTCCTCTCGAGGAGGCCGAAGTCACGGCCCTCTACAAGAATTATTATAAGGACGCTCCCTTCGCGGTGGTGAGCGACGCTCCGGTGGACCTCAAGCAGGCCGTCAATACCAACAAGGCCGTGATTCACGTGGAGAAACATGGCGACAAACTGCTCGTTACCTGCGCTGAAGACAACCTCCTGAAGGGGGCCTCCGGTCAGGCCGTGCAGAACATGAACCTCCTCTTGGGCTTCGACGAGCGCACCGGTCTTCGCCTGAAGCCCTCGGCTTTCTGACCTGTATATTGCAAATTTTCCTCGGAAACATCCGGGGCAATCCCTGTTTACCATGACCTTATTCGACGTATATTCATTATATGACATAGAGCCGGTGCGCGGCAGCGGCTCGCACGTGTACACCGCCGACGGCACGGAATATCTTGATCTCTACGGGGGGCACGCAGTCATCTCCATCGGTCACGCCCATCCGGAATATGTGAAGCGCGTGTCAGACCAGGTAGGGAAACTCGGCTTCTATTCCAACTCCGTGGTCAACTCCCTCCAGGAGCAGTTGGCCGACAGACTCGGAATGGCCTCCGGTTATCCCGAATACACCCTCTTCCTGTGCAACTCGGGAGCCGAAGCGAATGAGAATGCGATGAAACTCGCCTCCTTCGCCACGGGCCGGAAGAAAATCCTCGCCTTCGGGAAGGCCTTCCACGGCCGCACCTTCGGAGCCGTGGCAGCCACGGACAATCCCCGCATCCGCGCCCCCTTCAACGAGACTGACCATGTGGATTTCACACCCCTCAACGACATCCCGGCCATGCGCGAGGCCCTCGCTTCAAGAGAGTATGCGGCAGCCATCATAGAGGGCATACAGGGGGTCTCCGGTATCCACGAGCCAACTTCCGAATTTATCAAGGCCCTCGCTTCAGAAACGGGGAAGACCGGCACGCTCCTCATACTCGACGAAATCCAGTCGGGCTACGGACGCACGGGCCAATTCTTCGCCCATCAGCATTACGCCATCATCCCCGACATCATCACCTGCGCCAAGGGGATAGCCAACGGTTTCCCGATGGGGGCCGTGCTCATTGCTCCTGAAATCGAAGCGAAAAAGGGGATGTTAGGCACCACCTTCGGCGGCAACCATCTCGCCTGCGCGGCCGCCCTGGCCGTGCTTGACGTGATGGAGCGCGAGAAGCTTGTGGAAAATGCCGCGCAGGTCGGGGAATACCTCATTGAGAAACTCCGCGCCATGCCGGGCATCAAGGAGGTGCGCGGACGCGGACTCATGATAGGTTTCGAGGCCGAGGGTATCTCGGGAAGCGAGTTGCGTCGCCGGCTGCTCTTCGGACGCCGTATCTTCACCGGCGGGGCAGGGGAGTCAACCGTGCGTCTCCTACCGGCCCTTTCGCTGACGCGCGAGCAGGCCGACGAGTTCCTCGCTGCCCTTGAAGCCGAACTGAAAACCTTAGAAACAGAGTAATTATGAGAAAATTCACATCCGTCCATGACCTCGGCCCCCTCGGAAAGGCCCTCGAAGAGGCCATGGAAATAAAGAAAGACCGGTTTGCCGACAATGAGTTGGGCAAGAACAAGACCCTTCTCATGATATTCTTCAACTCCTCGCTGCGCACCCGCCTCTCGACACAGAAGGCAGCGATGAACTTAGGCATGAACGTCATCGTGCTGGACGTCAACCAGGGAGCTTGGAAACTGGAGACGGAGAGGGGCGTGATAATGGATGGCGATAAGGCCGAGCATCTTCTCGAGGCCATACCCGTCATGGCTTCTTATTGCGACATTATCGGTGTGCGCTCCTTCGCCGGACTCAAGGACAAGGCCGAGGATTACGAGGAGAGGGTAATAGAGCAGTTTATCAAGCACAGCGGCAAGCCTGTCTTCAGCATGGAGGCCGCCACGCGCCACCCCCTCCAGAGTTTCGCCGACCTCATCACCATAGAGGAATACAAGACCAAGCCGCGCCCCAAGGTGGTGCTGACATGGGCTCCGCATCCCCGCGCCCTGCCGCAGGCCGTGGCCAACTCCTTCGCCGAGTGGATGAACGAGACAGCCTATGAATTTGTCATCACCCACCCCGAGGGGTATGAGCTTGACCCAAAATTCGTGGGTAACGCCCGCGTGGAGTATGACCAGCGCAAGGCCTTCGAGGGGGCGGATTTCATCTACGCTAAAAACTGGTCAGCCTACACCGGCAACGACTACGGCAAGGTGCTCTCCACCGACCGTGACTGGACAGTGGACGCGGAGAAGATGGCCCTCACAGACAACGCCTACTTCATGCACTGCCTCCCCGTGAGGCGCAACATGATTGTGACCGACGACGTGATCGAATCCGAGCGCAGTCTCGTGATTCCCGAAGCGGCCAACCGCGAGATTTCTGCACAGACCGTGCTGAAGAGAATGTTGCACGCTATCAACAATGCAGATAAATGATAAATGTCGTCAAGATAGGGGGCAACGTCATCAATGACCCCGAGGCATTGGGAAGTTTCCTCAGGGACTTCGCCTCCCTGAAGGGAAGGAAGGCTCTCGTGCACGGTGGGGGCAAGGAGGCCACGCGTCTCTCTGCGGCCCTTGGCATCGAGACCACGATGATAGAGGGACGCCGTGTCACGGACGCGGCCACGGTGGATGTGGTGACGATGGTGTATGCCGGACTCGTCAACAAGCGCATCGTATCCCGCCTTCAGGCCCTGGGATGCGATGCACTTGGTCTTTCCGGAGCGGACGGCAATGTCATCCCCGCCACACGCCGCTCCCCGGTGCCTGTGGATTTCGGTTTCGTGGGAGACATCGACTCCGCGCGTGTCGACGACTCGCTGATAGCCTCACTCATAGAGAGGGGCATCGTTCCGGTGTTTTGCGCCATCTGTCATGACGGCGATGGTAATCTCCTGAACTGCAATGCCGACAGTGTGGCCGCAGCCGTGGCCGAGGCCTGTGCCCGCATCGCCCCCACACGTCTCACTTACTGCTTTGAGAAGCCGGGCGTGATGCGTGACATCGAGGATGAATCATCGGTGATACCGAGCATTGACGAGAAATCATTCCTCACCCTCAAGGAGGGGGGTATCATCGCCGACGGGATGGTGCCCAAGCTGACGAATGCCCTCAAATCCGCCCGCGCCGGTGTGGCCGAGGTCAGGATATGCAGGGCTTCCGATCTTGCAGGTGAAGGTGGTACTGTGATAACTATATGACGTCCTGAGAAATGAGCATCGAGCATCACAGACTCCCTAATGCCGTGGCGCTTCTGCAAAGATTGATAGCCGTGCCCTCCCCTTCCCGGGAAGAGAGCGCCACGGCCGATATATGGGAGAATTGGCTCAGGGAGGAGGGGGCCGTCGAGACAAAGCGCATCCACAACAACGTTTATGCCGTAGCTCCCGGTTATGACCCTGCGAAGCCCGTTCTCATGCTCAACTCCCATCACGACACTGTGCGCCCTGCCGCCTCATGGAGCCGTGACCCCTTCTCTCCCGACATCGTGGAGACCGCAGGGGAGAGGCGTCTCTACGGGCTCGGCAGCAACGATGCCGGGGCCTCGGGTGTGGCATTGGCAAGCACATATCTCGACCTGCGGGAGAATCCCGGTCTGCCGTTTAACCTGATACTCGCGATTACTGCCGCCGAGGAGGTGATGGGAGAGCATGGCATGAGAGCCTTTCTTCCCCATCTCGCCGTGCATGGGCTCACGCCGGACATGGTGATAGTGGGCGAACCCACCTCCATGCAGCCGGCTATAGCCGAGAGGGGACTGCTTGTCTTCGACTGCGAGACGCGGGGCATCTCGGGGCACGCGGCCCGCAACGAGGGGGTAAATGCCATATACCTGGCCATGGAGGATATTGAGGCCCTGCGCCGTTTCGCTCCCGAAAAAACGAGTGATGTTCTTGGCCCGATTAAGGTGAGCGTCACCATGATAAAGTCCGGTACTCAGCATAATGTGGTGCCGGATTGCTGCACGTGGGTGGCCGATGTACGCACCACGGATGCCTACACCAATGAGGAGACCGTCACATTGCTGCGCGATGCCGTGAGCCACAGCACGCTCACGCCGCGCTCGACGCGCGTCCATGCCTCCGTGATAGGGGAGGAGCATCCCCTTGTCAGGGCGGCCATGGCCTGCGGTGGCACCCCATTCGTATCTCCCACCACTTCCGACATGGCACTGATGCACGGTATCCCCTCGCTGAAAATAGGACCGGGGGAATCCTCGCGCTCACACACTGCCGACGAATACGTCACCCTCGGGGAAATCAACGATGCCCTCTTAGGATACGCCGACATCCTGGCGCGCCTGAAATTATGAGGGATTTAGCCCGCATTACCCGTGAGATGCGGTCATACTGACACAAACTATTGAACTCTACAATATTGAACACTCCGCGAATGAAAAAGCAATTATGGAACAAGGGCTTCCAGCCCGACGAACTGATAGAGAACTTCACCGTGGGCCGCGACCGCGAACTTGACCTGCGCCTCGCCCGATATGACGTGCAGGGCTCCATGGCCCACATACGTATGCTCCGTGAGATAGGACTGCTGACGCAGGAGGAACTCGACACCCTCCTGCCTGCACTTGAGGAGATAGCAGCCGAGATAGAGCGCGGAGAGTTCAGGATAGAGGATGGTGTTGAGGATGTACATTCCCAGGTGGAGTTCATGCTCACCGACCGTCTGGGCGACCTCGGAAAGAAAATCCACTCGGGACGCTCGCGCAACGACCAGGTGCTCGTGGATCTCAAACTCTTCTTCCGCGACGAACTCAAACGTATAGCCTATGCCGTGGAGCTGCTCTTCAACCGTCTGCTGGAACTTTCCGAGCGTCACAAGGATGTGCTGATGCCGGGTTACACCCATCTCCAGGTGGCCATGCCCTCCTCTTTCGGCCTGTGGTTCGGCGCGTATGCCGAATCCCTTGTAGATGACCTTCAGATGGTGAAGGCGGCCTACTGCATCGCGGATCAGAATCCCCTCGGCTCCGCGGCGGGATATGGCTCTTCGTTTCCCCTTGACCGCGAGATGACCACGCGGCTTCTCGGTTTCGCCGACCTCCATTACAATGTCGTGGCCGCGCAGATGAGCCGCGGCAAGACCGAGAGAGCCTTGGCCGCCGCCGTCGCGGCAGTGGCCTCCACACTCGGCCATCTCGCGATGGATGTATGTATGTGGATGTGCGGCAATTTCGGATTTGTAAGTTTTCCGGACGAACTGACCACCGGATCGAGCATCATGCCCCACAAGAAAAACCCCGACGTATTCGAGATCATGCGCGGCAAGTGCAACCGTCTCCAGGCCCTCCCCAACGAGCTTGCACTTCTGACCGCCAATCTACCGCTGGGCTACAACCGGGACCTGCAGCTGATGAAGGATATTGTATTCCCTGCCACCGACGAGCTTGTGGACTGCCTGATGACAGCCGATTTCATGCTCGGACAGATACGCGTGAAGGAGGGAATAACCGATGACGTGAAGTATGACTACATGTTCACTGTGGAGGATGTCAACCGTCTCGTGCTGGAGGGAGTGCCTTTCCGCGACGCATACCGCAGGATAGGGGAGATGGTGCAGCGGGGCGAGTATAAGCCCACGCGCGAGGTGAAGCACACTCACCTCGGAAGCATAGGAAATCCCGCCAATGATCGCATCCGCACCAAGATGGAGAATCTTCTCTCCGGATTCAATTGGGAGGGGTATCCTGCACCAGGCGAATGAGACACGCGTCAGAACTGTTAATGGAGGCCTTGTTGATGTTGGAGCACTGTATGGGGTTGAAGTCCAGAGTGAAGTAGTTGATGTCGAGGCCGGCGGCATCTTTGTCGGTATCCTCGCGGTCAGGAGCGTATGGGTCGGAGGTGCGGTTGTAGAACCAGTAGATTGCACCTTGACCCCGGAACAGCGTGTAGAAGAGTTTCATGTAGACATAAACAGTCGCTGCCGAGCGGTTATAGAATCGTCCGGCACCCGCATATTTCAAGAGCGCGTGACGCTTTGACAGGTCATGCAGTCCGGTGTTTTGACGACGACCGTAGCCCGAGGCACCGATAGGGAAGAAAATCTGCGCGCCGGTGTCGTGGTTATAGACGAAACATCCTCTCATGCCATATTGCTGATGGCTGAGGAAGCCCTTGTAGCCGTAGACCTCATTGATGTTCTGAAGGGTGGTGGTGGCTTCATCACCATATAGGATGCCGTAGGAGAAAGAGTTGTTGACGTTGTCGCGCAGTTTCTTGACATCCGCCACTTCCATCATCCTTGCGACGGTGCCGTCGTCAAGGGTGATTCTGTTGGAGTCCATGAAGGGGTCATTTGCGCTGAGGCTTCCGATATCTCCCCATTTTTTCGTAACGTCGCTTCCCGCGATGGCGAAATCAGTGTTGGAGGCATCCTTGAAATCGGTAGGCACCACATTAATCCAGGGATTCTTGTCGTTGTAGTTGTTGGAGGATGCGATGGGGTATTCCCATTTCCCGTATCTGAACATGGAGCCTTCGTCCATGGGCGTAACGGTCTCACGGGTTGCTGTCTCCATATTGTAGGTGTGCCAGTAAGGGTCTCCGTTATTGAGCTGAATGGGTACGTAGCCCTGTCTCACAAGAATCTTGTGGGAGCAGGAATAATCGTGGTATTTGATCTCGATTATTCCGAAGCGGGAGGCCGACGGGGAGGAGAGCACGCCGGCCGGGCGGTAGTCAAACTCTATCCTTGACCCGCGTGAGCCGTATATCTTCTGGCGACCACCGTTGAGGAGCACCCAGTCTGCGCCGAGAATCACCTCGGCGCTCCATCCGCCCCTTGATTCGAGTACATGGAACGTGTCGTTGTCATCGCCGTCTATAAGGTTCAGGGCCACGTGGAAGGGGCGCGAATTATTCCACGCCCTCCATACACCGGTGGGATTACCTGCACGAACTACCTGCACTATGTTGATTTCTCGTTTCACCGGCTCCTTCCTACCCTCCATGTAGATCTCGTAAAGCACCTTGGCCCTGCGCTGGTAGGCCGTGAAGGGGTTCTGACCTGTATAGGCCGTAGTCTTTGCAAGGTTACGCTCACGGGTATAGAGGGGGAGGATAAGATGAGTGTAGTCCTGGCCGGAGATATTGTCGCGGGTGTAGCTCCACGAACCATGGTCACCCTCATTCATCACGGCACTGTTGACATTGCCAAGATTGTAGGTGCGAGTATAGAGAGCAACGTCGCGTGCATCCTTGGCATGCGTCTTGTCGCCGGTCCAGTAGCTCAGCAGGTAGGGGTTCTGTGAATTTTCATCTGTGCCGGGACTCACGAATGTGCCGATTGCGTCCCCGATGGGCTGATAGAGGGTGAGAAAGCCGAGGGCCGTGATTTTGGGCACAGCCGGGTTTGTTGTCCCCTGGATATTCCCTTTGTACTGATCGGGAATGTCGGCGATTACCGATTCCCAGGCCGGGGCATTCACATCTTGCCACATCTGGCTCGGATACCAGTTGTTTTGCACGATGGTTGCCTTCACCTTCGTCACCTTTCCTTTAGCCTTGATGGGGAGGGAAAGCGACTCGTTATATCCGTAAGATATATAGTATGGATTGGGGATGTAGACATCGTCATCCATGGCCTTATACTCGATGTGCCAGTCCACCTCATTGGCGCGTCCCCTGAGGCAGAGCGTAAGCTTGTAGTGGAAATTGCGTTCCGCGTCATAATTGTGGGTGATGTCTCGGCCGAGCATGAAGCGGTAGATGATCGGGCCCTCGCTCGCCTCTCCCTGTATGCGGTTGACGTAATATCCGCGCACCTCGACGTAAGTGCCGAGAGGCTTGTTGTCCTTGAAATGATCGTTGCCCGGCGTCCCGCTCAGGGGAGAGTCCACGATGCCATCCGGGATGTTGTTACCGTTCTCGTCCGTAGCGTCCTGTAGCTTGCTCTCACCCTCACCCTGGAGGTTCTCATAGAAGAAGAGGGCTTTCGCGGAGTTGGAATGTGTCAGCGAGCTAAGGTGAGGAAACCTAAGGCAGTCGTCAAAGGAATCCTTGCGGTCGAAGGAGAAATTGCTTTTGGAGAGTTCGGGCCAATTCTCGCGGTACGTGGCCCATTCCGATACGGGACGGTCAATATCGTTATCACCGCAGAAGGCGAGCACCTGGGAGGTCTGTATCAGTCCCTCCTCTGACGTCACGGCGCCTCCCGCCAAAATAGGAGCCTCCTTGGCCAGATCGTGAATCCTCACGTCATGGATATAGACCGAGATATTGTCTGAAAGTTCGCTTGCATCGAAGGTGACAGTCACTTTCGACACCATACGGCGTAGCCAGCAGTGAAGGATGTTCAGTCCTTTGGTGACGGTGACTGTATTGCCGTCGCCGTTTATCTTGAGATTTCCCTCCTTGTCGGGAGACACACTCTGAGGTGACTCTGATTTTCCGTTCTCATCAGCATTCACCACGTAGCCCGTCAGTTCGCTGTTGGCCGCAATATTGCCATCAGACCACTCACGCTTCATCTCGCAGAACTCGCGGCGTGAGGGGGTATCCGATGCCCCGGCGGGAAAGAGCGAACGGAGGTAATCTCCGGTGGTCTCTATAAGGTTTCCCTGTGCGTCATAGCGGCGCATATTGGAGAGGGCATAGACATAATATGTGCCGAGGGGAAGGTCGAGATCGCAGCTGAGTCTTTTGGTAGTCACCTCCCCGGCAAGAACTCCGTTGGAGGCATCGGCCGGGACGCGGTCGATGTCCTCGACCCTGCATTTTGTGGCGATATCTATTTCCTGCATGGAGTGGAAATTGCCTCCCTTGTCGAAAATCACGAGCCAGAGGTCTTCGATGTCCTTCACGGCATCACCGTTGAAGGTGGAGCGGGTCAGAGCCTCGGAGGCAGGAGCGAAATCCACGCAGAGCCTCACGGAGGTGGTCTCGTCGGAGATGCCTCCGCGCAGGTAGTCCAGATCATCGCGGCAGCCGGTGAGGACCGCCGCGAGAAGCAGGAGCATGAATGTCGCGGTCTGAATGAGTGTATATTTTCGTTTCATTACAGTCTGTTGGCTTAATATATGACTTCCTTCTCGCCGTCGGCATCGATCACGTAAGTGTCTCTCCATCCGGCGTCAGTCCAGTCCCAGTCTCCGTCGCTTTTACGCTGGCGGAGCTTGATGTAAGTCTTTCCGTTTTTCAAATAGCTGTCCACGATCATCTTTGATGAATTGTGGGTGGCGTGTGTGGCCTTGGCGTCATCCGTGGCCTCGAGGGAGCGCGAAATTAGGTTGCCCCATTGGTCATAACAGGAGTAGACGTTGAGATTGTCATATCCTGCGTGATTGTTGTCGAAACCGGCTGCACGCCATCCGTCGATCGAGAAGAAATCCCAATCGTATCGTCCGGCCGAGGAGTTGTAGCTGAAGGTCTGTGATGAGCCATCGGTGAAGAAGCGGTATCTGAGTAACCTGGGCATAGCATCGGTCTTTTCATATACCTCAACCACCTCCTGCACCTCTCCGAGAGCATTGGCTATTTCCTCATGGTCTTTCCAGAGAGTGGCATCACCCTCCTCCACGAGGACGGTGAGTATGCGATCGGTATCCTTCTCGCCATCCTTGACGTCATAGACCACGAGGATGGTCTGCAAAGGCACCTTTCCGTTCTCATAGTCAAGATAATAGATCTTGAAGAGGTCGGGATTAGCCGCATCGGTTTTCGTCCAGACGGTTTTGGTGCCCCCGGCGCCGGCGGTGCGGTCTGCGTTCTCGGTGCTCCCTGCCCATTGCTCGACGAGGTTGGCGAAGCGGTCGAACAGCATGTACTTCCCCTTCTCGCGGCGGGTCTGGTCTTTCTCTGTCGCGGCGGTCTTGGGAGTATCGTAGATGAAACAACGGGTCATGCGGCCGTTCTCATCGTAGTAGTTCCAGCCGGTGCGCAGGAAGTCCTGGCGTTCGCCCGTGGGGCGACCCTTGGCGTCGTAAAACTCCCTGAACCGGAGCACATCGTTGAACATCACCTCCACATAACTCATGTCGCCGATGATGATGTCCTTGAGCAAGGCGGTCTCGTCGGGTTCGTAAGGTATGACCTTGATTAACTTTCCGTTCTCGTCGCGCACCAGGATATTGCCGTCGCGGTCGCGCTCCATTCCGAAATCGGGACGCAGTTCGGCCAGCGCGTAGGGCTGGAGGTCGACTATGAGATTGGTGGGGGATTTCCTGACGTTGTATCGATACCACACGTTGCGGGCGATGTTGAAATACTGCCCCTCCTTCATCCCCTCGCCGAGGTCGGAATAATACTTGAACTCCAGGAGCGCGGACTCCTCCATAAGGTTTCCCTTACGGTCGGGCACCTCGAAGGTGAGGTGCATCTCGGCGCGGTTGTCGCGCGGAGCGCCATCGGCGGTGAGATTCAGATATTCGGGCACATAGAGTATGTGCGCGTTCCTGTCGTCGGGCCGCGCTACGAATCTCACGCTCTCCCCGCTCTCGCATCCGGCAGGGATGTGGAGAGGAATTTTCGACGACGTGAGGTCTCCGAAGGAGGAGGACACGTAATGGCTGGCGAACTCAATCCCCGTCGGGGCCTTGAATCCGCACGTGTTGTGGCGGCTGAGCGTCACCTCCTTGAGCCGGCAGCCCCCGGGGTCGGAATATCCGTTGAAGGTGGCGTCGATCTCTATTTTGGAATAGGCGCGGAGCAGATGTATGACATCCATCTGAGCCTGATGGGTAAACTGATTGAATATGAACGTCTGCGGGTCCGTCACGCCGAAGAGTGGGATGCGGTTGTCGGGTGAGGGCATCTGCCCGGCGAGGGTGTATTCAAACACTCCCCCCTGCGACTCGCAGATGTCGCGCACGGTGGTGACACCCGGTTCGCGGGGTATGTAATACTCTCCCCAGTTGGCGAGGGCGAGCACCTTGACGTCGGATTTATGCGCGAGTTCCTGCGTGATGTATCCCTCCACGTAATAGGTGGAGACAAGATTGATCTCGTCGTCGGAGGCCTTGGAGATGGATTTCACCTGGAGGGTCTCCACAAATTTCCCCTCCTTGTCGAAGAAGAGGAAACGATAGTCCTCTGAGGGGAGGTCGATGTAGCTTTCCCAATGCTCGCCGGGAGCTGTGGACTCGCCGTCGGCGCGGGTTGTGGCCGAGAGGGCCGGTATGCTGATGGTGAAGACAGCGGTGAGGGTCCCTTCGGGCACCGCTGAGGGAGCACCGCCGGAGCCGAAATCGTCGGCCGTGCAACCCCCTGCGAGCACACCGACCGCGCACACGGAAATGAGTCCGCGTGCTGCCAGGTGTCTTATGGTTATGGTCGACATTGTCTTCAAATTAGTTGGGGTTCGGGTTAAGGGGTGGGGGGAGTCACTTAGATTTCGACGCCTTGGATGATAACCTTGTAGGAGTTTACGTAGATGTGGCTTCTGTACCATCCCCCTTCATCGTCGAGGAAGAAGATGAGGTTGTAGTCATCCTGACGGTCGAGATATTCCTGGTCCTGGAGATGGCGGTGCTGACCCTTGACCATCAGAGCGAAATCGATGAGCGGGAGCGACAGCACATGGGAGCCATCCTTTTTGGCTACGTTTATGGTCACTTCGTTTCCCTTCACGAGGCGGGATGTGCGAAGGTCGGCGATAGCTGCCGAGGCCATCGTCTGCGCCTTCGATAGGGAAGAGGAGCCGGGAGGCGTGATGGTGCCGTCAGGCTGCTCCACGCCGGCGGAGGCGGTGCCGGTCCACCAGGGATGATACGAGATACAGTCATCTTCAAGCAGGGAGTTGTCCCAGTCAAGATGGCCGTTGGCTCCGCTGACAGTGAAAATGAAGTCGTCAGGATTCACAGGTTTTCCCCGATAATGCTGAAGCACGATGTGGACATCGTTGGTGTTCTTTTTCAGCTCCACGGTGTGGATATGCACTCCCTGCTTATCGGTGAACTCCTCCGCCATCAGCGTGCCGTGATAGAGATGGTCAATGCGCGTGCTGAGATGATGGGGGTCATCGGCGGGGGCTGTCTCGTCTCGGGCCACGAGTCTGCACGTGAGGGATTCGCGTGACGTGCCTCCGGATTCATTCACGGAGAAATGGGTTTTGTGACCGGGGCCGCACCAGGCTACCAGCTCATACGTACCCGGCTTGACATCCACGTCCATAAGGTATCCCGGAGAGGACACCGCCGGGCTGTCGTCATGACGGCTCCACACCACCTCTCCCGTCTCGGGGTCTATGACATATAGGGACACTTCCCCCACTTCGCTTGCGAAAGCGTCGGAGGGATGGAGATGGTAGTCGAATATGAAGCGGACCTTGTGATACGGATCGCAATCCCCCTCTTCATCATAAATAAGGGAGTCGCATCCGCTCAGGAACGCGGCCATGAGGCCGAGGCCCAGGAGGTATATTGGATATAACAGGGTTTTCACTTCAGTTCAGGTTAATTAGTTGAGAACTTTTTTCTGTTACGCCGGAGGGTATTCAGCCCTCCGGCGTATGGATCGGACAAGTCGGCGCCGGAGCATCGGCATGTCACGGGATAGGCTTAGTCAAGATCCACGTCCTGGCTTACGATCTTCCAGGCAAGAACCTTCAGGTTGGCAGCGACCATGAGGGAGGGATCCTTCGGGTCGTTGGGGATGATGATTTCGCCGTTGTCATCTTGCGAGCCCTCGCCGGGGTTGAAGATACCGAGACCTACACTGAGCAGCTTGTTGATGGTGAGTTTGTACCAGTGATTGCGCACCAGGCCGTAGTAGCCCTCCTTATATCCCGTTGTGGCATCCGTGCCGACGAGCTTGTTGTGCTCGATGGGGATGGGATAGTAGGAGGCGCCTCCGGTGTAGGCCATGGCGTCGCCGCGGTTTTCGGTGATGTTGAGGGCCTTCTCGAGGGCTGCCGTGGCGAGGCTGAGATTGTTGGCCGCGTCAAAGGAGGTGAAGGTGCCGTCGGCATTGCGGGTGGCGTATACCATCGCCGCGCCGTTCTCTCCGGTGGCGGGAAGGTTGGGAACAACCTTTACCATACCGGTGCCCTTGCCGCTTGCGGCGAGCTTGACCATGGAGGCGTCAACCTGACGGAACACGCTCTCCTTGCTGTAAGTCGTCTTCACGGAGCCGTCGGGGAGGGTCTCGGTGGTGGAGCTACCCTTTTCCTCCACGAGATACCATACGTTGAGGTTGTTGATGGTGTTGGCGTTGCCGAGCACGTAGCTGAGGTAGCCGCGGCTGTTGACGCCGTTGGCGTTGCGGTCGTCACGCAGGTAGAGCACGCCGTTGGTGGCGCGGATCATGTCGAGATCCTTGCCGCTCTTGTCGCAGAGGCGGGCCTTGAGCACTACGTGAGACACGCATGAGGGCACCACGAGATTCTCCTTGGTGTAGAACTCGGGCTTGTTAGTGAACTCGTTGGCATAGCGCACGCCGAGATTGTCGGCGATGTCATTGTAGCTCACATAGTCAAGCGTGCCGGGAGTCACCACGCGGTTGCCCTCTCCGTCCACAGTCACCTGGGGAAGCTGCACGGCCTGGCCGTAGCCGATGCCGGCGCCCCAGAAGGAGCGGTAGAGACCGGGATTGTTCCAGTTGGTCCAGGGGGTGTGGAGAGACGAGCTGAAGCTGAAGTTGTCAAACTGCTTGGAGAAATAGGACTTGGGAGCCGTGGCGTTGAGGTCCCATCCGAGAATCTCCACGTAGATGTCGGTGGCGCCTTCCACGGGCTCACCCTCGTTGTTGGGGGTGCCGGAAACGGTGGCCTCCAGCTTGTAGATGTCGTGGCTCTTGCCGGCCTCGTCGGTGTAGGTGCTCTTGTTGGGGAGATTGCCGAGCACTACCTCCACCTTGGCTGCGAGACGCTCCACGTAAACCTGCACGGTCTCGGGAGCATTGTCGCCGGGCATCTCGAAGTCCTCGTCGGAGGGCTGTCCCTCCACGAAGTTGCGGGGCTGGAGCACGGTGGCGTAATAGAAGGAGTCGAGGTGGTTGGGCGTGAGCTTGTTGCCGTTGGCGTCCTCGGTCTCGCCGTCGTAGTAGGACGTTGTGGTCATCACGAACCGGCCCTGAGCCTCGGTATTGTTGGTGTTCTGCCAGTTGTAGAGTTTCGTAGCGGTGGCCTCGAGAGTAGCCTCGGGAGTGAAGCCGTCGCCGTTGAGCACCGTGAGCATGTAGCGGGGGTTCTCCTCGTTCTCCTTGAGGTTTTCGAGCACCACTACGGTGTTGCCGTTGAGGGTGATGTTGTCAGTGGTGGAGCCGGAGAGATTGCCGCCGTTCCATACGGATGCCTCGCACATGTAGGTGCCGGAAGCATTGAAGAAGAAGAAACGGGCGCTGTTGATGGCATACTCGTTGGCATCGCCGTCGTCGAAATTGCCGTCGTCGAAATCCTCGGGATTCTCACCGGCGCGTGTTCCCATACCGCTGGTGACGTCGCGCAGGTTCACGGTCATGTAGGCGCTTCTGCCCTCCCCGGCGGGGTTGTCGGGCGTAACATCGATGTCGTTGCTGCACGCGGTCAGCACGCCGAAGGCACCGGCACCGATGAGAAATTTGGCAAAGTTGTCAAGTTTCATAGTTAAAGTATTATAGTTAAATTGAATATTCCTTGCTTGGGTTGGTATGATATGTTTCGGATCTTATTCGTCATCCTCCTCTATGAGGTATGTGATGACTTCGCGCACTCCGCTCTCGCGGATGTCGTCGATCTTCTGCGCGGCGTCCGCCACTCCGAGGGCGCGGGCCTTCTCCAGGAAGAAGAGGGCGCGTTCCTTGTCTTCGTTCATGGCGGCCAATATACCTCTCGAGTAATAGGCCTCGCCGCTTTCTCCGGCGTGGTTGAGCTTCTCGGAAGCCTCCTTTGTCTGTCCGCGGCGCATCAGGATGTTTGCCGCGTTGACGGCCGCCTGCTCGTCGTGGGGATGGATGTCCGAGGCAAGCAGGAGCACGGTCTCGAACTCGTTGCTCCCCTCGGGATAGGTCTGGGCTATGCGGTAGAAGTCCACCGGGCGGAGATTGCGGGGATTCTCCTGGAAGACCCTCTTGAGGTCGTTGATGTCCACGTAGGTGCGGATTTTGTAGCGCACAGTGTAGTCGGAGTGACGCAGGGCCGGGTAGACTGTCTTCAGTATATAGTCATACTCCTTGGGGAAGCGGCTCTTGATGGCTCTGTCCTTGGGGTCGGGAGCGAGGTTTGAATTGACTATTTCGAGGATGGCGTCGCGGTTGGCGATGTCGGAGGTCTCGAGCCAGTTGCGCAGACCCTCCCAGTCTTCCGGCTCATAGTCGGTGTGCATGATTTCGGGATCGAAATTATACATCTGCCGCACATACTCCTTGAGGGCTTCGGTACGTCCCATGGCGAGACGCACGTTGTTCTCGTAGCTTCCCTCGGGGGAGGCGTAACCTTTGACGGTGAGGCGAGTGATCACGGCGTCCGGATCATTGTGGATGAAATCTATTGACTCTATGATCTTCTTGAGCTCGACGGGGTTGCCGCGATAGTTCTCGTCGATATACGTCTTGTTGACTATGAAGTCAATGAAGGCCCGGCCCTGCGCCTCGCGCTCTATGGTGCTGTCTCCGGTCAGGGCGATGTATCCGCGGGTGTTGGTTTCCTTGCGGGCGCGGCGTGCGATGGTGCCGATCTGCGCCAGGGGGGTGTCACACAGGGGCTTCACGGGGCGGCAGCAATCCTGGGTTTCCTCGCGTATATATATGTAGGAGTCCTCCATCCATACGTTCCAAGGCACGGAGCGCTCGTAGACCAGCTCTCCCTTGGCTCCGGCGCGGTAGATAGGTTCGCCGGCGGCGATGTCGCCGTTGCGCAGGTGTGAATAGTAGCGGTTGCGTCCCGCTATGGTGATGGGGGAGAGGACTATGCTGTCGGACACCTCGGGATTGTTGCTGCGGATGACGGGGGTAAAGACCACCCGGCGGTCACGTCCCGGCTTGACGCGGCGGGGATTGATCTCGAAGCGCAGGTTGAGGGTGCTGTCCGCGTGCGCCACCTTGATCTCGCTGACGCGGAGCAGCGAGGGCGTCTCGGTCTCAACTCTCTTTCCGGGAGCCGACACCTCCGCGCTCCCGTCGGCAGTGAGGGCGTGGGCGGGCACGAAGGGCGTGAGGCCCATGAGCATGGCGGAGAAAAGATTCTTGCGTGTCATCTTTGGAGGGTGTGTAAAGTCAGAAAGTGTAGATGAGATTGAGAGCGGCTTTCGTGGGGCCGACGTAATTGTGGGGATGGCGTTTCTCTATTTCCTTGCCGCAGTCGGCACATTCGAACTTGTCGTATTGCGTGTATATCCATCCCAGGCCTATCTCGGCCTCAAGGTTCCAGTGGCGGTCGAGAATCCAGCTGTACCCGTAGGCGAGTCCGGCGCCCCCCATCCATCCCTGGAGCCTGTAATCACGGAGCATACCGAAGTCGGTGCCGAGGAATTTAAAGTTGAAGGGGAGGTTGCCGAAATTATACTGTCCGCCGATGAGGTGGGCTGCCACGAAATGGCCCGAGAAGGCCTCGCAGAACCAGTAGCGCACTTCCGGCTGGAGGTTCCACTGCTTCCAGCGGCGGTCGTTGACGGTCCAGGCGTTGAAGTTGCCTGTCAGCTCCACGGTCCACTGCGGCGCCACGCGCACCTCAACGCCGAGGTCAGGTGTGAGCAGCGCGTCATAGAGCAGATTGCTCTTCAGGGCGACGTGCTGGGCTGCCGAGGGGAGGGCCGAGGCTGCCAACCCGAGGGCACAGAGGGTTCTAAATTTGAGTTTCATTCCTGAAAATTCCTAAGGGGTGCAATTCGGTTCAAACTATTCCGAAAGCAAACTTTCCGCCTGCACGCAAGCCGATTCACGCGAAGCATAACACGGGGGACTGAAAAACACCGATGTTTCACCATTGCAGTTAGTAAATCCGGCCTTTATTCCTCAGAGCTTGAACCCGTCCGGGAAAAGTTCTGAACATCCTTCCGAACACTGGAAATCTGTTTCTTTAGGGTTATAGTTCGATTTGCGGCTGCAAAGATAATGCAAAACAGCCGATTATGCAAGTTTTTCATGCCTGGTGAGGCCGCAGTTTGCATTAATTAACAAAAGGAATTATACAGTCATTTTTAAATGTTAAAATATGTTAAAATCGGGGGGGGTAATTCAAAAATTTGGTTAAAAAAGTTACAAGTTGTAATTTTGCGGTTTGAAATGCAACACAGATGAAATGAAGCCCGAAATATGAAGCCCGGTGTCTTAAGCCCGGTCTTAAGCTCGGAGCTGAGTGTTCGTTTCCACATTATAACGAATCTAACCTTTAGAATACACAAATCGAGTAATATGAGAATACGCCGGATGTTTCTGACGGTATGCGGTTTTCTGATGGGAATTGCCGGCGCGGAAGCGCAGGAGGTGGCCCTGAAAACCAATCTGGTGGGAGACCTGCTTCTGTCGCCCAACGCGGCATTGGAGGTGGGGCTTGCACACCGCTGGACGGCCGAACTGTCGGGACAGTTCAACCTCTGGAGTGTCGACGGCCACAGGTGGCGCCACTGGGTGCTTCAGCCCGAGGCCCGCTACTGGCTCTGCCGCCGGTTTCAAGGCCACTTCTTCGGGGTGCATCTTCTCGGAGGCGAATACAACATGTCGCGCCTGGGCCTTGACATCAGCTTTCTCGGCACCGACCTCAGACCCCTGCGCGACCACTCTTTCGAGGGGTGGGGCATAGGTGGCGGTCTCGCCTACGGATACGCCTGGGCCGTGCATCCCAACTGGAACATCGAGGCTGAAATAGGCATCGGATACATCTTCGCAAAATACCGCGAATATCCCTGCGCGGAGTGCGGCACGGAAATAGACCGCGGCAGTCACAACTACGTCGGGCCGACCAAGGCGGCCCTGAATCTCGTGTATGTTTTCTGAACCCTCTCATCTCCAAGGCATCCGATTTGATATGAAACCACTGATTTTTGCAATGGCGGCCGCAATGGCCCTCCCGGCAGCCGGGGCAAGCAACACCGCCGCGCTCCATATAGACGACCTGCGAGTGCTCAAGGCGGATTCGGCCCTCCTTATCAGTTTCTCGATTGATCCCGCCTCCCTGCGGGTGAAATCGCACGAGATGGTAACTTACGTACCCGCCATAATCTCCGATAACGACACCGTGCGTCTCGATGGCTTCGCGATAGCCGGGAAGAGCGCCTGGATGACGGAGGTGCGTTCCCGCCGTGACCGTCAGAATCTCTACCGTGCCGGGAAAAGTCCGGTGGTGAAATATTCCTCCGCCGTTGACATGAAGGAGTGGATGGACAACTGCACGGTGGCCATAATAGCCGACACGCTCAACGAGTGCCGGTGTGAGCCATCGCATCCCGTGCCCGTCCCCGTGGCCGAAATCCACAAACCCGTCAAGGCCGGGAAGTTTGCGGCGGTGTACAACTACCAGGCCCCCTTCGAAGACACCGAAAAAATCTTCAATCTCAGCGGCAAGGCCAATATTATCTTCCGCGTCAACCGCACGGACATCAACTGGAACTATGCCGGCAACCGTGCCGAACTCGATTCCATACTTGGCTCCATCCGCAAGGTGACGGACAATCCCGACGCCTCGGTGGAGTCCATCACCCTCACCGGTTACGCCTCCCCTGAGGGGCGCTATTCGCGCAACGTGGAGCTCGCCTACGGTCGAACGGAAGAGGTGCGCAAGTATGTGATGGAACACTCAAATTTCCCATCCTCCGTGTTTCATTCCAAATCCGTGCCCGAGGACTGGGCGGGACTGCGGCAGTGGCTCGTGGATAACCCCTCCTTCACGGATGCCTCACGCATCATCGACTTCATCGACAGCGGCTATCCTATAGAGCAGCGCAACGACCGCCTCAAGCAGATCTTTCCCTCGGCATATCAGTATCTTCTTGCCAACGTCTATCCGATGTTGCGCCACACCGACTACGTCATCACCTACAAGGTGAAGAAATATGACACCGTAGAGGAGCTGAGAAAAGTGTTCCGCGAGCGTCCGGCCAACCTCTCGGAAAATGAGTTCATGAAACTCGCCAACTCCTATCCCAAGGGGTCTCCGGAATATGACGAGGTGCTGATGGTGTGCGCTCACATATACCACGACAACGCCGTGGCCAACCTCAACGCAGCCAACGCCGCGATGAGCCGCGGGCAGTATGCGGCCGCCCGGAGCTATCTGCTCAATGTTCCGGCCGGTGCCGAGAAGGATTTCGCCGAGGGTGTGCTCTGTGCCCTGGAGGGTGACTACGAGAAGGCCCTCCCGCTCCTGAAAAGGGCGGAGAGCGCGGGAATACCCGGAGCGGCGGAGAATCTGAGGAATGTGGAGTCGCGTCTGGCGCCCCCCGCACCCGAAATCACGATCCTCTGAGCCGGGCCGCAATCACTCTCCTGCAATACACTGTAAACAGAAACAATTCACACAATTAATTAAATACACTAACCATCAATCGTATGAAAACCTATTCAAAGTTCCTTTGGGGTCTCGCTGCGCTGCCTATGCTCGTCAGCTGCTCTCAGGACGAGGTGTCTCCCGATCCCGGAAGGGAAGACACGGGCGCCGGCGTCTACATGAGCTTCGACCTCAGCTTCTCAGGTAAGAACTCGCGAGCATTCACACAGGGTGATGACTCCTCGAGCGACGGCACGGAAATCGGTACCGACGCCGAAAACAAGGTCAACGAGGTGCTCGTCGTGCTCTCCAACCCTACCAACAACGGCTTCGTAGCCTACACCCTCATCCCCGAGGAAAAGCTCCTCTCCATGACGGCCGGTGACCAGCCGTTGTATCGCGCTACGGGCAAGTTCAACAAGACCGTCATCAACGACTACTACACCACGACTACCCAGCGCGATGTGAACGTATACGTGTTCTGCAATCCCTCAGGCACTTTCGTACAGTACATCAAGGCGCGTCTCACCAATGACCGCGACTGGATCAACTACACGGAGGACGTTGTCGTCGGAGCACCCAGCGAGAACTCTCTCTGGAACAAGAACTCCGGCTTCTTCATGAGCAACCTGCGCGTAGCCACGCGTACGCTCCCCGCACAGATCGATGACTGGAACGTATTCATGAGCGAGTCCACTCCTTTCGACCTCTCCGGCATCAACAACGCCGGTCAGCCCACGGAGGTGGACAACCACACCAACCGAGGCGCCATCGACGTGCACCGTCTCGCCGCTCGCTTCGACATCCGCGACGGTTCGCAGATGCTCGACGTAGAGGGTTGCAACGGTGTGAAGGATGTGCCCTTCACCTACAACGTGGTCTTCAACAAGGAGAACCGGCCCCTCGTGCAGTGTGAGATCATCAGCATGGCTCCGGTCAACATGATGAACAAGCAGTATGTGCTCGAGCGCGTGTCTGACACAGGCATGGACACTAACATCCAGCTTCTCGGCGCCGAGCGTCCCTGGTACAGCACCAGCACCGGTACCGTCATCCCCAACTCCGGCAATTATGTCGTGACTCCCTACGCCACGGAGAAAGAGGCCGGTATCATGTCCAACTGGACCGAATACTTCAACTACACCTTCTACGATCCTGCGACAGGCAAGGTTGACAGCCGAGGCAAGCACTGGAAGTTCGAGTCCATCTCCAAGGTGGTCAACGGTTCCACCGAGGATTATCCCTACGACCGCTATCCTGATCCCAACAAGAACGGCGACTACCGCGCATGGCGCTATGTGACTGAGAACACAATGCCCGGTTCTGCCGACAACCAGATGACCGGTCAGACCACCGGTATCGTGTTCGAGGCCCGCATGAAGGCCAACCCCGATCTCGCGACGTCCGCCGACAAGTGGGAGCGCAAGCTCTATGAAGTGCTCAACGCCACCGTGCACAACTCCAACCCCTATGCCGATCCCATCCTCTTCGCACTCTCCGGAAGCCTCTACGCCTCCTGGCAGCACGTGCAGGCCGCCGCTCTGGCCGCAGCCGGTTTCGACGCCACCAAGGGTCAGAACCAGAGCCTTGACCGCACTGCAGGCCTCTATCTCGCCTGCTACGGCAATGGTGGTGTAGGCGTGGTGAGGGATGATGACGGTGACATCATCTTCACCGATACTGAAGAGCCGGATGTCGCTTCCGTCAACTACGCGTACGAGATCTGGGAGGCCGCAGGCCGTCCCGCTCCCGACGGAACTCATCCCCAGTTCGCTACGTTCCGCGACCGTGCAGTCACCAACCTCTTCACCCTCTATCTCTCCAATCAGAACGAGAACGGTGACTGGGGCTACTACTGCTACTACTATTACTGGAACCGCCACAACGACAACGGCCAGGTGGGCACAATGGGCCCCATGGAGTTTGCCGTGGTGCGCAACAATGTCTACAAGCTCGCCGTGACCCGTCTGAGCCAGCTCGGCCATCCCCGCGTGCCCGAGAATGACCCCGACACCCCGACACCCGACACCCCGGACGAGCAGGCAAATGTCTACATGACCGTATCAGTGCGTGTGCTCCCCTGGGTAGTTCGCATCAATAACATCCAGTTCTGACGACTGACTCCCATTTCCACCGCGCGGCTCCGGCCGCAGGTGGAAAACCCCGGGCGGGAGACCTGAAAATCTTCCGTCCGACCGAAACAGAAAGACCATACGAATCTATGACAAGACGTATCAGAAGATATATCAGGAACGCATCCGCTTTTCCCGCCCTTCTCGGGATGTTGCTGATGGCCATGCTTCCCTCCTTGGGAGGATGCGACGCCATGCACTCCGACCTGGAGCCGTGTCCCCAAGGAGTGAGTCTGCGTTTCCGGTCAAACCATTATATTGACGACGGCGAGTTTTTCGCGGCGAATGTGGATTGCCTCACGGTGTTCGTCTTCGACAGCATCGGGCATCGCGTACTCCCCTCTATGAACTTCTACGCCCCCGAGATCTCCGACGAGAACTGGCGGCTCCCGCTTGATCTCCCCGAGGGGAAATATACCATCCTCGCTTATGGCGGGATGGCCTGCGAGAAATCCTCCTTCCGGTTTGACTTCCACAACGACACTCCCGATCTCGAAGACATCGAGGTGGTGATGAAACCCTCCGTCATCGGCAGGGATCCGGGCGTATATCTCCATCCCCTGTATTACGGCATAACGGAAGTGGAGGTGCCATCCGTGGCGGAGTCCACCGGGTATGTGGCAGGGACGATCAATATGTGGAAGGATACCAACAACGTGCGTATCCTCCTGGCCAATGCCGCAGGTGTCACCATCGACGTGGAAGACTTCGACTTCCGCATCACGGATGACAACACCCGCATGAACTGGGAAAACAACGTCATTCCCTCGCAGACCGTCACCTATTATCCCTGGATAAGCGGCAATACCGTGGGGGGACTGAATGTGGCCGGCGATCCCTTCATGGTGGCCTACGCCGAAATCAGCACCGGGCGCTTCATGCGCCGCTCACAGGCCCGTCTGCTTGTCACCCGCTCTTCCGACGGCGAGAGCGTCATAGACCTCCCCCTGGTCAATATCCTCCTGCTGATGCAGAGCGAGGCTTACAGCTATCTCTCCCCGCAGGACTTCCTGGACCGCGAGAACCGCTGGGAGCTTACTTTCTTCCTCACCGAGGACGGCAGATGGCTCGACACTACAATCCGCATCAACGACTGGGTGGTAAGAATCAACAATATCGTTTCCTGACCTCGAAGATTACCGGCATACGGAAAATAACAGAATAAAGAACAGGAATAGTAAATGCAAAGCGTGTCACTGACATACCGGAGCCTTCTTGCCCTCCTCGCCTCGCTGCTGATGCTGGCCGCGGGGGGATGCACGGCAGGGGAGGAGAATGAGCCTGAGAGCGACGGACTCCCGGTGGAGATTCGTCTCTCGGTGTCGCTTGCCTCACAGTGCAGAGGCAAGGGAGAGGTGACGCGTGCCCCTGCCGCTCCTGATTACGAGCTTCCCGATTATGACACCGAGACGCTTTCGCGCCTCAGGGTCATCATCGTGGACGGGAAGACGGGGAGGGTAACACACAACCGCTCTGTGGCTTTCAAGAACGGACTTCCCGTGGAGGATGACCTGAAGTTCACCGGTGTGGAAAACCGCGGGTATCGCATCTTCCTCATCGGAAACGAGCAGAGCATATACTATAATTTCACGCAGCCCGCCCTCGCTCCCGGAGCCGTATACGTGCCGGGCACTCTCGAGAACATCCTCATCACGAGAGACCTCGACGAGCCTCTCTTCGACAACACGATACCATTCCTGGGCAAGAAGTCGATTCCGATGGCGGAATGTTTCGAGATACGCACTTCCAAGGCTCTCGAAGCGGGGTCAAGCGAAAATTTCAACCTCGTGCTGACACGCGCGGCGGTGAAGTTCTCGTTCAGCGTCACCACCTCGGAAGATTTCACGGATGGCTCGGGACGCAAGATCACATCCATCGGAATTTCAGACATCGCCGACAGGGAGTATCTTTTCCCGAGAAACGCCATGTACGAGCCGGGCAAATACAATCCCTCCACAAATCTGTACGAGGGGCGCGAGATAGTGAAATTCGATGTCCCGGAGAAGACCAAGACCGGGGAATACGTATATCATCTTCCGGTGCCAGTAGATCTCCCGGTCAGCGATTTCCGCTATGCCCCGGAGATTTACCTCCCCGAGAGCGCTCAGCCGGCCGACGGCTTCAAATGCACTCTATCCTTTGACAACGGCGAGAGTTGGCTCATACCGGTGACACTTCCCAACCTCCCCTACGGACTGCCGCGCAACACCCACGTGAAGGTGAACATCACCCTCGGCAACGACAACTTCGCCATATTGACAGTGAAAGTATTGCCTTGGACCACGGAGGTGTCACGGTTTGAATATTCCGATTTTGTCAGTCTTGCCTCCGATGGCGCTTTCAATGTCACCGGCACTACCTCGGGCGATCTCAACAAATTCATTTCCGAGAACTTTGATCTCCATACGGGCAGAATGGTAGTGAGGTATCCCTACACTGTGAGCGGCACATTCGGAATCTCAACCCCCGAGGGGGCACGCTGGGATGCCTATCTGGTGACCACCTCGGGCGTGCAGGATGCCATTCGCTTTGTCACCGCAGATGATAACGGTAATGAGATCATGACAACTCATATATCGGGCATGGTCGGTAGCCTTGCGGTCTTTACCTTCGGCCCCTTCGAGGGGGCGGGACTTGATCCTAACGTGGCAGAACTGGTTGTCACGGTGACGATGCCCGACGGCAGAACGCTGCCGGTCAATATCATGCAGGGCGTGACAACAGGCACTGCGGATGTGCTGACCATAATCCAGAATCCCCAGTACTGATGTATGGCAGGATCAGTTGCTAATAACCTTCACGGATGTGATGAAATGAAAAGATTTTTCCCATTCAAACAAATAATCTACTTGTCCGCTCCCATACGCCGGAGTCTCGAGTTGTGCCTGATGGCTGCAGTACTCGTAATGGTGGGGAGTATCGCCGGATGCAGTGATGAAATACTCGTGGAACCGCAGGCGCCGGAAGTGGCCCGGCCCGGTTATATCAATCTTACAATTGCCGTGGCCGAGGGTATGGAGACCAGAGCGACTGAACCCGGGGTAGATCCGTATAACGAGAATCTCATCACTTCGGTCACCGTCTGCATGTGGCCCGTCGGAGGAGATTGGAACGAGAAAAGAACTCCGCTGGTGAAGGAGACTTTCACAGGTCTTAACGCCGTGGGGCAGACTGTCGTACGCATCCCCCTTACGGAGTTCCTCATGAGTCATCTTTTCAACCAGGATTCCTCCAACACCTGCAATGTTTTCGCCGTTGCCAATGTCGACACCGTCGGATGCCGGACAGTGGCGGATTTCCGAAACAAAGTGATCGATTCCAAATTCAGGACAGAGCAAATGCAGCCATGCTTCGCCATGGAGGGGACGAGCACAGCGCAACTCACCGGCAATACCGCGGTGGGAATGGTGGAGATGCAACGCACTGCGGCGAAAATCGACTTGCACGTCACCGGAAAGGATGAAGTGGAGGAAAAGCTTGACGGAAATGTCGTAAAATGGAAGGCGCGCTATGACTGGATGACCGTGCGTATGGTGCACGGCGTAGACACCACCACGCTGGTGCCTGATGTAAGGAATGGTGTTGCCGAGAAAGATTATTTTACCACTGACCCTCAACTGGAATACGGTTTCGAGCTGCGCACAGACGATGGGACCGGCGGCAACCATCCCGGTCCCACCGGAGCAAAAGGGGAGTATGTGCAGACCATCCCTTTCTATACCTATCCCAACTCCTGGACAGAGAGTCTGACCGACATGAACCGCACACGGTTGCTACTGGCTCTTCCCTGGACTACAGATGATGGACATACCATCAGAGTGTGCTATTACCAGGTGCCGGTGGTCAGTCTTGACAAGACCGAGATCGTAAGAAATGTGTCATATCACGTGCATCTTGACGTGAGTGTGTTGGGAAGCCTGGTGCCCGAGGAGCCTATGACGTTGGAAGATGTCAGTTATACCGCCGCTCCCTGGGGCACCAAGGAGTTGGATGTCGAACTCACCGACGTGCGCTATCTCGTGTTTGATCAGACCCAATATACCGTTAACAATGCTGACCAATTCGACATCTCGTTCTATACTTCGCATCCTGTGGAGGTGGTTGATTGCTACATGGTGTTCTATCGTTTCAATTATTCCGACGAGGGTAATGAGTTTCCAGTAACGGTGTCCCGCGAGCAGAACACGGCCTCCTGGAAGGACGGGGACGGAGTGTACAGCATCAGTTTCCTTAATACAGAGGGATCTCAGCAGGTGTTGAGATACTGGCATCCTCTAATGGCATACCAGCCATACATATCCAAAACCAAGCCTTTTGATCTGACCAACGGCGACAAGCCGGACGGCGGAAGAAACGGAAGGCCTGTAGTCGTGAAGCTTTCGGAAATTCTTGAAAAAATGAAAAGTATAAAGTTTTTCAAGAAAACCAATGATGCAGAATTTTCAAAGGTGGAGTTCTTTGTGACGGTACAGCACAAGGATAAGCATGCAGCGGGGGAGAATACGTTTAAGGAGTCCCTGGTAATCACGCAATATCCGGGAATGTATATCACATCTCCTCCCAATACAAGTGAAAGATATATTACGCAGACCGTAAACGGTGTGACAAACATTGTAGCAGGCGACAAAATGGCAAATGTCTACATCAACGGAAATATAGGCGACAATGACCTGGGATGGAATGATGTGATAGGATTGAACTCAGGCAAATACTACAATTGGAATCCCAACATGTATCTGATCACTATCACACGCCTTGATAACAATAACTATATCATCAATGATCCGAGACGCATACAGATAAACAATAACCTTTCCAACAGTTCAATGTCAGCGGCAAATAACCGTACCGAGTATAAAACTCCGTGGGCCACATTCATAGAAGCAATATATGTGGATGGAGGTAATAAGAAGAGAAAATTGTCTTATTATCATCCTACCAACGAGACGGATGAGGCGGAGAATATGATCGCGCCTAAATTCAGAATATGCTCGAGTATGGCCGGAACAGGAGCTGTGCTGACGCGCGTGCAGGCGAGAAGAAGGGCAGCCGCATTCCAGGAGATGGGGTATCCTGCCGGAAGGTGGAGACTCCCGACATGGGGTGAGGTGAGATTCATCACCGAGCTTTCCGACAACGGAAAGATTCCCCGCTTGTTCGGCGTATATAATAATGATACGTGGCATTATTGGTGCGCTCAGGGTGCGGTGAAAGTTCCCGGGAAGCCATACCAGCGACAGAGCGAGCTCGTCAAGGACTATGATGTCAGCAGCAAGGAACGCGCCCGTTTCGTATATGACGAATGGTACTGGGGTGAGGGAACACTGAAAAGCAACGGTCAAAAGCCCAACGATAGCAGTGCTATCTATCAATTCACATGGGGCGACAGCGACGAACCCCTTAGCGTCACAAAATAGGATTTCGAGAACTACTTACTTATCATCCTATGGTTACGAATGAAATATATAAGAAACTATATACAATCTTTCTGACAGCGATAGTTCTCCTTGCTTCCTGCACGGCTGAGGATATACCCTTACCAATGGATGAGGGGGGGAGTGTCACCTTTGTCGGAGATAAGGTTGTGGTGGAGTCATCCCTCTCTTTCGCCACACCCGGAAGTGTGGAAACAAGGGCGATGGGCATGAACGCGGATCTTGGGAATCTCCATCTGTATGTCGTGGAGTTTGCCGATAACGGTGACCCGATGCTCAATACTCTTGTAGGGGTGCATGACGCTGAAAATGAGACGGTGGAGGGTGACGAGGTCAAGTTTCGCGTAACGCTCACCAACACTACATTCGGTCGTATATTGCATCTCATAGCCGTGCCTAAGAGCGTGAAACTGAAGATTCAGTTTGGTTCCGAGGGAAGCGTGATCCCGTCTCTATCGGTGACAAACGGAAATGAGGCATATTGGCGGCGGCTAAGTTTTCCGAAAGGGTATGCGGTGCAGACGGAGCATGGAGACTGGGTTCCTACACCGGAATTGAAATCTTCTCTGACCCGGGTGCCCCTCATAAGAAATTTCAGCAGGGTGTCAGTGATGTGTACCGATCCTAATTTCACGCTCCTCGGGTTCAGAGTCATGAACGTGCCAAGGGATGGTTCCATCGCTCCCTGGAATCCGCAGAAACGTGAGTTCGCCGATTTTCTTGATGAGTTCGGCTCAGCGATTCCGTATGACAAAATACGCGAGAGTTACGGCGGGTTCATGCCGGGAGGTACATTTCTCGAATATCCGACCGGTATCACCGATGACTTCGAAATCCCCGACGGTGTGAGCCCACAATATATCTATGAGCGCCCGGTGAGCCGAAGCAACCGCACCGTGGTAATCATCAAGGGACAGTATTCCGGAGAGACATATTATTATAAGATGGATGTCGGTGATAAAAGTTCGGATGGAGTGTTCGAGATGTTTCCGCAGCTACGGAATTTCCAATATAACATATCCATCACAAGGGTGACGTCTCCGGGAATGAAAACAGCCATCGAAGCTGTGCATGGGCCGGTGTATAATAATCTTTCTTTTGATTTCGATACGGAATCCCTGCTGAAGATATCTGACGGAACGGAGTTGATACAAGTCAATTTCACGGATCTCATCATAACGAGCACTACGGAGAGTACGACGACCTTCCGTTATCGCTATTACAGTGCTTCAGACACCACTGATTTCCGTAACAACGGCATATCTATCCTCGATCTTGTGCCGGGAAATGTCATAAAATCCGTCAGCGGGCCTTCCAACGGCAAGAATGGATATAAAGAGTACAAGCTCACTTTCTATCCTGCCAAAATGGAGACCAAAATGCAATCCTTTATTGTCGTGAAGCCGGCTACAGGTGTGGGAAGGACTATGCGTCTGATACTGCATAAGGCGTGGACATATGATAATGTAAAGATCTTCCCTGATCATATAGTCAATTGGGGTCCTCACACGTCCACGGCGAGCATGGAAGCACAGGATAACGGGGTGACTCTCAAACTGCCGAAGGTGACTAATGCTCAAAATGCCTCGGCGACCCTGTTTTTCGATCTTCCGGATGACTTGCCCGACGTGGTGTTTCCGCTTAAATTCACGCTTGAGATCAAGCTTCAGAATATGGAAAACTATCCTGACGGCAACATGAGGGTGACTCAAGGTGATTCATATTGGCCGATGAAGGTGGGTGGTAAGGAGATTCAACAGACTGTCATCAAGTATGAAAAGACCATTACTCTCAACAATTACCTGAGTCATATCGCAGCCAATGATGTCAACAACAGTCTGGGAAATACTATTATGACCGACTCGCTGACGGGAAGGGAGGTGCATCGTGTGTCATGTCGTTTCAATGTCACGCGAAAGCTTAACACTTCTCCTATGCTGAATACAATTCATATCTCGCAACCCAATTATCAGCCCACTGACATCCCCTTCTGGTCGGCGAACTGATAGGGGTAATCAATACAAGAATATCCGGCATCTCTATAGCAGAAGTGCCGGATATTCTTGTATTGATTATTTGCTGATGAGTGTCAGATAATTTTCTTATGGGTGTCAGCCTCCGAGGTAGCTGCGGAGCAGGTCGCTCTTCTGGCTTTTGAGACGGCGGATGGCCTTCTCCTTGATCTGGCGCACGCGCTCGCGGGTGAGGTCGAATTTGGCTCCGATCTCCTCGAGGGTGAGCTCCTGGCATCCGATACCGAAAAACATCTTGAGGATTTCGCGCTCGCGCTCGCCCAGATGGCTGAGGGCACGCTCGATCTCTTTGGAGAGCGACTCGTGGTTGAGCGAGGAGTCCGTGGCGGGGCTGTCGTCGTTGGAAAGGACGTCAAGGAGCGAATTGTCCTCGCCGTCGACAAGAGGGGCGTCTACCGATATGTTGCGGCCCGAGACGTTCAGGGTCTCGGAGATCTTGTCAACGGGTATGTCGAGACGCTCCGCAAGCTCCTCGGCTGAGGGACGGCGCTCGTTTTCCTGCTCGAACTTGGCCTGCTCCTTGGAAATCTTGTTGAGCGAGCCAACTTGGTTGAGCGGGAGGCGCACGATGCGCGACTGCTCGGCAAGGGCCTGGAGGATGGACTGGCGTATCCACCACACGGCGTATGATATGAATTTGAATCCCCTTGTCTCGTCAAATTTCTGGGCGGCGCGAATCAGACCGAGGTTTCCCTCGTTGATAAGGTCAGGAAGGGCGAGGCCCTGGTGCTGGTATTGCTTGGCTACCGAGACGACAAACCGGAGATTGGCGCGTGTCAGCTTCTCAAGGGCTTTCTTATCCCCTTTCTTGATGCGCTGGGCCAGCTCCACCTCCTCCGCTACGGAAATCAGCTCCTCGCGCCCGATCTCCTGAAGGTATTTGTCAAGAGAGGGGGTGTCACGAGTGGTGATCGTGGGGTTAATCTTTAATTGACGCATGTGTGCTTATATCTTTTACTTCTGTATGTTCTTGAATTTTGTATAAATACAACATCCGCAAAACGCCGCAGGTTTGCTCCCGGGCAACCTGCGGCGTAATATTTAACGGACGTTAAAGTTCGTTATTGTGTGAACTCTGAATTTCCTTTTCAAATCATTCGTCGGAGAGGTCGATGGCATAGTAGCGCTTCTTGCCTGTGGGGTAGACGCCGGTGAGGAAGAGCACCTTGTCCTGGGCGTCGTCGCGCATCACGGAATTGTAGATGTATTCAAGATCATCGGAGGAGTTGACGGGGTTGTCGTTTACTTCGGTGATGATGAATCCATCCTTGATACCGGCGTTTTTGAGCAGACCGTTCTTAAGCCCGGTGACCTGCACGCCGTAGGAGATGCCGAGATGCTGCTTGGTCTCGGCAGACACCTTCATGAAGGCTGCCCCGAGTTCGGCGAAATCACCCTTGCGTGTGATGTCGGTGTTGCCCTGCGAGTTGCGGAGCGTTGCGGAGCGGGTGATGCGCTTGCCGTCGCGCACATAGGTGACGGTCACCTTGTCACCGGGGCGGAATTTGGCCATCTGCTCGTGGAGCTGGGCCATATTGGTGATTTCCACGCCCTCGATGGCCACGATTACGTCATCTGTCTCAAGACCGAGCTCCTTGCCTGTGGAGCGGTCGCCCACGGAGGCCACGATGACGCCTGTCTTGGTGCCCTTGATCTCCTTCTCCTTAACGATTTCGGGGGTCAGTTCGCCGATGGTGATTCCGAGCACCGCACGCTGCACGGTGCCGTATTGCTTAAGGTCCGCCATGACTTTGGCCACGATGGTGGTGGGGATGGCGAACGAGAAGCCGGAGTAGCTGCCGGTGTTGGAATAGATGGCCGAGTTGACGCCCACGAGCTCACCCTTGAGGTTGACGAGGGCTCCCCCGGAGTTGCCGGGATTGAGGGCAGCGTCGGTCTGGATAAACGATTCGATGCTAAGGGCGCCTTGGCGTCCGGCCTGGCCGAAACTGCGGGCCTTCGCGCTAACTATGCCCGCCGTGACGGTGGAGTTGAAGCCGAAGGGATTACCCACGGCAAGCACCCACTCGCCAACCTTGAGCGACTCGCTGTCGCCGAAGGTGATGGCGTGGAGATTTTTCGCGTCCACTTTCAGGAGGGCGAGGTCGGTCATTTCATCGGTGCCCACGATGAGGGCCTCGTATGTGGTGTTGTCGTTGAGAAGCACTTCGAGTTTGTCGGCACCCTCTACGACATGGTTGTTGGTGACGATATATCCGTCGGCGCTCAGGATCACACCGGAGCCGAGACCGGTCTGGACAGGCTCGGACTTGCGCTGCTGCTGACGGGGCTGCTGACGCTGCTGGGGACCGAAGAAGAAGTCAAACATGCCGAAGGGATCCATGTCGCCGTAGGGATTGTATGACTGCTTGCGGGTGGCGTAGCTTTTGATGCAGACCACGCTGTTGACCGTGGACTCGGCCGCCTGGGTGAAGTCGGTGTCGAAAGACTGGGTGCGCGACGTGCGTATGAAGTCACCTGCACCTGACGAAGTCTGCGCGGGGAGGGATACCGGTGAGAGAAGTACGGCCGTCATCAGGGCCGTGAAAACACTTTTCTTTTTCATGATAAATCCAGTTAGTGCCCCGCGATGTATTGGAGTATACGCGTACTCATCACGGGGTTGTTGCCGTATATATTAAGCACAAAAAGGGGACCGATATTACATTTGCCCACAGGTTTTAAAATCTTTTAAGACGAGGCGGCGTATCGTGTATAAAAACGTTAAAAATATTTTGGGATCTTTTGTGTGTCAAGATTCGGGATTTTGATTGTGTGTAATCGAGATTTTAATTAAATTTGCATCCATGTTTCGATCCTTCACGTTTTCCCGTATCAGTTTTGGCCGTATCCTGCGGCTTGTGCTCCCGATGGTGCTGTGCGTGGCGCTCGGGGCGTGCCACTCCTCGCGCAAGTCGGTCTCCCCGCGAATGGGAAAGTCTCCCACACGCCAGGAGTTGCTGGCTTCGCTCGGCAATGTGAGCGGGAAGCAGCGGCGCATCGTGGAGGAGGCCTTCACATGGATGGGTACTCCCTATTTATATGCAGGAGCCGACAAGGGTACGGGCACCGATTGCTCCGGGATGGTGCTCAGGATATACGAGGAGGTGTGTGGCGTTAAGCTGCCGCGCAACAGCGCTAAGCAGGCGGAGTTTTGCAAGAAAATCAAGGAGAAGGATGTGCGCACGGGCGACCTGGTGTTTTTTGCGACGGGCAAGGACAAGAACCGTATCTCGCATGTGGGCATCATGATAAACAGCGAGGATTTCATCCACGCCTCGAGCAGCAAAGGGGTGGTGGTGTCGAAAGTCACCACACCTTATTATATACGCACCTTCAAGCAATACGGTCGCGTCCCGATGTAGGGTGGGTCTGTCAAAGGCTTTCGGGTACGGGAAGGTGGAGTGCTTGAAGAAAACGCTTCACGACGGCGGGATCGCCGGTGAATTTCCCGTGGTCCTCGCTGAGCTTGCAGGTGTCGCAATAGAACGGCCACGATTCAGTGATTTTAACAGCGAGGAGTTTCACTACAATGTTGCGGGGCTTGACACCGGGAAAGTCGTTGGTGAAATGTGTGCCGATTCCGAAAGAGGGACGGCATTTGTCGGCCGCATAACGCTGTATGGCGATGGCCTGGTCGACATTCAGTCCGTTGCTGAAGACCACCTGCTTCGAAAGGGGGTCTATGTTAAGCGAGCGGTATTTCTCCACGATCCTGTCGAGCTGGTCGTAATTGTCTCCGCTGTCCACGCGGAGTCCCTTGAAGAGGTTGGCGTAGTCTTCGGAGAAATTGAGTGAGAATATGCGCCATCCGTAGGTGTCATACAGGAATGTGCCGAGGGCTCCTCGGTAGGTGTGGGTCCACATCTCCATGGCGAGATGGTTAGCCATCTGGGGGCCGTACATTCCGGCTATGGCGCAGACGATTTCGTGGGCCATTGTCCCCATCGGCAAGAGATTATATTTCATGGCGAACCATACATTGCTCGTTCCGGCAAAGAGACCGGGGCTATCCGACATTACGTTGGCACACTCCTTCATTGCCCTGATGGCGGCATCCTGAGCGCGGAATGAAGCGCGGCGGCGCGTGCCCATGTCACTGAAGCAGCAGCCGGCCTTAATGAGACGGCGTGCCTTATCAAATGAACGCTCAGAGAAGGATTCGTAGTCGAATGATTCGGCCTCTCCGGTCATGATGTAGTATAGCTCCGACACTATGGCCAGCACCTTCACCTCAAGAAGGATGGTGTCGCTCCAGTTTCCCTCGAACTCGATGTGCAGGTGTCCCTCCTCGTCCTGACGGATGCTGACGGTGGAGGGATCGTAGCGGTACCCTTTGAGATAGCTGTAAAACCAGTCGGGAATGTAGCTGCATCTGCGGCGCATGAAGTCGATTTCCTCTCGGGTGATGACCACGGAGCGCAGCGTCTCTATCTGGCGGCGCAGTTCGTCGGCGAAACCGGGGGGATAGACGGTGTTGTCACGGTCGTTGAAGCGGTATTTCACGTGCGTGCGGGGAAAGTTGTCAATGACGGCGCAACACATGGTGAACTTATAGAGGTCGTCGTCGGTGAAGTGTGTGATGATCTGGCGCATGGGAGTGAAGAGGTGCAGGTGATGTGCGAGTGGGGATAAATGGGAAAAAGATTCGAGGGGTATCATGCCCGGGCGGGCAGGATACCCCTCGTAGACGGATTGAGCAGGGAGGGTATGCTCAGAGAATCTTCATGAGCTTCTCCTCAAGGTCGGAGAGCTTTACGAGACCCACGCTGCGCTCCTTGAGCTCGCCATCCTTGAAGAAGAGGACGGTCGGGATGTTGCGCACGCGGTTGGCGGATGCTATTTCATCGTTCTCGTCGATATTGAGCTTGCCGATTACGGCTTTTCCCTCATATTTTTCTGCGAGTTCCTCGACTACGGGACCGAGCTTGATGCAGGGACCGCACCATGTAGCCCAGAAGTCTATTACTACCGGCTTGCCGGATTCGATGGCCTCGCGGGCCGTCTGGTCAGTAAACTGAAGTGCCATGATATATATAGATTTAATTCCGGCTGTAAAGTTAATCACAATTGCCGAAAATTCCAAATTTATTTTGATTTCGGGTTAACCTTATCAGCGCATGGAAGCTATCTGTCTCTCGACGGCATTACGAATAAAAGCGTTGACGGACACACCTGCTTGTCTTCGGTTCGATTCCTTCATCTTCGCAAAGGGAGAGATAATCGTCTATTGCACCTTGAAAATCTTCGCGTAATTCCTGAAGTGTTCCTCCTTCATAGCTGATCAGAGTATCATCAAGCAAGTCGAGCACTCGACCGTACATGCACACGTCTTCCATACTCATCTGTATGGTTCCATTGTATCCCCTGTATTTCATTGTTTTCATATTAACCTGATTTTTCAAGAAACTCCATTTGATTTCGAGTTGCTGCGGAAGAGAAGAAACCATGCTCCGGCTGCGGCGAAGGCGTAGAGGGCGAAGATGAGCCAGGGCATTGTCCAGTCGCCCATGAAGAGGCGCATCATGGCGTCGGAGCCGGGAAGACGCACCATTTCCCACGTGCAATACCGGTTGACTATATATCCGGCGGCCACGGTGCCGAATGTGGCTCCGATGCCGTTGCTCATGAACATCATCAGTCCTTGTGCGAATCCCTTCATTCCCTCGGGCGACACCTGCTGGATATGGAGGTGGCCCGCTATGGTGATGAAGTTGAAGGCTATTCCATACACGAGCATGGAGGATATTAGCATCCACAGTCCGTCGCCGGGATTGCCAAGGCCCAGAAAGAGGAACCGCAGTCCCCAGGCCGCGAGCCCGAGGGCATATACATATCGGATTCCGGACTTTTTGAGCGCCACGCCCACGAGGAGAATACAGGCAGCTTCGGAAATCTGCGAGAGGGAGAAGAGCATCGTGGCGTTGCCCGAGGCGAGGGTCCCTGCATATTCGGAGAGTCCGGAGAAGTGGGTGATGAAGGGGGTGGCGAATCCGTTGGAAATCTGAAGGCAGACTCCGGAAAGGATGACGAAGCAAAGGAATACGGCTCTGCCGCGCGAGCTGAACATGAGCTTTAGGGAGGCCGCGAGACCGGGGGCCGGGGCGGAGGTGCCGTTTTTTTCGTTTGGCGAGGTGCTGCGGGGTAGCGTGAAGGCGTATCCAGCAGTCAGATACCCGAAGATGGCACTGCAGAGGAGCTGCATGCCGTTGTACTGAAACCGGAGATGTCCGGCGTCAGCCGTGTCGCTGAGGGTGAAGCCCAGGGTGCCGTCGTGCCAATAGGCCGAATTGACAAACCACATAGCGGCTACGAATCCCGCCGTGCCCCATATACGGACGGGCGGAAACGCCGTGACGGGATTTATCCCGGCCCGTGTCATCATGGCGAATGAGGCGGTGTTGGCCAGGGCCATAGTGGGCATATAAAAGGAAAGGAAGAGGAGATAGAGGGGATAGAATGTGCGGAAGGAGAGCGAGGGATGAGTCATGGCATATCGCCACATTACCGTCATGATAAGCGCGGCGCCAAGGTGGCAGAGTCCGAGCAGGAGTTCCGGACGGCGCGTGCGGTCTGCCATACGCCCGAAAAGCGAGGGCGTGAGGATGGAGACGAGTCCTATGGCGGCGTAAAACCAGGCGATGTCTTTTCCCAGTCCGCCGGCCCCGAGCAGTTGCCCGAAGCATGTGAGGTAACATCCCCACACGGCGAACTGAAGAAAATAGAGGGGGGCGAGACGTGTCTTCACGGATCAGAACTTGAACTCCACACCTCCCATTAGGGTGGTGCCCGGCATGGGACAGCCGTATATTATCTGGTAATGCTTGCCTGTGATATTGTCGATTTTAATCGATAGCGTCACAGGCACCTTGGCGCCGAGAGTGTATGCGGCGCGAAGGTTGAGAAGCGTGTAGCTTTCGCTGTAGCCGCCGTTATACATGCTCCAGACACTGCTCTCCTCCAGGGTGAAGCTGAAATCTCCGGGGGTATAGTTCACTTCGGCATTCAGTCTGTTTTTCGGGGAGTAGAGGTTGTCGCCGTCAGTGTGGAGGTAGGCCCATGAGGCGGATGCGTCAAGATCGGGGAGGATGGAGTAGCCCGCTTCGATCTCGAATCCTTTGTTGTGGAATCTGCCTGTGTTGACATTGCGCGGGCGTCCGTCCACGCGCACCGTCTGAATCATGTTCTTGCCGTCGATGTAGTATACCGCCGCTCCGAGCATAAGGCGGCTGTCAAGGAGCCACTGGCGGTAACTCAGCTCGTAATTGAGCATGTATTCCGGTTTAAGATCGGGGTTTGCCGGGGGATAGAGGTAGAGCTCGCGGATGTTAGGGGAGCGGAATCCCTTGCTGAATGAGCCCTTGATGTGGGAGTTCGCGCCCGGTTTGAAAATGAAACCGGCCTGGGGTACCCAGACGTTGCCGTACACGGAATTGTGCTGGAGGCGGACTCCGCCGTTGATGTTGAGCATATCCCGGAAGAAGCCCTGCTGCATCATTACATATCCGGCTACTTCGTTGACGTGATGACGTGCTTCGGAGGTGCGGAGCGTCACGTCCTCCTTGTTCGTGTTCCATATATGGCCACCCCAGTGTTGGAAGTCGATTCCGGCTGAGAGCACGTTGTATTCCCAAAGGTACAGGGACTCGTAGGCGGTGAAGCCCATCAGATAGTCTGTGGAGTGAAACAGATAATCCTTGGGCGTGGTGCCCGGAGTGTTTCCGTCATCCACATTGTTGCGTCCCCAGTTGATGTATCCCTGGATTCCGCCGTCGGCCTTGTCATACTGGTTCTTGACGTAGAGTCCCCCCGTACCCCGGAAGATGTCGGTCCACATATTCTCCAGAGGGTCCTGGAGCGTGCCGGGATTGTTGGCGTGGCTCTGCGTCATGTCGAGCATACCGGCCACACTCCATTTGCGCGACACGGCATATTTGAGTTGGGCGAACTCGTTTGCCATCCAGAAGGCACTCCCCGCGCGGTTGCCGTTGCTGCGGTCGAGCTGCCCCGAGAGCGTGGCGGAGAATCTTCCTTTCCTGTATCCCGAGGAGAGGGCGAATTTCTGAGTGGAGAAGGAGCCGAACATTGCGCGGGCTCGTCCGGTGAGTCCCTCCTCGTGTTGCGTGCGCGTGACGATGTTGATAGAGCCGCCCATGGCGTTTGAACCATAGAGCAGGGAGGAGGGCCCCTTCACCACCTCCACGCGCTCCACGCCGTTGGCCACGTAGGTGTCGGCGAGGGAGTGTCCGAATACGCCGGCCCACTGCGGCTGCCCGTCGATCATGAAGAGCACCTTGTTGCCCTGGCCCACGCCGCGTATGTTGACTGTACCGGCGCTGCCTCCCGACACGCCGTATCCGGCGAAGCCTCGCTCCGTGACAAACAGACCGGGCACCTTGGCCACAAGCACCGGCAGGAGCGAACTTTCAGCGGATTTCTCGATTTCCGCCGTCGTGACCTGCGTCACGTTGAGGGGTGTAAGCTCCGGATCGGCCTTAAGGGGGGCTGTGACCACGATTTCATGCAGTCTCACTGTGTCGCGCGGAGCCTCGGCCGCATAACTGCCGGCGGAGGCCAGTATCGCGGGTAAGATAGTGGAAAGGTGTGTGGTGAGGTGTCTGTTCATAATTCGGGTTATTGGGGATCAAACAATAATAACGGTATACAAGATTTTTTAGAATAGCTTGTTTTGCTGCGCAAAGTTAACTGATTTAATTGAATATTCACAATAATTCACTGAAATTTTCCGTAAATTAAGTGTAATTTCAATGAATTTAAACCTGATTATTGAATCATGACACAATCCGAGATAGATTTCTTTGACGCTCTGGCACCGTTATGGGACGCCAATGAGGAGCGTTCCACTCCGGAGAGGGTGCGCTCCATACTGAGCAAGATAGGTGTGGAAAAGGGTGCACGCGTCCTTGACCTCGGCACTGGCACGGGTGTGCTCGTGCCTTTTCTGAGCGAAATGGCGGGTCCCGATGGACACGTGACGGCCATAGACCTGTCGGAGGGTATGCTGGCCAGGGCACGCAGCAAATATGGCTCTTTGGAGAATGTGGAATTTCTTAAGCTCGATTTCGAGGAGGAGGCGTTGCCGGGGATGTATGACCTGGTGATGATGTATTGCGTGTATCCGCATCTGCACGCCCCGGCCGATACGTTTGAGTGGCTGTTCAAGATGAACCTGAGGCCCGGAGGAAGAATAGTGGTGGCTTTCCCTTCGGATGAGAAGTTTATCAACGACATACATCATGAACGCGAGTCAGAGAGCGATCATCTCCCCTCCGCATCGCGTCTGGGAGAGATTTTCAGGCAGTGGGGCTACGACGCGCGGATACTGGCCGACACCCCCGATGAATACATCGTGGAGGTTTCCGCAATTTAGATCCCATCTCATAAAATTTCATAGCCACGGGGGCGGTATTGGGCGAGTCTCAGGGTATTTCCTTGCCGCTTCGAAGCAGTAGCTCCTTGAGTTGGAGATTCTCCCTGCGCAGGGCATCCACCTCGTCGCGCAGGTCATCGATGCGGTCTGACAGGCGGTCGTTGCGCCTTACGAGAAACTCGATGCGCTCCGCGTATTCAGATTCCGGAGCGGAGGCGTGGCCCGAGCGATGGGCGAGGTCATGGAAATGGGTCAGCAGTTGAGTCAGGGAGTCGCCTTGGTCGAGGGGATGGGTGTGAGGCGGGACAGCACTCCCCGTTTCTCCGGCGATGTCGGGAATGATGTAGTCATCGAAACTGTCGAGCTCGAAAATTTCGTGCAGACGGTCGAGTTTTTCCTCGGGCATCCTGCTGCGGCCGTTTTCGATGGCCGACAGAAAACTGGGACGCACCTGAAGCAGGTCGGCGAGCGCACGCTGGCTCATACCGGCCCGCTTGCGAAGGCGCACCAAATCTATTCTGCTCATGATACGGAATGAGATAAGGTGATGTGATCAGAGGTAAGGCTGCGCCCATTCGTCGATCTGGGCATCGCTGACATCGTTCATCAGCAGCCCGTTGCCGACGGTGACAAACGGAAAATGCAGTCCCATTGTCTTCACGCTGTTGTTGATGGTGGAGCTGCCGGATGTGGCGAAGGGGACGATTCTTTTTCCCTCCAACTGCTTTTTATGACGCTCCATGAATGTGGCGATGATATTGGGATAACGGTTCCACCACACGGGGTAGCCGAGAAAAACGGTCTTCACCCCGTCGAGGCCGGGGATGGTGTCGGCCATAGGGGGGCGGAGCGTTGAGTCGGCGCTTTCGCGGCTGCTGCGGCTGTTCTCATCCCTCCAGTCGAGGTCGGCTTCGGTATACACCTCGGCCGGAACTATCTCGTGCACCGGGAGACCAAGCCTCTTGCCGAGTCGCTGAGCCTGGGCACGGGTGTTGCCGGTGGCCGAAAAATACACTATTGCGGCCGGGGTGTCGGCGGCTTGGGCTTCTACGGCTTCGGATTTCGAGTCTTTCTTGCCGGCACAGGCGGCAGTGAAAGCGAGCGCCAGGAGGGCGAGCGTTAGGATTTTCGTGAGTTTCATACTGTATGGTAAGTCGGTTTGTGTTGTGAAATATCCGCAAAAGTAACGCTTTTGGATGATATCTGCAACTTTCGCAATCTAAAAGATACACATGGTCATAAGTAAGTGTTCAAATTTAATTTATACAATATGCGAGCTTGTTTTTTAGACGATTTCTGTGCGGAGAGAGGGAGCATAGCGAGCTATGCGACTGAGCGACAAGCTGAAAGCGGCAAAAAAGAAGCCGCAGATTGTATAAAAGATCAAGTGAGCACTTACTTTTGATTATATCGTTTAAATTTGAACACTTACTTATCATCTTTTATTATTATACGTGAACCATCTTGCGGCGGGGAGCGTTGTTAGGTCATAAAGTATAATTATAAAAATTTTTGACGCTATGTTAGACGAATTGAAAGATAAGGCCGCCGGACTGATGAAAGACCCCAAAGTGAAAGAGGCCGTAAAGAAAGTGCAGGAATTTGCCGAGAGTGACAAGGGTAAGGAGGTGATAGAGTCCGTAAAGGATAAGGTGACGGATTTCCTCGGCAAAAAGAAATAATCCGGACAATCAAAGATAAACGTCAGGGCGCTCTCTTTTGAGGAGAGCGCCCTGACGGTTTTATGGCAGGAGGGTGATGAAATATCGTCAGCGGAGAGTGAGCTTGACCACATTCTCCACATGGTGGGTGTGGGGAAACATGTCCACGGGCTGCACGGCCTCGACTTTGTAGGCGGAGTCGAGCATGGCAAGATCACGCGCCTGCGTTGCGGGGTTGCAGCTCACGTAAACGAGTGTCTCGGGGCGTGCCCTAAGGATAACGCCCACGACATCCTCGTGCATCCCGGCGCGGGGAGGATCCACGATCATCACGTCGGGATGGCCATGCTCGGCTATGAATCCGTCGGTCAGCACATCCTTCATGTCACCGGCGTAGAAGAGAGTGTTGTCAATGCCGTTGACACGCGAATTGAGACGGGCATCCTCGATGGCCGCCTCCACATACTCTATCCCCACCACCTTTCGCGCCCGACGTGCCACGAAGTTGGCGATTGTGCCCGTGCCGGTGTAAAGGTCATACACCAGGGGACGCGCGCCGGCGTCTTCGGATGCCTCCGCGCCGTCATCCAGTCCGGCGAACCTACGCGCCACCTTATACAGTTCGTATGCCTGTCGAGAGTTGGTCTGATAGAATGATTTGGCGTTGACGCGAAACTTCAGACCCTCCATCTCTTCCTCTATATAGTCGGGCCCGTAGGCGCTGACGACCTCCTGGTCGCCGATGGTGTCGTTGAGCTTGAGATTCACTACATACAATAAGGAGGTGATTTCGGGAAACGCCATGTGCAGCGCTTTCATGAGGGCGTTGATGGCCGGCGCGTCATCGTTGCCGAACTGCACGCAGACCATCACTTGCCCGGTGGAGGCCGTGCGTATCATCAGGGAGCGAAGCAGGCCGCTGTTCTCCCGCAGATTATAGAAGCTCAGTGAGTGGGCAAGTGCATATTCATAGATGAAATTCCGGATGCGGTCGCCCAGGGGGGTCTGAAGGTGACATTCATCGATATGAAGCACCTTGTCGAAGGCCCCCGGAATATGGAATCCAAGGGCCTGCGGGGCATCCGTGAACTCGCGTCCGCTGCGTATGTCCTCCCATGAGCGCCATTTGCGGTCGGAAAACGTGTATTCCATCTTGTTGCGGTATCTCCATATATCTTCCGAGCCGAGGATAGGGGAGATGGCGGGTAGTTCGACTTTGGCTATGCGCGTGAGGGCATCCTCCACCTGCTGCTGCTTGGCGGCGAGCTGCACGGAGTAGGGGAGATGCTGCCATTTGCATCCTCCGCATATGCCGAAATGGGCACACCTTGGCTCGGTGCGATCCTCGGAGGGGGAGACGAGACGAAGTATGTGGCCCTCGGCAAAGGAGCGTTTCTTGCGGTCGATCTGCACGTCTGCCACATCTCCGGGCGCGCCGAAAGGGATGAACACCACAATCTCGCCCTCATCCTCGGGACGCAGACGCACGCGTGCCAAAGCCTTTCCCTCGGCGGCAATTCCCGATATTTTGACCCCTTCGAGAAGGGGCAGGGGTTTTTTCTTGCGTGACATATTTGAAAAACTTTGTGCAAAAGTAGTAATTTTCCACGAAATTTTGTAAATTTGCACTCCTGAAATTGTCAGGGACGCGCACCCGGGGCCGCAGGCCCTGCGGCGCGTTGTCGCCATCAGTTGCGATGAGTTTTGTGAAAACGTTGAATATCATTATATTAAGTTAAACATAAAGAACCCAATGGCAAAGAAAGTTTATACGTTCGGCGACGGCAAAGCCGAGGGTAATGCCGAGATGAGAAACCTTCTCGGCGGCAAGGGCGCTAACCTTGCCGAGATGAACCTGCTTGGCATGCCCGTACCTCCGGGCTTCACCATCACCACCGAAGTCTGCACAGAATACACCCAGTATGGCCGCGACAAAGTCGTGGAAGACATCCAGGAAGATGTGAAGAAGGCCATCGCCCACGTAGAGAGCCTCACAGGAAACAAGTTTGACGACCCCTCCAACCCCCTGCTCGTATCCGTGCGCTCCGGCGCCCGCGCCTCGATGCCCGGCATGATGGACACCGTCCTCAACCTCGGTATGAACGATGCCACCGTGGCCACCATGGCCGAGAAGAGCGGCAATCCCCGCTTCGCATGGGACAGCTACCGTCGCTTCGTCCAGATGTATGGCGACGTGGTGCTCGGCATGAAGCCCAAGAGCAAGACCGATATAGATCCTTTCGAGGCCATCATGGATGAGCTGAAGGAGGCCAAGGGTGTGAAGTTCGACAACGAACTCGACGTGGACGACCTCAAGGAGCTCGTGAAGCGCTTCAAGGCTGCCGTGAAGGAGTACACCGGCAAGGACTTCCCCGAGTCCGCATGGGAACAGCTCTGGGGTGGCATCTGCGCCGTGTTTGACAGCTGGATGAACGAGCGTGCCATCCTCTACCGCCGCATGAACCAGATCCCCGAGGAATGGGGTACGGCCGTGAACGTGCAGGCCATGGTATACGGCAACATGGGCGACAACTCCGCTACGGGCGTGGCTTTCAGCCGCGATGCTGCTACCGGCGAGAACATCTTCAACGGCGAGTATCTCATCAACGCGCAGGGTGAGGACGTAGTGGCCGGTGTACGCACTCCTCAGCAGATCACCATCGAAGGCTCTCGCCGCTGGGCTGCCCTGCAGGGCATCAGCGAGGAGGAGCGCCGCACGAAGTATCCCGCCCTTGAGGAGTCGATGCCCGACTGCGCCGCCGAGCTCATCGCCATCGCACACCGTCTTGAGGATTACTACAAGGATATGCAGGATATGGAGTTCACCATCCAGGATGGTAAGCTCTGGATGCTCCAGACCCGCAACGGCAAGCGTACCGGCGCCGCTATGGTGCGCATCGCAATGGAACTCCTCCGCGAGGGTATGATCGACGAGAAGACCGCCCTCCTGCGCATGGAGCCCCAGAAGCTCGACGAGCTGCTCCACCCCGTATTCGACAAGTCCGACCTCAAGAAGGCCAAGGTAATCGCCAAGGGTCTCCCCGCATCTCCCGGCGCGGCCGCAGGTCAGATCGTATTCCAGGCCGAGGATGCCGAGGCTTGGGCCGAGAAGAAGAAGAAAGTCGTACTCGTTCGCATCGAAACCTCTCCCGAAGACCTCCGCGGCATGGCGGTGGCCCAGGGTATCCTTACCATGCGTGGCGGTATGACCAGTCATGCGGCAGTAGTGGCCCGCGGCATGGGTAAGTGCTGCGTATCCGGCGCAGGCGAAATCCGTGTGGACTATAAGGAAAAGACCGTTGAAATGAACGGCAAGGTATATAAGGAAGGTGACTGGATCTCCCTCAACGGCTCCACCGGTGAGGTTTACGAGGGTCAGGTGCCCACCCGTATGCCCGAACTTGACGGCGACTTCGGCGCAATCATGAAGCTGGCCGACAAGTTTACCAAGACACTCGTACGCACCAACGCCGACACTCCCCGCGATGCCAAGCAGGCACGCGACTTCGGCGCACAAGGCATCGGACTGTGCCGCACCGAGCACATGTTCTTCGAGGGCGATCGCATCAAGGCCATCCGCGAGATGATTCTCGCCTCCGACGAGGAGGGACGCCGCGATGCTCTCGCCAAGCTCCTCCCGATGCAGCGCGGCGACTTCGAGGGTATCTTCGAGGCAATGGACGGCTTCGGCGTGACGGTGCGTCTGCTCGATCCCCCGTTGCATGAGTTCGTGCCCCACCAGACCGCTACCCAGAAGGAGATGGCCGAGGAAATGGGCCTGACCCTTGAGGAGGTTAAAGCAAAAGTTGACTCCCTCGAGGAGTTCAACCCCATGCTCGGTCACCGTGGCTGCCGTCTCGGTATCACCTATCCCGAAATCACAGAGATGCAGACCCGCGCCATCATCGAGGCCGCCATCAACTGCGAGCGTCGCGGCGTGAAAGTGCACCCCGAGATCATGGTGCCCCTCGTAGGAAGCCTCAAGGAGCTCCAGAACCAGGCTGACGTAATCACCCGCACAGCAGCCAAAGTGTTCGAGGAGCAGGGCCAGAGCGTACGCTACAAGATCGGCACGATGATCGAGGTGCCCCGCGCAGCCCTCACAGCCGACAAGATCGCCGAGGTAGCCGACTTCTTCTCCTTCGGCACCAACGACCTCACTCAGATGACCTTCGGCTTCTCGCGCGATGACGCACCCAAGTTCCTGAAATTCTACAAGGAGCACGGTGTGATCAAGGTGGATCCCTTCGAGGTGCTCGACCAGGAAGGCGTAGGCCAGCTCGTAGAGATGGGCGTCAAGAAAGGCCGCGCCACCAACCCTGACCTGAAGGTCGGCATCTGCGGAGAACACGGCGGCGAGCCCAGCAGCGTCAAGTTCTGCGCCAAACTCGGCATGAACTACGTCAGCTGCTCCCCCTACCGCGTGCCCATCGCCCGCGTAGCAGCTGCGCAGGCAGCGATAGAGGACTAAGACATACTTCTAACACATAAAAGCGTTAGGCTGTAACACTCCGATAAAAAGGAGGTTACAGCCTAACCTGTTCTTAGGAGGTTCGTTCATTTGGATACAGAAATCGAGCCAAATAAACGGAATTTGCATACACCAGAGCATACACCCCTAAACAACATCACATACACCGAACATACACCAGTGCATACACCTCAAAAATCAGACGTATATGGCTACACTTAAAGCAGTTGTGAGAAAACAGAGAGCCGATGGATTCTATGCGGTGTATATTCGCATAGTCCATCGCAGTCGAATGGGCTATATCAAGACCAATAAGGTTATCAGTCCAAAGAATGTAACAGCTTCCGGAGAGTTAAAAGATCCGGTAGTGAATGAGTATTGCAGTCGAGTAATTCTTAAGTACTCTGATATGCTAAATCGAAAGGATCTGACGGCATATTCTGTTGCAGAAGTGATAGAGTATCTTACTCGGGATAGTGGGACGGAATGCTTTAGTGAATATGCACGTCTCCATATCGATTGAATGACAAAGGCTGGTCATGGTCGAAACGCAAAGGATTATATGTATGCCTTGCAGCATCTGGAAAGATACCTTGGAACAAATAAGATCCTATTTCCTGACTTCGTCACTTTTATGACGTTAAAAACAGCCATATCTGATTTTCA
>CAMWLC010000002.1 GCA_947174995.1 uncultured Porphyromonadaceae bacterium
CTTCCAGTTCCCGCTCATTATAATCCTCCGTCATGGTCAGGAAATTGAACACGTACGGGTCTTTGGTTGTCTGTTGGGCGAGGTCACTTTGTAATGCCGGGAGTGTCTTACTAAAATTGGTAATCAAAACTTTCCGTCCGCACAATAATTTCAATGGGAAATGTCACGTTCACCCATCTTTGTTGGAAGAGTCCGGATATATCATGTTCAATCACTATAAGGAGGTTTAGACCCCATCTCATACAATTTCATAGCCACTGGGGTCTTATTCTATTCGGTACATAGGAAAAAGCAGATTTTTTATATAATTCCCGCGTTGCGAACAAAGAGTTCGCAAATTATGCTTAACTTTGCACCGTCGGAAAGACAGAGGACCTTGAAATTGATGAAGTCGCAGCAAATTTTGACTCACGTCCGGCGTGTTGCCGGATGTCATTCTTTTAAAAAAAAAAAGAATGATGACCCAACGGTATGTTTTGTTACAGTCCGGAGACTGATTTATTCAATGCTATGATATGTAGATATGAGAATAACAGAAACAAAGAAAAGGAGTAACGGCTTCGTCAATTTCGAGGTCCTTCTATTTCCTTTAGTTTGTTTAAAATCGTTTTACGCTGATACCATCCCCAATAACACTGCCGATGATCGATTCCAGAACATCCGTAATGATCACATCAATGACGACCGTGGAGGAACTGGCCACTGTTCTTGACAGAATCAAGCGGCAGGAATTTCCTACGGTGAAATATGGTATATCGGCCGACATGCTGCGCCATTTTTCAAGCGACAGCATAGCGCCCAAACGGTTCCGCACGTTCCATATTCGTAAAAAGAGTAGGAAGGGGCTCCGAGAAATCAAAGCCCCGTGCCAACAGCTTGACGTCATCTTGACATGTGTCAACGTGATGCTTAAGTCGATATATACCCCGTCGGAATCGGCCATGGGGTTTACTTCAGGAAGGTCCGTTCTGAACAACGCGCAGGCTCATGTGAACCGTAACTATGTGTTCAACATAGATCTCAAGGATTTTTTCCCCTCCATTCCACAGCCGAGGGTGTGGAAGCGTCTCCAATTGCCCCCATTCGGCTTTTCCCGCGAAATAGCCAATGTGCTTGCCGGCCTGTGCTGCACGTATGATGCGACGTCAGAGCGTAATGTGCTGCCCCAGGGGTCACCTGCTTCACCGCTGCTCACCAATGCGATCTGCGATACACTCGACCGGCGCATGAGGGGTGTGGCGAAACGTTTCGGACTCCATTACACCCGGTATGCCGATGATATGACCTTTTCCAGTATGCACAATGTATATCGTGAAGAGGGAGATTTCCTGCAGGAAATCCTACGGATCATCGAAGACCAGGGGTTCAGGATGAACGAGGCCAAGACCAGGCTACAGAAAGAGGGTGGCCGTCAGGAAGTAACCGGTCTGACTGTAAACAAGGTCGCAAACGTATCCTCAAGATATAAAAGTGATCTTCGCTGGATACTCAACAGGTGGGAAAAGGAGGGATACGCCAAAGCATACGCGCTTTTCTATCCGAAATACAAGCTGGAAAAGGGCTACATCAAGAAGGGGGAGCCTGTGATGGAAAATGTCATCGGGGGCAAACTCAACTATCTTAAGATGGTAAAGGGTGCAAACAACCCTACCTATAAGAAACTCCAGGAGAGGTATGATGCCCTCCAGCAACTTACTTTCGTCGATAACGAGACGGATGCCACTCGGTCATACATCTACGTTCAGCCTTACAGTATGGCTGATTTTCAGGAGCTTTTCCACACTCACGTCACCCTCGAAGTGTCGTCCAAAGGGAAACTTGTGGGGAAATGTGAGATCGACGGAAGTAAGAAAATACTTTTCATAAGCACTTCCACACAAAAGGAACTTTGTCCGGATCTAAGCGGGCTTCAACCCGGCGACACCCTTGAAATTCCAGCCCTGTCCCAATGTTACGTGACCCTGTGTCATAACAAAGGCAAGAACTTCTGGCTGATCACCAAATGGGAGCCCAGGCGTTCACGGTGTCTGAGTGTTCAGAATGCCAATGTGGACGTGGACGGCCTTCTCGAAATCTGGGAAAAGGAGGGATTTGAAGCCGCCGTGAAGAAATTCAAGACAGTATTGGGGATGGGTCCCAAAGTAATATTCTCCATTTAGGGATAAACCACAGAAGCTATGAAAATCTCGGATGCCCGTATGCTCATAAAGTTCTTCACGCATAAGAAGAATCTCACACAGGTTCAGAGAAGGAAGCTTGACTTTCTTCTTGCACGTGACTGCGCCACCATCGCCGCGACAGCCGAGCGTGATCCCAATGTGGGAAGGCTGCTTGATATATGGGAGAAGGAGGGTTTGGACGCCGCCGTGGCGGCCTGGAAGGAGCTGCAATCCCAACCCAAAAAGCCAAAGAATGAAATCATTGCCGGCGTCAAGAAAGAAGTGGAAGAGGGAGGTGGCATACCCTTGGAGTTTGATGATGACTTTGATTTCGGATTTGATGAAGATGATATCGATTTCCTCGAAAGTATAGATTTGGAAGAAGACGAGCCATGAAGAAAGACACTGACACCATATCGCTTACGCCGGATCAAATGGAATTCTTCAGCTTTATGGCTGTGGAAAGCACCCCATATCCTGACTGGAGGGAGCGTTTCCAAGAACGTAAGAATGCACTCAAACTCTCACGACGCAATGCCATCGGTCAGAAACAGGTCGGCCGGCACTCTCCCCGTGCCATGATCAGATTCCTTTCCCTGTTCTCAAAGGATGAGGATTTCAAGTGGTACACACACCGCTGGGACCAGAGCGGCGTGACCCTGGAGACTCTTATGCAGGGACAAAAGGCGGCAGAGAAGAAACTGAAGAGGATGACCTATGGCGAAGCTCCGATCAATTTCATGACATACAATCATGTATGGAATTTCATTACTTTTCAGCCCAAACAACCCAAACCATATCCCTGGTGTGACAATAAAGGTACGGACATATATGTGGGGTGGTATTCCATTCCGTCTTTACACGAAGATTCCCCAAATATTCCTGTAGAGGACTGTATTCTTCCGGATGGTCATATATTCATTGACTATATACGTTTGTTTAAAGGCAGTATTGAGTTTCGTACGGATCTAAGGATGGAAGACAGATTCAGTAAATTTATACGTAATGCCATTAAAACGTTTACTAAGGGTGCGGTAAATGTGGAGTTTACTGCTGACTTCAAGAGAATTGGCTATGACCTTTCCACTTATTGCGACATTCCGGCCATCTATTCATCTCTGCACACGATATTTGACTGGATTGTAAAATTTAAGACAAACGGATCAGAAGTGCTGGTGGATCTGGTTTCAAAAGATGACAGATATGATTTAATTATTTTTCATAAGGATTCATATTTTTATGACATCAAAAAATTAAATCAACCCTCCGGAGACTTTGCGGAGTTACGGAAACGGCTGTTTTCCGTTTGCAACTTCACCATGGAGGGTGATTTAAAAAAAGAGGGTATCAGCTGCGGTTCCGTCAAAGTCTATGGCCTGGATGAGAATACTACCGATACCTATGGTTTAGATAAGACCTCAGGGAGAAGATTTGATAATCTTTCTCCTTGTGAAATCACTCAGAATCCTGATCCTATAGGAGGAGTCAGATATACACTTGGAATATACAAATCATGATATATATATTTGAAGACAGGCGTCCACGCGCCGAAGAAAATCAGGACATCCTTGGACGATATAAGGATGTGGCGGAGTTCACGATGTTTGATATAGATCCTGACCGTGATCCGGAGGACTATATAATAGATAAGTTTGTGGATGCAGATTGTGTGCTTCTTCATAAGTCCTACTCATTCAAACATCAGGAGGTCAACATCACAAAGATCACAGATCAATTGATCAATGCTAATGTAAAGGTAGGTATATACAGCGGAGGCATAGAGAAAAGCTATGTCGACAATCGCGGAGTTGCCACTCTTAATGCCGGGGTAATGTACAGCAATCTGGAGTTCTTTCTGAAACATTATCGCGACAACGGAGAAATTCTCATGGAGCTGTTGGTGTGGGGAAACAGATCGGCCCTAAACAGACTATTGTCAACTCAAGTAAAGATTTTCCTGAATTATTTTGTCGAAGGAGATCTCTCACAGCCTTTAGAAGATATGGATATTGTTGAGGATATTTGTGATGGGTTTGACGAGGCCGGGTATGAAAAAGTAAGCTCATACATTCTGGAGTCTATCCCATCATCTGAAACGAAGCCAACTCGCAGACAAATCCTTGAGGCAATTCAATCTGCCGTCAACATCATGGAAAATGAATTATGAAGATACTCATTTCACCTAAAACAGACATCATACCTCTTAATTCCACATCCCTTGCACACTGGAATGTGGATCAGATTCTTGTGTGGGAGGGTTCTGACCCGAAGCAATCAGTTGACCCCACCCTCTCCACATTACCTGTAATAAAAGAAGGTGTAACGTTCTTTGTCCCTGTTGTATTCAATACTGACAACACATTTGGTTATGACGGTGTCAGCATCGCCCTGCGAATCCTTTTCAAGTATATCCGCAACAAAGCGAAGGGGATAAGCATCGTTCTGCTCGGAATGGAGGCTGCTGAGGCTTTCATGCGTCATTATCCTTACCCGAATGTACTGAAGATACCCGGTGTGTCATACTGCCTGTTCAATCAGCAAGCGGTTGCAACCCATCATGTTTCCACCCTCCGCACCGACGAGCGTGAACAATATCTCCCCTATCTCGTCAATCTTGGCATAAACCGTCCGCAGTCGTTCAAATCCACCCATTCGCTGACAAACGAGTGGTGCTTGTATAAATGGAACAGCTACATGGGATTTTCCGACCATACGGATACGGACAACCTCAATCTTCTCTACCTCGACTATATAAAGACCATCGAGGATCTCAACCACGTCAAGAGTAAAAAGATAGAGAACAATGAGCAACTGAAGACCAATCTAAGGGAGTTGCGAAGTAAGTCCGCAAGGATATTGCTCGTGGACGATAACGAGCGCTGGCATACATTCTTCACAGAGTTCTTCAAAGGTTCCAATATCACCTTTGAAGCTATCGGCGCAGGCTTCAAAAAGCGTACCGTAGAAGAAATAAAGGAGATTGTCGCGCAAAAAGTCGATTCTTTCTCTCCCGATGTGATTCTGCTTGATTTCCGGCTTATCGAAGATAAGGATGCCGAGTGTAGTTTCAATCAGATCAGCGGCAACAGAATACTTCAGGAACTCAAAGGCACTGTCGACAATCCGGGCAAGTCTTTCGGACGTCAGATTCTTATATTCACCGCTACAAGCAGAATAGAAAACATCCTACAGTTGAAAGAGAACTTTGCCGATGGTTTTATCATCAAGGAGAACGTTGAGCAATATGCCTCGAAGCGGGTGACTGCAAAGTCTATCAGCAAAATGATGGCAGACATTTCATCGGCTATTGAACGTGCCCGATTCCTCGTTGCACTCAACAAAGATCTTAATCTCCTTGACAAGATTGCAAATGAATATATCAAAGAATCTGACTTGAAGGTATCTATCCTGACAGCCACAAAATCCATACGTCTGATAACTCAGAACAACAAATTGGATGAAGGAATCCTCAAACTTGTGTATCTGAGTTTGTTCGGCATTTTGGAGATTATTAAAAACGATACTGAACCACTACAAACTTATTTGAGTGCACTGGCTTCAGAACTACATCTTCCAAGCGGGACCCAATATCTTCTTGAACTGATATGTGAAATAAGAAACAGTATCGCCCACAACGATGTCAAATTAAAGAAATATGAACTTAAGGGTAAGACTCTCTCTGCCGAAATCCTTCTGGAATGGATACCCAAGCTCGCCAAATATATATGTGAATTTCTGATTCTGTATTCCAAAAAGTCCCATTGATGAATTTTACCCTCACTTCATCCCAGCAGACGGCGTTAGCCGGTTTCAGAGCCTTCCTCAATGCCCCGGAGCAGGTGTTGATGCTTAAGGGTGCGGCCGGCACAGGTAAGACCACACTCGTGATCGAATTCCTTAAGATACTTGATGCGGAAAACCGTCCCGCCGTACTCATGGCCCCTACCGGAAGAGCGGCATACATTATCGGTAGCAAAACAGGCAGGTACGCCTCCACCATCCACAGACATATCTATGGCCTGTCGAAACTGAAATCCACCAGCCGGAACAAGGATGACGAGGATGACGGTGGTCTCCACGCACGCTTCATGCTCAAGGGTAATGAAATGCCTTCAAACACCGTATATATCATTGACGAAGCGTCAATGATCTCCGATTCCTTTTCAGAGAACGAGGCCTTCTCCTTCGGATCCGGCAGACTTATGGCTGATCTTTTTGAATTTGTAAGCGGCAGGAAAGTGGTGTTTGTCGGCGACTACGCACAGCTTCCTCCCGTGGGAATGAATTTCTCACCGGCCCTGAGCAAGGAATATCTGGAAAACAGTTTCAGCTGCGGCGTACAGGAAATATGGCTGCGTGAAGTGTTGCGTCAGGAAGCGGGAAGCGTGATACTTGACAATGCCACAAAGATCCGCAACAGCATCGAAAACAGGACCTACGTGGAGTTCCGCCTGGCCGACGGCAATGATTCGTTGTCTGAAAAGGTGGATCTGCTGCTGCCCTATTATCAGCTCTCTCCCGCCAGACCGGCAGTGAAAGCCGCCGTGATCGCCTACACCAACCGTCAGGCTCTGGAATATAACCTTGCCATAAGACGGCATTATTTCGGTGATAATGCTCCCCGCCTCAAAGAGGGGGACCTGCTGATGATCGCCCGAAACAATTACTCATACAATGTGGAATTGTTTAACGGTAATATCGTGCAGGTAGTAGCCTGTCAACCCGACGGTGAAATGACCAAGCGGACGGTAAGGGTCAAAGTGGGAAAAGACCGTATCGAATCCGTGGATCTCAATTTCCGCAAGACAACCGTACGTTTCGGTGTCGGAGGTAAACCGGTGGAACTGACCGTGACCATTCTCGATAATTTTCTTGACGACCCCAATGGAACTGTCGGAGGATTGCTTGCAAGGGCCCTGATAGTGGATTTCAACAATCGGCTGCCATCCTACATAAAGGACAATCTGTCAAGAATAAAGAGTATATTGCGTTCCAAGAAGAAATTAAGTATTCAGGATAAAGAGATATATGATGCATATCTGAATCTGCTGTTTAAAGACCCGTATTATAATGCCGTGATGTGCAAATACGGGTATGCCATGACCTGCCACAAGGCCCAGGGCGGCGAGTGGGAAAACGTGTTTGTGGATATGGGGCGTTTCGGTGGCACGGCCAACGAAGACTACTTCCGCTGGGCCTACACGGCCCTGACACGCGGCCGCAGGAAAATATGGCGTTACCGTTCGCCCGACTTCGATTATATCAGCAATCTCACAGTCCCGGAGATAAAGCCCTCCGCCAGGATTAAGGTCAGCACATATTCCGACGGCACGGATTTTCTTGTATCCAGATTCAACCGAATGAAAGCCTTGGGTGAAAAGGCCGGAATGCAGGTCAGCGAAGACAGGTCAAAAGCCTATCAGCAACTTATTATGTTTTCGGATACCGCCGGAAAGAGTGCCTTATTCCAGCTATGGTATAGCGACAAGGGGTACAACGGCAGGGAAATACTGATGAACTCCGCTTCGGATGAGCTGACCGGACTATGCCGGACTATCCTGAGGGATTCAATGGCACCGGATTATGTACCTTTCTCAGCACCGGGGCGTCCGTTTGTGGAAAAATTAGTGTCTTTCATCCGTACCCAGCTTGAGGAAACCGGGATACAGCTGCTCGATATAACTTCCGAGGCATACCGTGATGTGTTTCATGTGCAGACGGATGGAATCGCACAGATCTGCTTGACTCACACAGATAAAGGCAATTACACCTATATGCAGTTGGTGAGTTCCCTCGGACCACAGGATACGAAACTGAATGAGTTCAGAAAACGATTTATATAACAGCGCCATGAATATAAAGGAAATAGCCGCCCTCCGTAAGGCCGGACGGCTTAAGGAAGCCTTCGCGGCGGCTAAAAAGGAGTTCTCAGAAAATGCAAATGCCTACACTGCCGGTGCCCTTTTTTGGTGTCTTAACGATATGTATAAAACACAGGATTCCAATAAGGCCGATAAGGCTGTGAAACTGATGAAGTCCCTCTACAACTCTTACTGTCAGGGCGATGAATTCATGCAGAAAGCCCTTTCATACGCCACACGCATCATAATTCCCCATTACCGCGAGGTGAAGGATGCCGTGGATCGGGCCAAGACCGGAGAAAATGCCGTCGGATTGTGGCAAACCGTTTCTGCCATATATGACCGGAATGAACTGGACGAGCAGCTTTATCAGGATTTCGGCTGGCTGATTTATTACACGTTACGCCAGACCTCACAAAACGATACGAGACTCCGCAAGACACTGCTTCATCAATATCTGAAGCTGGAATTGCCACGTCCCTCAATACTCCATTCGCTCATACTTGCAGAAGGTGTCAGACTGGAACAGACGACTCCGCTTCAGTTCCGCATCAGGGACTTCATCAGGCTTTGGGGTCTGGATAATCTGCGGACGGAAGATTGGGAACAGTTTCGGACAAACGAAGGCCATCTTATTCCCTCTCTGGTGGAGAAGCTCATAGGAGTCTATGCCAAGGAGCTGAAGACCGACGGTGTCGAGGCTCCCGAAGAATTCAGCCGCCTCGTGGACCGTGCGCTTGAAAAATATCCTTCAAGTCAGAACATGCCCTATTTCAAAGCCACTGTTTTGATTTCACAAGGCAAAAAGGAGGAGGCACTCGAATATTACAGGAGTCTTATCATGAAGTTCCCCTCGAAATACTATCTTTGGAGTCAGGCAGCCGAGCTTACGGATGATATCGACATCAAGACAGGACTCCTGAGCAAGGCTCTGTTATGTGGTGAGGATGAAATCTTTCTCGGAAGGGTCAGACTGCGTATGGCCGCACTGCTGATCACAAAAGGATTACCTGCAAACGCAAAAAGGGAACTTGAAATTTACAAGGGTACATACATAGCGAAGGGGTGGGGGCTTAAACAGGAATACTGGAATGTCTACAACACCATACCGTCCGTTGAGGCTGTGGAAGATAACCGCGACATATACTCGGAATATTCAAAAACAGCCGATGAGTTCATTTACCGCACTCTCCCCGACATCACTGTGGTAAAGGTGTCGGAAAGGCAGATTGACGACCGAAGCCGTCCGGGGAAAAAGATAACTTACTGGAACCTCTGCTCCGAAAATGAGAATTTTTCCCTGAAAAAACCGGGTAAGTTCGGGCTGAAAGGGCGTACTCCGGATGGAGCGTTGTTCAGCATAAAGGTGAAGAATAGACGGATAGTATGGATAAAGCGCCAAAACCCGGAGGGAGAGAACTGGCTTAAGAAAGTGACCGGAGAGGTATGTAGCCGCATGGATCGTAAAGGCAACCGGTTTGCGATAGTCACCGGTGTCTATGTCGGGTCTCAGCTTCTGCGTCATGTATCCGATGGCCAGATCATCAGCGTGCTGGCCCGGCGTCAGAAAGATGGTCGCTGGTCGGCCATAACCCTTCTGAAATCCTGATCTGAAGCCTATGCCCGCCAATAAGAATGCGATGACGCGATACGCACTTATAGACCGGATGCTCGCGTCAAGAAACCGGTCATACTCAATTCAGGACATAACCGATGCTTTGGCCACCAAATTGCCGGAGTTCGGTCAAAACGCCGTGTCAAAGAGATGTGTGGAGAAAGATATAAACTATCTTCAATACGACAGTCCGTTTGATGTCGAGATAGAGGAGTATTGGATTGATGCCGCCGACAGGAACGACCGTCCTTACCGCAAACGGTGCATCCGCTATTCCGACCCCACATTCTCTATCTTCAATCCGAAGCTGACTGAGGATGAGAAGAATGTTCTCGCCACTTCCCTTGAGACCCTCGGCAGTTTCGAGGGTCTTGAGAACTTTGAATGGCTGAGCGATCTCAAGGAGAGACTTGATATAGAGGATCATGCACCCGTTATTTCCTTCTCCAAAAATCTCCTTGCAAATTCCACACTTATCGCCCGTCTATTCACCGCCATAAGGATGAAGAAGGCCATAACACTCCTTTACCACACCTTTGATAGGGAGGAGAAACGAAACACGGAAGTAATCCCCCGGCTGCTCAAGGAATACAACAACCGCTGGTATCTGATAGCCTCCGCCTGCAACAGCGGCAGACTTCTCACCTTCGCGCTTGACCGCATAGACGATTTCAGCGAGAATCAGGTAAGACCCTATATACCCATGGCCGAAAATCCTGAGGAACGCTTTGAAGAAATCATCGGTGTCACCTTCAACGAGAATGTGCCGCTTGAGGAGATCGTTTTCTGGATATCCGACAAATCCCGAAAATATATAATCACCAAACCTATCCACGGTTCCCAGACAGCAATCCGTTCTGAAAGGGCTCAGAATCTGCGTGCGGAATACCCAATGCTGCAGGGCGGCGCATTCTTCAGACTGAAATGCCGTGAAAACTATGAGCTGATACGCGAACTCACATCATTCGGACCGGAACTGGTTGTCCTATCCCCCCGGCATATAACCGAGAGGATAAGGACTCGGATGGAGGAAATGCAGATACGCTATCAGTCTTTGCCGGCGGCGGGGGTGGGTTCCCAGAGGTAGAGGCGGTCGGAGAGGCGGACTTTGGCGGGGACGGCTACGGAGAAGACCTGGCCTTTGGTGACTTTCCGCACCGGGCCGCTGTCAAGGTGCAGTTCGTCTGCGGTGAACATCAGAGCCCCGGTAGTGGGGCCGATCACGATCAGTTCGTCGCCTACGTTGATCTCCCCCGCTTCGAGCTTAAACTCAGCAACGCCGAGTTTTGAGAAATAGCGCGTGGCTTTGGCTGCGTATTTCTTCACACGCGTGGCCGAGGAGCCGTATTTGCCGCTCCATTCGCCCAGACGCTGCCCCATATAGTAGCCGTCCCAGAAGCCGCGGTTGAAGACTTTGGCCAGTTCCTTGTCCCAGGTTTTCACTTTCTCTTCGCCGTAAGTGCCGTCGCATATCGCCTCCAGGGCCTCGGAATAGCAGCGCACGGTCTCGGCCACATATTCGGGTCCGCGGGCGCGTCCTTCGATTTTGAAGACGCGCACACCGGCCTCCACCATGCGGTCGAGAAAATGGATGGTTTTGAGGTCTTTGGGCGACATTATGTACTGGTTGTCCACTGCCAATTCGTCGCCTGTCTCGCGGTCGGTGACGATATAGGAGCGGCGGCATATCTGATTGCAGGCGCCGCGGTTGGCACTGGAGTTCATCTGATGCAGGCTGAGGTAGCATTTGCCGCTGACGGCCATGCAGAGGGCGCCGTGGCAGAACATCTCCAAGCGCACTCTTTCCCCGAGGGGGCCCCGTATGTCTTTTTCCTCGATTGCGCGGTGTATCTCGGCCACCTGGTCCATGTTTAGCTCGCGGGCGAGCACCATCACGTCGGCCCATTGCGCGTAGAAGCGCACGGCCTCGGCGTTGGTGATGTTGACCTGCGTGGATATGTGCACCTCCTGCCCGATGGAGCGGGCGTAGAGGATCGCCGAGATGTCGGAGGCTATGATGGCGGAGATGCCGGACTCGTGGGCGCGGTCGATGATTTTCCGCATCAGCTCCATATCGGAATCGTAGATGACGGTATTGACCGTAAGATAGGTCTTGACTCCGCGGGCATCGCATATACGGGCTATTTCGGCCATATCGTCAGCCGTGAAGTTGGCGCTTGAGCGGGAGCGCATGTTGAGGCCCTCGATTCCGAAATACACGGCATCGGCGCCGGCGTCCAGGGCCGCCGCCAGTGATTCTCGGCTCCCCACGGGAGCCATTATCTCAAAGTCTTTTCTGGTCATTGTTTCAGATTGTCTCCCTCGGGAAAAATGTCGGTCATCGCGGCTTGCGGCCGATGTAGATGCACACCGCCCCCAAGGTCATGGTGGTGTAGGTACAGTCCGTGAGTCCGGCGCGTGTCATTAGGGCGGTGAGGGCCTCGCGCTGCGGGGCGGCCGCTATGCTCTCGGGCAGATAGGAATATGCGCGTGAGTCGCCTGACACCATTCTTCCGACGGCTGGCACGAAGAGGCGCGTGTAGAGGGTGTATCCGGCAAGGAGCAGAGGATTGCGCGGGCGCGACAGCTCGATTATGCAGACCGTGCCTCCCGGACGCACCACGCGTGTCATCTCCCGCAGGCCGGCTTCGAGATGCTCGAAATTGCGCACTCCGTAGGCCACGGTCAGCAGGTCGAACGTGTCGTCGGCCATCGGCAGGGCGAGGCAATCGGCCTGCATGAAGGTTATTTTACCGATTGCGGAGTCGTCCATGCGGGCGAGTTTGCGACGTCCCACCTCGAGCATCCCCTCCGAGAGGTCGATGCCGGTGATGCGGGCTTCGGGCCAAAGCTCGTGTATACGGAAAGCCACGTCTCCCGTGCCTGTGGCCACGTCCAGTATCCTCGCCGGGGAGCCGTGGCGGGGAGAATGGCGCAACGATGCGGCGGCCATCTCCAGGGCGCGGTCGCGCCACCGGCGGTGTCTGCCGAAGCTCATGGCCGAGTTCATGAAATCGTAGGCCGGGGCGATAGAGTCAAACATCTGCTCCACCTGCTCCCCCTTGGCGCGGGCCTCGTCGTAGGGGTTGATTCTTTCGGCCCCTGTCTTGGAGGGGGCGCTCTCCTGCTCTTCGCTCATCTTAGAGTGTGTTTACTTTTAAACCAAATTAAACATTTAAAAATAAACACACTCTTAGAGATTCTTGGCATAACTGCGGCGGCGGCGGTGCTGCCGATGCTGGAAATACTCCCACTGTCCCTGCACCTTTCCGTTGGTCTCCAGTTCGGGATTCGATTCGGCAAACTTATAGCCGTATTTGAGATACTGCGGGATGAGGTCCTGGAAGAGCAGTGCGTTCACGCCCTTGCTCTGATAGTCGGGGCGCACGGCCACGAGCAGCAGGTCCACGCGGTCATTCTTCCCCTTGAGCCCCTTGAGGAGGTGCCACCACCCCGTGGGGAACATCTTTCCCTTCGATTTCTGGAGCGCGCGGCTCATCGAGGGCATGGAGATGCCCACGGCCACCAGCTCGTCGTCCTTGTCCACCACCAGCGACACCAGGTCGAGATTCAGCAGATTCAGATACACATCGATGTAATGCTCTATCTGGCGGTCAGTGAGGGGGGAATACTCGTAAAGGGCATCGTAGGCATTGTTGATCAGCTCGAAGAGCTTGCGTCCGTATTTCTCCTTGATTTCCTTGCGGCTGGAGAATTTAAGCACGCGCAGATTGAATTTCTTCTTTACGATGTCGGCGATGCGGTTGAACTTCTCCGGAATCCCTTCCGGTACGGTCATCACGAACTCCACCCAGTCGGCCTCCTTGGCATATCCCAGGCGGGTGATATGGTCGTTGTAATAGGGATAGTTGTAGATGGTGGCCATGGTGGAGAGTTCATCGAAGCCCTCCACGAGCATCCCCTCGTGGTCGAGATCGGTGAACCCCAGGGGGCCGATCATGCGCGTCATCCCCTTGGAGCGTCCCCAGTCCTCGACGGCCTTCATGAGGGCCGCGCTGACCTCGGGGTCGTCAATGAAATCGATGAATCCGAAGCGGGCGTCCCTCTTGCCGGTGCGCGTATTGACCTGATTGTTGATGATTCCGGCCACGCGTCCCGCCGGTTTGCCGTCGCGGTAAGCCATGAAGCACTGCGCCTCGCAGAAGTCGAACGCGGGATTGCTTTTGGGGTCGAGTGTGTCCACATCGTCCTTCACCAGGGGGGGGACATAGCAGTCATTGCCCTTGTAGAGGTCGATTTGAAACTGCGTGAACTTCTTTAGTTCGGAACGCTTCGGGGGGATGGCTTTTACTTCTATCATCTCTGTGGGTGTGTAATCAATGGAGCTGGAGCAGGAGGATGAGCACGAGCATGAGGCAGATGAAGATGGTGAGGTAGATCATCAGGCGGTTGGCCGAGCGATGCTGCAGGGCGAGCTGCAGGTCTGTCACGCTGTGGTAGGGGCCCTCCGGGTCCGAGGCCTTGCGAGCCACGGCGCGAAGACGGGGCAGACGCTCGGGGAGATTGTCGAGCACCTCGTTGACCACCTTGCCGTAGCTCATGATGTCGGAGCGGGTGTCCTGGGCACTGAGCGAGGCCGTCTGGTCGTAGCCGACATTGATTAGCTTGAGATTCTCGTTATATTCCGTGAAGATGATGTTGTCAGGCGTGATGGGATGGTGCACGATATGGTTTTCCTGAATATACTCCATGGCAGCGGGGAGCTGCGACTCCAGGCGGTGGATGATGCGCGGAGTGAGGCGCTTCTCGTCAATGAGACGGCGCAGGGAGTAGCCGTAGACGTCGTCGGTGATGATGGAGAGCCCCACGCCGGGCACCTCGTCGATGTCGTTGACCATCACGATGTTGGGGTGCGAGAGATTGTAGCGCGTGTCAAACTCACGTTCCAGCATCTGGCGGTAGCGCGGATTGTCGGCATACTCCTTCTTCAGCGACTTGAGCATCACCCACTTGCCATGCTTGCGCACGGTGTAGATGTCATAATACTCCTCCTCCCATTCGGGCAGGAGGGTGAGGTCGCTCCACTTCCCGGTGGGATCGTTGATGGGGATTTTCTTTTCTTCCTTGCTGATGTAGCTCATGGTAAAGGGAGAGATTAGTTGATTATGTCAAACCCGGTGTAGCGGCGCAGACACTCCGGCACCACAATGCCCTCCGGGGTCTGGTTGTTTTCCAGCAGGGCGGCCACGATGCGCGGCAGGGCCAGGGCGGAGCCGTTGAGGGTGTGGCAGAGCTGTATTTTCTTGTCGGCGCCGCGATACCGGCATTTCAGGCGGTTGGCCTGGTATGCCTCGAAATTGCTGACGGAGCTCACCTCGAGCCATCTTTTCTGGGCCGCGCTCCACACCTCGAAGTCGAAAGTGATGGCCGATGTGAACGACATGTCGCCGCCACACAGACGCAGTATGTGCCATGGGAGGCCGAGTTTCTCGAGCAAACCCTGCACATGGTCTTTCATCTCCTCGAGGGCGGCGTAGGAGTTTTCGGGCTTCTCTATGCGCACGATCTCCACCTTGTCAAACTGGTGCAGGCGGTTGAGTCCGCGCACGTCCTTGCCGTAGCTTCCGGCCTCGCGGCGCCAGCAGGGAGAGTAGGCGCAGTTCTTGCGGGGGAGCTGGTTTTCGGGGATGATGACATCGCGGTATATATTGGTCACCGGCACCTCGGCTGTCGGGATGAGGTAGAGGTCATCGAGTGTGACATGATACATCTGTCCCTCCTTGTCCGGGAGCTGTCCCGTGCCGTAGCCGGAGGCCGCGTTCACCACGAAGGGGGGCTCCACCTCCACATATCCCGCCTTGGAGGCCTCGTCGAGGAAAAACTGTATGAGCGCCCGCTGCAGTCGCGCCCCTTTTCCGATATAGAAGGGGAATCCCGCTCCGGTCACCTTCACGCCCAGCTCGAAATCTATGAGGTTGTATTTCTTCGCCAGGTCCCAATGCGGAAGCGCGTCCTCCGGGAGGTCGGGCATGGGTCCACCCTCCTTCTCCACCACATTCTCGGCAGCCGTTAGTCCCTCGGGCACATCGGCGCAGGGGAGGTTGGGCACGGTCAGGAGCAGCTCCGTCTGCTTGCGCTCGCAATCGGCAAGGCGGTCCTGGAGGCCTGCGGTGTCACCCTTGATGCGGGCAACCTCGGCCTTCACCTCCTCGGCCTCCTCCTTCTTGCCCTGCTTCATGAGAGCCCCGATGGAAGCGGCGAGTTTCTTGAGGCGGCTGGCGTCGGCCTCCGTGCGCTGCTGGAGTTTGCGGCGCTCGGCGTCTATTTCGAGTATTTCGGAAATTATGGCCCGGCCGTCAAAGCCCTTGACGGCGAGGCGCCGGATGACGAATTCGGGATCGTTCTTTATGGTCTGGAGTGTCAGCATGACGTATGTGTGGATATGTGTGTGGAGGATGGAAATTTAAGGTTGGGTGTGTATGCGGGGGAGTGGGAATCAGCGGTTGAGCAGACGCTTCACGGCCTCCGAGATGGCGCGACCCTCGGCGCGTCCGGCAAGGCGTTTCGAGGCCACGCCCATCACCTTGCCCATGTCGCGCGGCCCGGAGGCTCCGACCTCCGTCATGATGGTCTTGAGTTCGGCCTCAAGCTCCTCGGTGCTCAGCTGCCGGGGGAGGTATTCCTCGATTACGGCAGCCTCGGCCAGCTCGTTGGCCGCGAGTTCATCGCGGTTGTTGTCCCTATAGATTTGGGCGCTGTCCTTGCGTTGCTTCACCATCTTGACGAGAATCTTCATGGCGGCATCGTCTGAAAGCTCGCCATTGGCTCCCGGAGCCGTCTTGGCCTCCAGAAATTCCTTCTTTACTCCGCGAAGGGCTTCGAGACGCACCTTGTCGCGTGCCTTCATAGCCGTCTGTATATCGCGGCTTATAGTGTCGAAAAGACTCATTATCTTGTGTGTGTTATATGTCGAAATGCAAAAATAACTTAAAATTACGGTTTCTCCAACTTTTCATCCCAAAAATTCGGCACAATCTTCGGCTTCCCCCGGCTCATTCGACGGGAAGCCCCAGGAAGCGGGCGGAATTGGCCGCTATGAGAGCCGTCAGGGCACCGGGTGTGGGTACACCCTTCACCAGGGGGGCCATGCCGGCTATTACCTCGGATATGTCTGCCGGAGCCTCGTCAGTCTCGGCCAGAATCAGGGCCGGATCTGTGTCGGCCAGAGTGTCGGCATTGAACATAGCTCCGAACGAAAGGGAGCATCCGGCCTGGGTCAGTATCCGGCCCACGGATGGTTTTCCGCGGAAGCCGTGTATCGCCCAGGGCTGTGTCGGCTTCATCTCGCGGCGCAGCCCGGCTATGTGGTCGTGGGCGCGTACGCAATGCAGGATCAGGGGCTTGCCCAGTTCTTCCGACAGTTCGATATGGCGTCTGAGCGCATTTAGCTGGCGAAACAGTGGTCCCCCCGTGAGGAGGTCAATGCCGCACTCCCCTATCGCCACCACCTGCGGATGGCGTGCGGTGGTTTCGAGAAGCTCCCAGTCGCGGGGGGAGGGCTCGCTGTCAGCGAGGCTCCAGGGGTGGATACCGACGGAATAGAGTTGTCCCTGCGCCGGGGCGAACTTATCCGGAGCGACGCAGATGACAGCTTCGGGCTCAGGCGCGGGATGATGGGTATGAATATCGAGAATCATGGGAGTGATGAGAGTTTTTCTCGGTGGCACCGGGTCATAGCCGCTGCCGCCCCAGGGGTGGCAGCGGGCGATGCGGCGCAGGGCCAGCCACAGTCCCTTGGCCGGGCCATGCACGCGCAGGGCCTCGATGGCGTAGGCGCTGCACGTGGGGGTATAGCGGCAGGCCGCCGGGAAATGGGGCGAGATGGCGAGCTGATAGAATCGTATCGGCAGGATCAGTATGGAGGTCAGGATCTTACGCGGGCCCATCGCTGTGCAGGACTGTTCGGAGCTATTCATGGCTGCTCGCAGGGCCAGAGACGGCGCTCGAGCTTGCGGAGGAGATTCACCATCCGCTTCTCGATTGCGGCGTATGATTCATTTCCGGTGTGCAGGTAGACGAAAGCGAGCGACACCGTGCGCATCGCCGGATCGGCCTCTATGCGTCTGCGCAGGGGGCGGCTGTGGAGGCGGAACGCCTCGCGTATGCGGCGTCGCATCAGCACCCTGTCCACGGCATGACGCCGCTTCTTCTTGGGCACCGTCACGAGCATCTGAAGCGGCCCCACAAGCGGAGGTACTTCGTCGCGGAAACACCCCTTCAGGGCCTCCGCGTCCAAGGAGCGCCACGTGAGGCGCAGAGGGTAGTCATATATATTCTTTCCCCCGGCGAAGACCCCCTCCACCAGCGAGCGATGGCGCAGCTTCGCGCTTTTGCGCAGCGTCAGGGGGCCCTCCCGGGTAGTGTCTGTCGCAATTATCTCGTCCATATATGGTGCAAATATAGTCCATACGCGGGGAATCCGCAAATTTGCCGTCACTTTTTTCGCACTCTCGGAAGAATTGATTATTTTTGTGGGTGCGGAGTGGCCGTACCCCGGCGGAGCCCCGTCATGAATAACCCATCAAACCGTAAACCAGACAATGCAGAGCAACATAGCCATAGAGGCCAACAAGGTGTTTGACCGCTGCGTGGCCGACTATCACCTCGCTGACAACGTGGACACCCCCGTCTCCAACCCCTATCCCGAGGGAAGTCTTGAAAACATCTTCTACGCGAAGTGCTGGATAGATGCCGTGCAGTGGCATCTCGAAGACATCATCCGCGATCCCGACATCGACCCCGTGGCCGCCCTTGCCCTCAAGCGCCGCATCGATGCCTCCAACCAGGACCGCACGGACCGCGTGGAGGACATCGACACATGGTTTCGCGACACCTACTCCGACGTCACTCCCCTCCCCGACGCTACCATCAACACCGAGTCTCCCGCCTGGGCCCTCGACCGACTCTCGATACTCGCCCTCAAGCTCTGGCACATGCGCGAGCAGGCGGAGCGCGCCGACACCGACGAGGCCCACCGCACCCGCAGCGCCGCCCGCCTCGCCGTCCTTGAAGAGCAGCGCAAAGACCTCACCGAAGCGATCGATACCCTCCTCGAAGACATCGCCGCCGGACACAAGTACATGAAGGTCTACCGCCAGATGAAGCTCTACAACGACCCGGACACCAACCCGGTGCTTTACGCCAAAAAGTGACCGCGCCGTGGCAGCGAGCGAAACTCCCGCCGGACCCACAGTGCTGGTGATCCGCTTCTCGGCCCTGGGCGATGTGGCCATGACCGTTCCCCCGGTCATGGATGCCGCCCTGGCCTCTCCGGACACGCGATTCGTCATGCTCACGCGTCCCCTCCCCTCGCGCACCTTCGGCCCTGCGGACCTCTTGCCCCCGAACCTGAGCATGCTCACCCCCGACCTCAAGCGATACAAGGGCATCGGGGGCCTATGGCGGCTGGCCCGCGAACTGCGCCGCACGGTGCGCCCGGACATCGTGGTGGATCTCCACGACGTATTGCGCTCGCGCATCATATCCCTCTTCCTGCGCCTCATGGGGGGAGTGAGAGTGGTGCGTATCGACAAAGGGAGAAGGGAAAAGCGGGCCGTGACGCGCAGACGCAATAAGCGCACGGAGCCTCTGATGAGCGGCGACGCCCGCTATCGCGACACTTTCCGGCGTGCCGGACTTCCCACGCCCATCCTCTTCCGGGGCTTCTTCTCCGATGAGAGGCAGGAGCGCCGAGCAACCGCAGACACGGCGGCACGCATAGCCATAGCCCCCTTTGCGGCCCATCCCGGCAAAGAGTGGCCCCTTGCCTGTGTGGAGAAAGTCATAGAGCATTTCTCCACCCGGCCCGGAGTCGAAATACTCGTGTTCGGAGCCGGAGCGCGTGAGAAGGAGGTGATAGCCTGCTGGGCCGCGCGATGGCCCGGAACCGTCACCGACATGGCCTCGAAAGGGCTCCCGCTGCAGGAGGAGATGCGGGAAATGGCACGATGTGACGTAATGCTCTCCATGGACTCGGCCAACATGCACCTGGCCTCCCTCGTCGGGCTTCCGGTGGTGAGCGTATGGGGAGCCACCGACACGCGTACCGGCTTTTTGGGCTGGCGTCAGGACCCCTCCGACGCCCTCGGACTCGCCATGGAATGTCGCCCCTGCTCCGTCTTCGGCAACAAGCCCTGCCGCATATCGCCCGACGGCACCCGCCCCTGCCTGGCGGGACTCCCCCCGACCCGCGTCATCTCCGCCCTGGAAAGCCATCTCCCACTAAACACTTTCCACTAAACACTAAACACTCTCATGCAACTCTACTGTCTCAACATAAAGGAATACATCGGCGTCCCCGGCGGCATCACCCTCTCCCAGATAGCCTCCATCTTAGGCGACCGTCTCCCCTTCCGTCCTGTCTGTGCCACCGTCAACAACAAAGCCGAAGCCCTCTCCTTCCCTCTCTACGCTCCCAAACAGATAGAATTTGCGGATGCCCGCTCCCCGCTCGGACGCAGGGCCGTGGTGCGCTCCCTCTGCATGATGCTCTATCGCGCCGTCGCCACCTGTCTGCCCGGCCTCACCCTGCGCATGGAGCACAGTGTCTCCCGGGGATACTATTGCCGTCTCTTCACAAGCGACGACACTCCGCGCAATGTCAGCCCGGATGAAGTGGCCATGATACGCGAGGAAATGTGCGCGTTGGCCGAGAGGGAACTCCCTTTCGAACGGCATGAGAAACTCACGTCGGATGTCATCGAAATCTTCAAGGCCCAGCATCTCGACAGCAAGGTGCTCCTGCTTGAGACCACAGGAGAGCTCTACACCACTTACTACACCCTCGACGGCCTGGCCGACAGCTATTACGGTCCTCTGGTGCCGGACACGGGGTGCCTGAGGGTCTTCGGTCTCGAATCCTTCCGCGAGGGTATGCTCCTTCTCCCCCCCTCGGCCGAGGATCCGCAGGCCGCGGCGGTGCCCTGCGAGCAGCCCCGGCTCTTCAAGGCCTTTACGGATTACCTCAACTTCAACCGTGTCATAAAAGTCTCCACCGTGGGTGAGCTCAACCGTGTGGTGCAACGCCGCGAGACAGCCGAGCTAATCAATGTGGCCGAGGCCATGCACGACAAGCTCCTGGGCCGTATCAGCGATGAGATAGCCGCCCGTTACCGTCAGGGAGGAGCACGGGTCATCACCCTCGCCGGGCCATCCTCCTCAGGCAAGACCACCACCACCAAACGCCTGGCCATACAGCTCATGACCAACCTCATGACACCCCGCATGATCTCGCTCGACGACTATTTCGTGGACCGCGAGAAAACACCCCTTGACTCCACCGGAGACTACGACTACGAGCACCTGCACGCCCTTGACCTCGACCGTCTGCACTCCGACCTGCGGCGTCTTCTGGCCGGAGAGACGATCAACCTCCCCACCTACAGTTTCGAGCTCGGGCGCCGCATCGACCGCGAGCGTCCCCTGCGTCTCGACCCGGGAGAGGTGTTGCTCATAGAGGGCATCCACGGACTCAACCCCGAACTGACAGCCGGTCTCAACACCGACGAGGTGTACAAGGTCTACGTCTCGGCCCTCACCACCCTGGCCATCGACGACCACAACTGGATCTCCACCACCGACAGCCGGCTGCTGCGCCGCATAGTGCGCGATCACAAATACCGCCACACCTCGGCCCTCTCCACCCTCCGGCGCTGGGGAAGTGTCAGACGTGGCGAGGAGAGATGGATATTCCCCTATCAGGAAAATGCCGACGCCACCTTCAACTCCTCGCTCATCTTCGAGATGGGAGTGATGAAGGATTATGCCGAGCCCCTGCTGCGTCAGGTGCCCCACGACGACCCGCAGTATGCCGAGGCCTACCGCCTGCTCCGTCTGCTGGAATACTTCACCCCCATCCCTGCCGACCAGATACCCTCCACCTCGCTCCTGCGCGAGTTCCTCGGCGGCTCCTCCTTCCGCTACTGACCGGGACATGCCGGTGCTTCGTGTTCTCTTTGGTCGGATTGATATTTTTTTGTAATTTTGCCGTATGAAGGATTTCACGGAAGCAGATATCGACAGAATCGAGGAGATTATTGACCATCAGGATGTGGAGGAGGCGCGCCGGGAGCTGCGCGATCTCCACCCGGCCGACATAGCCGAGCTCTTTCAAAGCCTCAACCTCAAGCAGGCCGAATGGGTCTTCAATCTCATTGAGGACAATGAGAAGAAGGCCGATGTGCTCATGGAGCTTGATGAGGACGACCGCAAGAAGATACTCGAGACCCTCGATCCCGAGCAGATAGGCCATTTCATCGACCTTCTCGACACCGACGACGCCGTAGACCTCATCCAGGAACTCGATGCCGAGGACCGCGACGAGGTCATCCAGCACATAGACAATATGGAGCAGGCCGGCGACATCGTGGATCTCCTGCAATATGACGAGGACACCGCCGGCGGCCTGATGGGCACCGAGTTCATCTCCGTCAACGAAAACTGGTCGATGCCCGAGTGTCTCAAGGAGATGCGCCGCCAGGCCGAGGATCTCGACGACATCTATTACATATATGTGGTGGACGACGAAAACCGCCTCAAGGGGGTGCTCCCCCTCAAGAAGATGATCACCCATCCCTCCGTCTCCAAGATCAAGCACGTCATGGACCCCAACCCGGTGTCGGTGCGCACGGAGACACCCGTTGACGACCTGGCCATAGACTTCGAGAAATATGACCTCGTGGCCATGCCGGTCATCGACAGCATAGGGCGTCTCGTGGGGCAGATCACCGTCGACGACGTGATGGACGAGGTGCGCGAACAGAGCGAGCGAGACTATCAATTGGCTTCGGGTATCAGCTCCGACGTGGATGCCGACGACTCCATCTTCACCCAGACCAAGGCCCGAATCCCGTGGCTGCTGATAGGTATTATCGGAGGTCTGGTCAATTCGGTGATTCTCACGGGCTTCGAGGCGCAGATAGCCGCCGTCACAACCCTCGCCATCTTCATCCCCCTGATCGGAGGCACCGGCGGCAACGTCGGCGTGCAGGCCTCGGCCATCGTGGTGCAGGGCTTGGCCAACGGTCGTCTTGACCTCAATGACGCCTGGCGTCAGATCGGGCGCGAGTGTCTCGTGGCCCTGCTCAACGCCATAGTCATCTCCACCGTGGTGCTCATATACGTGCTCCTCACGCAGCCACACATGTATGCCGTGGCCTTCGCCGTGGCCGCCTCGCTCTTCTGCGTGGTGATATTCGCCACCGTCTTCGGCACATTCGTCCCCCTCACACTCGAAAAACTGAAAATCAACCCCGCCCTCGCCACGGGCCCCTTCATTCAGATCACCAACGACGTGGTGGGTCTGCTCATCTACGTCGGCATGTCCGTGTGGATGCTGAGAATGATACCCCTCCACTGATCACTAAAAACTGATCCCTTAAACACTGCCCACTGAACACTCCCCACTGTCCACTGAACACTAAAAAACCGAACACTAAATAAAAATGGCTAAAAAGATAGCGGAGACCCCGCTCATGCAGCAGTATATGGCTATGAAGAAGAAACACCCCGATGCAGTGTTGCTCTTCAGAGTCGGGGATTTCTACGAAACTTTCTCCGAAGACGCCATAGTGGCCAGCGAGATACTGGGCATCACTCTCACGCGCCGCGCCAACGGTGCCGCGCAGCATGTGGAACTGGCCGGCTTCCCCCACCATGCCCTCGACACATATCTTCCGCGCCTCGTGCGTGCAGGCAAGCGCGTGGCAATCTGCGAACAGCTCGAAGACCCCAAACTGGCCAAAAAGCTGGTGAAGCGCGGCATCACGGAACTTGTCACCCCCGGTGTCAACACCTCCGACGGCACCCTTGACGCCAAAACCAACAACTTCCTGGCCGGAGTCCATTTCGTCACCGACCGCTCCGGAAATATCAAGACCACGGGACTCGCATATCTCGACATCACCACCGGGGAGTTTTACTGCACCGAGGGAGATCCCGACTCAATTGACAAACTCCTGGGAGTGATCGGACCCAAGGAATTGCTACGCATGAAGGGCACACGCCCACTGAGCGAACAGACGCTCTCCATCAAGTGTCCCGTGTTCGAGCTCGACGACTGGGTCTACACCTCTGACGCCGCCCGGCGCCGCCTCCTTCGCCAGTTTGATACCGCCACGCTCAAGGGGTTTGGCGTGGACGACCTCGACGCCGCCGTCATAGCGGCCGGAAGCCTGCTGCATTACCTGGACCTCACCTCCCACACCGACATAGCCCACATCACCACCCTCTCGCGGGTAGACAACTCCCGGTTCATGCGCCTCGACAGCTTCACCATGCGCAACCTGGAGATAATCGCCCCTTTGGGCGAGGGTGGAATGTCGCTGCTCGACGTCATCGACCAAACCCTCACGCCCATGGGTGCGCGTAAGCTGTCCCGATGGGTGAAATTCCCCCTGATCGACCCGGCGCATATCTCCAGGCGACAGGATGGCGTGGAGGCCTTCGTCTCCGATCCGGCCCTCAGCGGAGAGACCACACCCCTTCTCGCCTCCATCGGCGATATGGGACGCCTCACATCCAAAGTGGCCTACCGCCGCGCACAGCCCCGCGAGCTCCTGGGTCTGCGCGATTACCTGCTCTCCGCCATGAAGATACGCCGGATGCTTCAGGAGAGCGCCTCTCCGGTGCTGAAGGAAATAGCGGGCTCCATGCCCGACTGCGCCGAAATCATACGCCGCATATCCGTCACCCTCCATCCCGAGGCCTCCCAGCCGGGCCGCGGACCGGTCATAGCCGCCGGAGTCAGCGAGGAGCTCGACCGTCTGCGCTCCGTCTCCCTCCACACCCGGGAGATGCTCGACGACCTGCGTGACCGCGAATCGGCCGCCACGGGAATACCCTCGCTCAAGGTGGCCTACAACAACGTCTTCGGCTATTATATCGAGGTGCGCAACACCCATCGTGACAAGGTGCCCGACACGTGGATGCGCAAGCAGACCCTCACTCAGGCCGAGCGTTACATCACCCCCGAGCTCAAGGAGCTTGAGGAACAGATCCGCACCGCTGCCGACAGAATCTCCGAAATCGAATCGTCCCTCTACACCTCCCTCCTGGAGGATCTCATCTCCAAGGTGGTCACGCTCCATGCCGCAGGTGAGGCCGTGGCCCGCGCCGACTGCCTCCACGCCCTGGCCGACGTCGCCGTGGAATATGGCTACACGCGCCCCGAAGTGGATGACTCGCTGAGCCTCGACATCACCGACGGACGCCACCCCGTCATAGAGCGCCGACTCCCCCCGGGAGAGCCATACGTGGCCAACTCCGTCAGCCTCGACCCCGCCACGGACCAGGTGATGATGATCACCGGCCCCAACATGAGCGGTAAGTCGGCCCTCCTGCGCCAGACAGCCCTCATAGCCCTGCTGGCCCACACCGGCAGCTTCGTACCCGCCTCCAAAGCCCGCATCGGAGTCATCGACAAGATATTCACCCGCGTCGGAGCCTCCGACAACATATCATCGGGTGAGTCCACATTCATGGTGGAGATGAACGAGGCCGCCTCCATCCTCAACAACATGTCGGAACGCTCCCTCATCCTCTTCGACGAACTGGGGCGCGGCACATCCACCTACGACGGCATCTCCATAGCCTGGGCCATCGTGGAGCATATCCACGAAAACCGCCGCTGCCATCCCAAGACCCTCTTCGCCACACATTATCATGAGCTCAACGAGATGGAGAAGAGTTTCGGCAGGATACACAATTTCAATGTGTCCGTGCGCGAGACAGGAGGAAAGGTGGTGTTCATGCGCCGCCTCGAACCCGGCGGCTCCGAACACTCCTTCGGCATCCACGTGGCCCGGTTGGCCGGTATGCCCCCCTCGATCGTGAAGCGTGCCTCGGAGGTGTTGCGCCGCCTGGAGGCCTCGGCCGGAGAGGTGGCTCCGCGCGACACCCTGCGCGACACCGCCACCGAAGCCATGCAGCTCTCCTTCTTCCAGCTTGAGGACCCGCTCCTGAGCGATGTGCGCGAAGCCCTGCTCGACATAGACATCGACACGCTCACCCCGCTCGAGGCCCTCACCAAGCTTCACGACCTCCAGGGTCTGCTTCGGGGCAAATGAGCCACAGGCTCATTTGCCCCGAAACACCCGGAGACAGACGGGCGGCTCATCCGGAGACAGACTGCAATAACCGGGCGTCGGAAAACGTTATAGGATAGATGAATCCTCCGTCACTCCATACCCTCCTCCGCAAGGAGCGCCCCTTCAGACGCCGCTCCCTGCGGCGTCGCGCGGCGCTGTGGCTTCCGCTATGGCTCGCGGCCTGCATCATCCTGGGCGCGTGCGGCACCAAGAAAAACACTCCCCTCTCGCGCAACTGGCAGGCCTTCAACACCCGCTACAACGTCTATTACAACGGCATAGAGCATTACCGCGAGCAGCTCAAGAGCATGGAAACCGACTACGAGGACGACTACACGCGCACCCTCCTCACCCATCCGGCCGAGGCCCGCGCCGACTCCAAGCTCCCGCAGCCCAAGGGGGACTTCAAGCGCACCCTGGAGAAGATGCAGAAGGCCATACAGCTCCATTCCATCAAGAAGAAGCCCCCGAAGAAAAACGGCTCCGCCAAGGAGAAGGCCTTCCGCGCCCGCGAGGAGTTCAACCCCTTCCTCCACAACGCATGGATGACCATGGCCAAGGCGCAGTTCTACAACGGCGACTTCCTCGGGGCCGCCTCCACTTTCCAGTACATCTCCAAGCATTTCACGTGGCTCCCCGCCACCGTCACCGAGGCCGAGATATGGCAAGCCCGCAGCTACTGCGCCATGGACTGGCTGTATGAGGCCGACAATATTCTCACCCACATCAAGGAGGACCGTCTCACCTCCGGATCCCTGCGCCATCTGTATGCCCTTACACGGGCGGATTATATGGTGCGGGCCGAAGAGTATGAGCGCGCTGTGCCATATCTTCAGACCGCGGCCAAGGGTGCCTCCGGGAGTCAGAAAAACCGTCTGTGGTTCCTGCTCGGACAGGTCTACGCGCAGCTCGGACAGAGGGAGAACGCCTACAACGCCTTCAAGAAGGCCGGATCGGGGATGGCCACGGCCTACCGTACCAAATTCAACGCCCGCATCAAGCAGTCGGAAGTCTTTTCCGGTTCCGATATTCGCGGCGAGGTCAAGGCCCTGAAAGGAATGACGCGCTACGAGCGCAACAACGAGTTTCTCGACCAGATTTACTACGCCATCGGCAACCTCTATCTCTCTCGCGGCGACACCGCCGAGGCGAAACACAACTATGCCCTTGCCGTGGAGAAATCCACGCGCGGTGGCATCGACAAGGCCCTGGCCAATCTGGCTCTGGGCAACATCTATTTCGATGAGGCCGACTATGTCAAGGCCCAGCCCTGCTATTCCGAGGCGGTGCCCCAGCTTCCCGACAACTATCCCGGCATCAAGACCCTGCGCCGCCGCAGCGATGTGCTCGACGAACTCGCCGTCTACGCCGGAAACGTGCAGCTCCAGGACTCCCTGCTGCGCCTGAGCGAGATGACGCCCGAGGAGCAGCTTGCCGTGTGTCAGAAGATTGTGGACGAGCTGATACGCAAGGAGAAGGAGGAGGCCGAGGCGGCCGCCCGTGAGGAGTTCAAGGCCAATCAGCCCCAGGGGCCCGACCTCATGTCCCAGAACTCTGCCCCCACGTTCCAGATGAACACCGACAAGTCCTGGTATTTCTACAACACTCAGGCCCGCAATGCCGGTAAGTCTGACTTCCAGCGCAAGTGGGGTTCGCGCAAACTGGAGGATGACTGGCGCCGCCGCAACAAGACGAGCTTCTCGTTTGATGACGACACCTCCGATACGGCTGAGGGCGGAGAGATGACTGACAGCGTGGCTTCCGGCAATGCCGCCCGGCGCGAGGCGCGTGACTCCGTCAACGCCGAGTCAGACCCCCACAATGTGGAGTATTACCTCCGCCAGATACCCTCCACCCCGGAGGAGATAGCCACCTCCAACGAGGTGATCCAGGAGGGACTCTACAACATGGGTGTCATCCTCAAGGACAAGCTTGAGGATTTCCCGGCTGCCCGTGCGGAGTTTGACGAACTCGACCGTCGCTACCCCGACAACCCCTACCGTCTTGACGCATATTACAATATGTATCTGATGGCCGTGCGCTCCGACGATGCTTCCGGGGCCGAGATATGGCGCCGCAGGATAATGGAGGATTTCCCTGAAAGCCCTTACGGCATCGCCATGCAGGATCCCGATTATTTCGACCGTCTGCGCCGTATGCACAGCATACAGGAGGAGCTCTACGCCGAGGCCTACGCCGACTATCTGGCCGACCGCAATGCGGAGGTGCACGACATCACGGCCCGCATGGAGAAGGAGTATCCCCTTTCGGCCATTCTGCCCAAATTTGTCTTCATAGACGCCCTCTCGTATCTGACGCAGGGAGATTATGACGCTTTCAAGGAGCGCCTCACCGAACTGCTCCAGAAGTGGCCCGACACCGACATGACCGATATGGCCGGCTCAATCCTCAAGGGGCTTGAGGCGGGACGCAAGCCCCACGCCGGAGTAAGCAACGCCCGTGGCCTGCTCTGGGAAATGCGCCTCACCAACGATGACAATGCCCGTGAGTCGGACGGCCAGCCCGCCCGCTTCGAGCGCGATCCCAATTCGCCGCAGTATCTCGTTCTCGCTTTCCCGCGAGACAGCGTCAACGCCAACCTGCTCCTCTACGATGTGGCCCGCTTCAATTTCTCCTCCTTCGTGGTCAAGGATTTCGACATGGAGCCGATGAGCTTCGGCAATGTGGGCCTACTCATCATCAAGGGGTTTGCCAATATGCGTGAGCTGGAACACTACCGCAGCGTGATGGCCGCCTCCGACCTGCAGCTCCCCCCCGCAGTGCGTCCCATCATGATCAGCCGCCCGAATTTCGAACTTTTGCTACGCGAGGGGCGTTCTTTTGAAGAGTATTTCCGTTTCGAGGAAAATGCCGCCGTCGAAGAGACCGAGAAGCAGGTGCTTGAGGGAGAATCGGAGGCCAAGGGTAAATCAGAGGAATCAGAGTTATCGGAGGAATCAGAGTTATCAGAGGAATCAGAGTTATCGGAAGCAGAACCAGAAGCGGAAGCGGAGACGGCGGAGCAGCCTCTTCCCTGAAATCTCCTGATTCTTGAGGGTTGGGGTCTGAAAAGCATCCTCCTGATTCTTGAGGGTTGGGGTCTGAAAAGCATCCTCCTGATTCTTGAGGATTGGGGTCTAAAAAAGCATATCGTTATGGATAAGATACTATGGGCTGACGACGAGATAGATCTCCTCAAGCCACACATTATGTTTCTCAAGGCCAAAGGCTATGACGTGACCACGGTCTCCAACGGCAGCGATGCCCTGGATGCCCTTGACCGCGAGCCTTTCGCCATGATATTGCTCGACGAGAACATGCCCGGCCTCTCCGGTCTGGAGACCCTCAACCGTATCAAGCTCAAGCATCCCGAGGTGCCGGTGATCATGATCACCAAGTCCGAGGAGGAGAATATCATGGACCAGGCCATCGGCAATAAGATAGCCGATTACCTCATCAAGCCCGTCAATCCCAATCAGATCATCCTCTCGCTGAAGAAAAACCTTCATTCCGGCCAGATCGTGGCCGAGCAGACCTCCAGCGATTATCAGCAGGAGTTCGCCCGCATCTCGGGCCAGATCAACATGGCTTCCACGCTGGAGGAGTGGATGGAGGTATACCGTCAGCTGGTGTTCTGGGAGATGAAACTCGCCGACACCGATTCGGCCATGGACGAGATGCTCCGTATGCAGAAGCGCGATGCCAATTCGAGTTTCTGCAAGTTCGTGAAGCGCCATTACGAGGAGTGGTTGGACGCTCCTGCGGATAAAAAACCCCTCATGAGTCCCGACATCTTCAAGCGCCGTGTCTTCCCCCTGCTTGATGCCGGGGAGAAGGTCTGCTTCATGCTCATAGACAATTTCCGCCTTGACCAGTGGCGTATGGTGGCCCCGCTCGTGTCGGAGTTTTTCAACGTCCAGGAAGACCTCTACACCACGATTCTCCCCACTTCGACGCAGTATGCCCGAAACTCCATCTTCGCCGGGCTGATGCCCCTGCAGATAGCCACCATGTTTCCCCATCTCTGGGTGGAGGAGGATGAGGACGAGGGTCTCAACATCCACGAGGCGGAGCTGATACGCACCCAGATAGAGCGTTTCAGGCGTCACGACAAGTTCACCTACAACAAGCTCAATGACTCCCAGGCGGTGGAGAAGTTCCTCTCCAAGCTCCCCGGGATGAAGGATACGCAGCTCAACGTGGTGGTGCTCAACTTCATCGATATGCTCTCCCATGCCCGCACGGAGTCGAAGATGATACGCGAACTGGCCAATTCCGATGCCGCTTACCGGTCGCTGACCGAGAGCTGGTTTCGCCACACGGCCGCCGTCGATATGTTTCGCCGTCTTGCCGCCTTGGGCTACAAGATCATCCTCACCACCGACCACGGCACCATCCGCGTGGACGATCCCATCAAGGTGGTGGGCGACCGCAACACCAACACCAACCTGCGCTACAAGGTGGGGAAGAATCTAAACTACAATCCGCGCCAGGTCTACGAGATGAAGGATCCGCGCCGCTTCGGTCTGCCGGCTCCGAATCTTTCGAGCACCTTCATCTACGCCACCAACGAGGACTTCTTCTCCTACCCCAACAACTACAATTACTACGTGCAGTATTACACGGGCACCTTCCAGCACGGCGGCATATCGCTTGAGGAGATGGTGGTGCCCCTCATCACCCTGTCACCGAAATGAAGACCGACTGCATGAAATCACTGTTGTGGCTTGCATTAGGCGGTACGCTCTGCGCGGCGGCATTTGCCACCACGCCGGAGCGTATGGCCCTGCGCGAGCTCTCGGCCCGTGCGGCCTCGGGAGACGCCGGGGCGTTGCGTCGTCTGGCCTATATCCATGAGACCGGTTTCGACTCCATATCTCCGGACGCAGCCGAGGCCACGCGCCTCTACGGCGAGGCGGCCCGTCTCGGAGACGCGCAAGGGGCATCCCTCTACGGCTTCCGCCTGATCACGGGGGAGGGTGTGGTTCCCGACACCACTCAGGGCGTGAAATGGATATACCTGGCCGCCATGCAGGGGGATCCGCGCGCGGCCAACAACATGGGGTGGCTCCTCACCTCGGGCACCGGTATGCCTGTCGATTCGGTCAAGGCTGCGGAATGGTATTACGATGCCGCCTCGGCCGGCCTTCCCGCCGGTGCCTACAATCTCGTGGGGCTGGTGGAGAGTGGGGCTGTGGAGGCTCCGTCAGACAGTCTGATGGCCCCGGTGTATGCTCTGCTCGGAGGCGCCTATTCGCGCGGTCAGGGAGTGCCGTACAGTTTCCCCCGCTCGGTGGAATACTTCCTTCACGCCGCCGTGGCCGGAGATGTAGCGAGCCGCCGTGTGATAGCCGAGATGCTCCAGCAGATGCCCGATGCCCTCGATGCGCTTCCCCTTGACAGCCTCTTGAGGGCGTGGCCGGGTGCCCCCACCCCCGATATGGCGCGTGATCCCTTCTTTTGGGAGGAGTAGAATTATACGCCCCAAGACATAAAAAAAGAGCCTGTTCCTCACGGATTTGGGCTCTTTTTCCTTTTAGGGAATTGCCTTGGGCAGTGACGGTTGCCACTGCCCTAATTTTGTAGCATTTCCCGACAGACTTCGACGCCGGAGTCGGTATCGGGTGCTGCCGGACCTCTATTCAACCAAACATTTTTCAGTCCGAATGATCGACTGATGCTTCACTCCAAGCAGTGATTCCGGTCGTGCCGGCAATCGCCGATCATCATTTCCGCTGCAAAGATAAATACAAAATTTTGTAATTCCAAGAAAATTCAAGAAAAAATTACAATTTTTTTGAAAAATTCTTTACAAAATTACAATTAATCGGGTTTAAGTGTTCCATAATGATATTTCATTATGATATGTAGGGCGGATATTTTCAGTTGAGTGAGCGAAGAAAATGTTACAAATTTTTACAAAAATGTTACAAAAACCCACTTTCATCGGGGTTATACCTGACAAAAATACCGGAAAAAATGGCTCGGGTCTTATTTCCGATGCTCAATTATCCCTGTTTTATGCTGACGTGGCACGCCACGTCCCTACAATCTGCTGATATTCAGATGGAAATGTAGGGACATCGCGTGTGATGTCTTCTCAAAAACAGAAGGCCCGACCGGTTTTCCCGGTCGGGCCTTCTGTTTCGCTTGTCAGCCGATGTATCAGCCGTTGACTTTCTTCATGTATGCGATGAGGTCGAGCACCTTGTTGGAGTAGCCGATCTCGTTGTCATACCAGGAGATCACCTTCACGAAGTTGTCGGTCAAGTAAACGCCGGCGGTTGCGTCGAAGATGGAAGTGCGGGGATCGCCGAGGAAGTCGGAGCTTACTACAGCGTCCTCGGTGTATCCGAGGATACCTTTGAGCTCACCCTCGGAAGCGGCCTTCATGGCAGCGCAGATAGCCTCCTTGGTGGCGGGCTTCTCGAGGTTGCAGGTCAGATCCACTACGGATACGTCAAGAGTGGGGACACGCATGGAGATACCGGTGAGCTTGCCGTTGAGCTCGGGGATCACCTTGCCTACAGCCTTGGCGGCGCCGGTGCTGGAGGGGATGATGTTGGCGGAAGCCGCGCGGCCGCCGCGCCAGTCCTTCATGGAGGGACCGTCAACGGTCTTCTGGGTAGCGGTGGTGGAGTGAACGGTGGTCATCAGACCCTCCTTGATGCCGAAAGCCTCGTGGAGCACCTTGGCGATGGGCGCGAGACAGTTGGTGGTGCAGGAGGCGTTGCTGACGATCTGGGTGCCGGGCACGTAGGCGTCGAGGTTAACGCCGCATACGAACATGGGGGTGTCGTCCTTGGAGGGAGCGGACATCACCACATACTTGGCGCCTGCGTCGAGGTGGGCCTGAGCCTTCTCCTTGGTGAGGAAGAGACCGGTGGACTCAACTACGTATTCTGCGCCGGCCTCGCCCCAGCCGATTTCCTTCGGGTCGCGGCATGCGGTCACGCGGATGGGCTTGCCGTTGACGATCAGGAGGCTCTTCTCCATGTCGTAGTCCACGGTGCCGTCGAAGCGACCGTGCATCGTGTCATACTTCAGCATGTATGCCATGTAGTCTACGGGGAGAAGGTCGTTGATGGCAACTACCTCGATGTCGTCACGCTTGGTGGAAGCGCGGAATACGAAACGGCCGATACGGCCAAATCCGTTGATACCAATCTTAGTCATTTCTACTTAATTCTGGTTTAATTATAGGTGTTTTAATGTTGTCTCTTTTTTTACCTGTGAACCTTTTTCCGCAGGGGACGACGCGTCAGCCGTTGCCCCTAAAGTCATGCAAAATTAGTGATTTTTTTCAAATTTTACAATTCTTTGAACAGAAAAAAGTGTCAATGTGTTTCACTTTACAAAGACCGCTGTCCGCTGCGTTTGGGACTGCGTTCTGATTTTATAACAACTCGATTCCAAAAACTATTTAAACTATGGGAAAATTTTTAGCTGATTTCAAAGAATTTGCCATGAAGGGCAATGTCATCGATATGGCTGTCGGTGTAATCGTGGGCGGTGCGTTCGGCAAGATCGTATCTTCGCTGGTCAACGACATCATCATGCCCGTGGTGACCCTGGCCACAGGTGGCGACGGCATCAAGAACCTGAAGTTCGTCATCAAGCCCGGCATGGAGGCCACCGCCGAGGGGGCCGCCGCCGTCGAGGAGGTAGCTGTGAACTACGGTATGTTTATCCAGAACATCGTGGACTTCTTCATCATCGCCTTCTCCATCTTCATTGCCCTGCGAATCGCCATGAAACTCAAGAAGAAGGAGGAGGAGCCCGCTCCCGAAGAGCCTGCGGCACCCTCTCCCGAGGTGACGCTCCTCACCGAGATCCGCGACCTGCTCAAGGCCGACGAGGCAAAGAAATAAGCTCCCCGCATACAGAGGCATTGCCCGCATAAAGAGATTGGTTGCAGGCAAATGAATCACGGGTGCATGACGGAGGAATCCGTCATGCACCCGTGATTCATTTGGGGTTTTCAGACTGTTTTTCAGTCGCCGAAGTCGAAGTCGGGGTCGTTGAAGCCGGCCTCATCCACTACGCCCTCACCGTTGATCTGGTCGACGGTGTTGCCGGAGCCGCTGTTCCACTCAAGCACCTCCTCGATGAAGCGGATCTTGTCACCGAGGATGGGAGAGTAGTCGAGATCCTTGTGCACGGGGTCCTCACCCAATACTTCCACGATGTCGACACCCTCGGAGCCGGGAGCCACGAAGCCGGCGCCCTCGGAGAAGTCGATGAGGTATCTGGTGTAGAAGCTTGCGCCCCAGAGCGAGCCCACGGGGAAGGCTGCCCAGGCATACTTCACGCCGTCGATGGTCTCGGAGATCTGGTCGACACCCTTCGCGTAGGGGTACACCACGCGGGGATCCTTGCCCTCGCCCATGTCGTAGGTGATGCGGATGAGCAGGGCGATATAGGCGGAGTTGTCGTCAAACTTGTACTTTCTGACGTTTTCATTGGCGTCATACTCCTTCTCGGGAGTGCAAATGAGCTGCTGGGGAATCATGAGGAAGCTGCCCTTCTTGTCAACTACGCCGTTCTCGTCGATGCCGCCGTTCATGATGGGAGTCTCGGTGGTGCCGATGGTGACGGGCTCGTCGAAGATGTAGGTGAAGTCGCCGCGGCTATCCTTGTCAGCGGTCCAGAAGTGGTAGAGATGGTCGTCGGTGGAGAGAAGCTCGTTATCGGCGAGAGGAGTCTCATCGAGGTTCTCGTAGATGGTGAGCTTGTCGAGTTTGTTGAAGATGTAGTCGCCCTTCTTGTAGACGCGACCCAGCTTCACGCCTGCCACTTGGTAGGTGAAGCGCTCGTCGGAACACCATGCGCCGGCCACATATACTTTCGCCAGGGCGTGGTTGAACCAGAAGGGCATCACGGGATACTCCTCGGTTTCGCTGTCGTTGTCGCGACGTCCGGGAGTGCAGTCGGCGATGATGTCAATCTGATTCTCGATGTTCTCATCCACGGTGAAGCCGTCGAGGTGCATCTCGCCCTTGTTGTTGGCGGTCATGGCCAGCGAAGTGGGCGCGTAGGCAAAGAAGGAGAGCGGGCTGAAGTCAGAGGGCCAGTAGTAGGGCTTCTCGGAGGTGAAGAGATAGCCCGTGCCATTTTCACCGTCCCACATCTCGTTGGTGCGGGTGAACTCCACGGCCTGGCCGAAGTAGTCAGTCAGCAGGTCGTTGTCGGTGACGGAGCCGTTCTCATGATGCAGATCCTGGAGATCGTTGATGTCGCCGGTGTAGCCGAAGACCTTGAACGCCTCCAGATTGGAGGTGTTGAAGTCATTGGCACGTGTGGCCTTGCCTGTGTGCGCCTGGAAGGCGATAGCTTTGCTGTCACGGTTGCCTGTAGCGACATTGAGCACCTCCTCCTGGGAGCAAGATGCGAGAGTCAGTGCGGCTGCACTCAACATAAACAATGATTTTTTCATTTGTCGATGTTTAGATTGGTTAATACTTAGGTTGATTTATAGTTGTTGTTGTGATTTCTTCATGCGTGGCGGAGATGCCGGTCACCTTCCGAGGATCTCGTCCGTGCCTGTCCATCCTCCGACCCCTACCGCGGCGCCTCCACCCTGGAGCAGGGGGGGCGGGAGCGTGAGGCTGTCGAGTTCCACCACTATGTTTTCCGGATCGGAGATGCCGGGGGAGGAGTGATAATCATGTATGTGGCTCGTGACGTCGTGGGTGTGGCTCCATCCGCGGTCGTTGGAGAGTGCCAGTATGTGGAGACCCTCCGCGGGCTCCTCGTCGGCACGCGTGGAGAGGGGGCGGTTGCCGCAATGGCCGAATGTGAGGAGGTGTCCCTCGAGCTCGCCCCGGTCGTTGGCCTCCATGAGGAAACTGTGGGTGACGGTCTCCTCGCCCGTCACTCCGCGTGCCGGGTGGACGGTGCCCGACATGCCCGACACCGAGGCGTTGAGACGCGTGGAGAGTGTGAGATTGGAGGGATGGTGCACGATGAAGGTGTAGTGATGCGTCACCGGGAGCATCTCGAACACCAGGGTCAGCGGCTCTGCCGCCGCATCGGCGGAGGCTCTCACCGTGAATCCCTCCACAGCGGACACCCACATATAGTCCGCACTCCAGGCCAGGCGCTCGTCTTCGGCTCCCGGCACCTTCAGGGGGCGCGTGAAGTGGGTGGGCGAGGCGGATGTGAGATCCGAGAGGCGGATACCGAAGTCTTCGTAGGTGTCGTGGCCCGTCAGGCCGTGGCAATCCGTGTCGCTGTTGTGACACACCGCGCAGTAGTAGCCCGAGGGAATCATGATGGTTCCTCCAGTGGAGCCACGCAGTTCGTAGACGTATCGCAGAGGATTGCGGGTCATGCCCCTCTCGCTCATGCGGTAGAAATAGACGGTCATTTCCTTGGGAGCGGCCTCGGGGGCGGCTTCCCAGTCAAACACTATCTTGACGGGCACGCGCAGGGAGGCAGGACGCTCTTCCAGTTCGATATGGTCGCATCCTGCCGCCATAGTCAGGAGCATGAGGAGCATTGAGGTCAACAGGGCGATTCTCATGGTCTCGCACCCCCTTTCCTGATGTTGCCGTTGCCGCGTCCCGGAAACCAGACGAGCGATATTTCGGCCTTTGTGGGTCCGAACCATGTGCGCCGCTGCGTAGACTGCCAGTAATAGTGGCCGTTTTCGGGTTCATATTTCTCCATCACTCCGCGTATGCACCCCGCTCCCACGGTGAAGTCGATGCTTAGGCGGCGCGAGAGGGGAAGCGTGTAGCCATATTCGAGACCGATGTTGAGCATACAGCGGTCCCACAGGTTGCCTCCCGGGCGTCCCCCTATCCATCCGGTGGAGCCCCATTCAAAGTTGAAGGTGAACGCTCCGGCATACACTCCGGCGTGATGGCCCGACATGACGCCTCCGCGGGGATGGCGGCCGAACCAGTAGCGCCACGCCACATCTCCGCCGTAGATGCGCCAGAAGCGGTTGCGGCTCCGGTCTCTCCACCATGCGTACATCCATTGCAGGGCGACGGACATGTTGCGTCCCAGGTAGACCTCCGCTGCGACATTGGGCACGGCGAGGAGATCGAAGAGGAGATTGGAGCGGAGGGCCGCCCGTAAACGGGCCGGAGGAATGGTGTCGGGTGCCGACAGCGGCCTGAGGGCAGTGGAAACGGGCTTCGGGGCCGCTAAGGATGGTGGCGTCACGGTCAGCGAGCGTGACGCCGGAGAGATGGAGTCAAGGTGGAGGAGTGGCGCGGCATCCACATCGAGTGTCGGGAAAGCGCACAAAGCCGCCATCCCGATGCATACGATGAAGCACTGGGCTATAAGCCTTGAAACGTATGTTGCCTTAAATGTCATGATGCCGCGAAGTAGGTGTTGGCTTGATAAGTAGGTAATAATGAGGAGTCAGGAAGAGATAAAGAGAGAAGTAGGGTGTATTGTGAGAAGAGGGGGGAGAGGAAGAGAGGAAAGGAGAGAAAGAGAGGCGAGTGAGATGAGGAAGAGGAGAGTACGGGAGATGGAATATTCAGCTATGAGTCAGCAGCGAGATGATAAGTGACCACTAAACACTCAACACTAAACACTGTCCACTAAACATTAAACCTGAAGTGCATGATGTCGCCGTCCTGCACCACATAGTCCTTGCCCTCGACAGCCATCTTTCCGGCCTCCTTCACGGCGTTTTCCGATCCCAGGCTCACGAAATCATCATACTTGATGACCTCGGCGCGTATGAAGCCCTTCTCGAAATCGGTGTGAATGATACCGGCCGCCTGCGGGGCCTTGGTGCCGCGCATGAACGTCCAGGCACGCACCTCGTCGGGTCCGGCCGTGAAGTAGGTCTGGAGATCAAGCAGGGAGTATGCCGCGCGTATCAGGCGTGACACGCCCGACTCAGTGAGCCCTATCTCGCCCAGGAACTCCTGGCGCTCCTCGAAAGTGTCGAGCTCGGCGATCTCGCTCTCTATCTTGGCGGCCACCACCATCAGTCCGGCGGCAGTGCCGTCAAGGGCGGCGCGCACCTCCTCCACATAATGGTTGCCCTCGGCGGCCGAGGTGTCATCCACGTTGCAGACGTAGAGCACGGGCTTGTTGGTGAGCAGGAAAAGCTCCTTGGCAAACTTCTCCTCATCCTTGGTCTCGAATGTCACGCTGCGTGCCGGGCGACCGGCCTCCAGGGCCTCCTTGTAGGCCTGGAGCACCCCCACCTGCATACGGGCCGTCTTGTCGCCGCCGCTCTGAGCCGCCTTCTGGCATTTCGCCAGGCGTGCCTCCACGGTCTCGAGATCCTTGATCTGGAGCTCGTAATTGATGATTTCCATATCGCGCACGGGGTCGACGGTGGTGTCCACATGCGTGATGTTGTCATCATCGAAGCAGCGCAGCACGTGCAGTATGGCATCCGTCTCGCGGATATTGGCCAGGAACTTGTTGCCGAGGCCCTCCCCCTTGGAGGCACCCTTCACCAGGCCGGCTATGTCTACGATTTCCACCGTAGCCGGGACCGTGGAGCGGGGATTGCACATCTCGACGAGCTTCGTGAGACGCTCGTCAGGCACCGAAATCACGCCCACATTGGGCTCGATGGTGCAGAAGGGGAAGTTGGCCGACTGGGCCTTGGCGTTGCTGAGACAGTTGAATAGAGTGGACTTGCCGACGTTGGGAAGACCCACTATTCCGCATTTTAATGCCATTTTCTATAATAAATGTGTGTGAGGTTGAAGTTGTGGTCGTGTCACCAGTTGATGTAGCCCACCGAGGCGTAGACGTATGTGACGAGGACGCCGTTGTCGCGCCACTGCATACAGAGCTCCGTGCCGTTGCGCTGGAGCCAGTAGTTCATCGTGGAGGTCGTGCCGTCCTCATACTGGATGTTGATCTGATACGGGGAATTGGGCGAAGCGGGCTGCTGACACCAGTAGGCGAGGCGCTCGCTGTAAGGGCGGTTGTAGGAATAATAGTAATACATTCCGCGTCCGTTGCCGTAAAAGTCGATCCAGTTGGTGTCGTAGGGACCCACCTCGCGGCCGTTGCACTCCACGAGGCGCCATTTTCCGGTCAGAGACGAGTCGTACCAGCTTGACCATCCCGGAGGAGCCAAGGGATACCAGCCGTCGGAGACGCAACCGGTGAGCGAGGCTCCGGCCAGGAGCATCAGCGCGGTGACTATGAGGGTAAAGGAGAATTTCTTCATAAGCGTGATTGTTCAGAATTCCGTGAAGCTCAGCGGCATGAGGTCGCTCACCGAGTCTATCACGTAGGTTTTGTCGCGTCCGTAGAGGAGCACCTCTATGGGCCCGTGGAGATGCTCGTATTCGAGCAGGGCCTGGCGGCAGAGGCCGCACGGGCTGATGGGGTCGGCCTGGAAGCCGGCCTCGTAGTCATCGCCGCATTTCTCCTCGGGGTCATGCCAGGCGGCTATGGCGATGCGCTTGAAGGGCGCGCCCGGACGGTTGGCCCCGGCGTAGAAGCAGGCGCTGCGCTCGGCGCACGTGCCGGCCATGAAAGCGGCGTTCTCCTGGTTGGCACCCGTGAAAATCTCCCCGTCGGCCATCTCGATGGCCGCCCCGACATGGAAATTGGAATAGGGGGCCAGGGAATTGCGCGTGGCCTCCTTGGCGGCCTTTATCAAGGCCTGCCTGTCGGGGGTAAGCTCCTCGGGGCTACATTCCCGGATCTTGATGCTGATCTCCTTCTCTTTCATTGAGAATTATTTATTTGATGAGCCGCTAATGTGAAAATTGATCGAGCCGCTGATGTGAAAATTATCGCAAAATTAGACAATTTGGCTCATATATCCAAACACATAATGTTAAATCCACCCAAACGGTTCTTAAAATCCGCGAAAAACCGCGCAATCATACATTTATCGCCGGAATTGCCGTTAAGTCATAAATCCCCTGAACCCGACAGATGATGAAACTGAGATATGCGATACGGTGCGTGGCGTGTGCCGTGCTGATGACGGTCTCGGCGCAGATGGCCGAGATGCGCGCCGATGCTTTCGGCGACTATATAGAGATGTATCGTGACATGGCCCTGGCCGAGCAGGAGCGCACCGGGATACCGGCCGCCATCACCCTGGCGCAGGGGCTGCTCGAAAGCGCGGCCGGCCGCTCCGCGCTCGCACGCGAGGGAAACAATCATTTCGGCATCAAGTGCCACAAGGAGTGGGAGGGAAAGTCGATGCTCCGCTCCGACGATGCCCCGGACGAGTGCTTCCGCGTCTACGACTCGGCGGCTGAGAGCTTCGCCGACCATTCGCGGTTTCTGCAGCGCAGACGCTACGAGCGGCTGTTTGAAATCCCCTGCGAGGATTACGCCGCCTGGGCCAGGGGGCTTAAGGAGTGCGGCTACGCCACGGATCCTCAGTATGCCGAGCGCCTCATCACCATCATAGAGCGGTACGGACTCGCCACGGCCGGAGTGCCCGACGCCGCGGGTACGGCCGACTTCATACGCTCGTTTCTGGCCACAGCCCATGTGGTGCGCAGCAGCGGTGAGTTGCATTACGTAGTGGCCGTGCCGGGCGACACATACTCCGCCATAGCATCCGAACTGGGCATGGACGCGGCCCGGCTTGCCGCCTATAACGATGCTCCGGACGCCGGGGGCATCATCAAGGACTGGGAGGAGGTGTGGCTCCAGCCCAAGCTGGACCGTGCTCCCGCCGACGCCCCCGGACGCGCTACCATAGGGGAGGACGAGTCCCTGCACTCCCTCTCCCAACGCTTCGGCATCACCGTGGAGGCCCTGCGCCGCCTCAATCCCGGGGCTCCCGATGCGCCGGGCACACGCCTGAGGCTGCGCTGACCCATCCCGGCACCCCCCCCCGCAATCCCGGAATCCCTGCCTGCACGGGGAGTCGGAAAAATATGCTTTAAATCATATTTAGGAATGATTAACATACTTTATCTTGCATATAAGCAATATTTATCATAAATTTGCGGTTACAATAGTGGCCTTGATAACGCCCTTTGAAGATCCAAGTGTTAAAAAGCCTCTGTAGTTCAACGGATAGAATAGAAGTTTCCTAAACTTTAGATAGGGGTTCGATTCCCCTCGGAGGTACATACTATCAAACTTACAACCTATGAAGATTCAGTCCATCCTTACTCTGGCGGCCCTGGCCACTCCCTTCATCGCCTCGGCGCGCCCCGCTTCACCGGCGCTGCTGAAGCTGCATAATCCCGACGGCTCCGTAGTGGAGGCCCGTCTGCACGGTGATGAGTTTTTCAGCTACACCACCACGGCCGACGGCCTGACCATTCTGGAGCCGGACGTGAAGGGCTTCTGGACTCCCGCCATGCGCGCCGGCAAGGTGCTTCGTCCCGTGGAGTCAGACCTCACGCTACTGCGTGCCGAGCTCCCCGTTTTCCCCGAGCTTACATCGCGCCAGGAGCGCATGGCCGAACTTGACAAGGAGGGACGCTCCACATATCCCTGCCGGGGAGAGGTACACTCCCCCGTGATTCTCGTACAGTTTCAGGACACAAAATTCTCTGTGAATAATATCGTGCAGGCAATCCATGACCTCTGCAACAAGGAGGGTTACAGCGACTATGACGCAAAAGGCTCAGCCGCCGACTATTTCCGGGATTGCTCCAACGGCACGTTCCGTCCCGTATTCGACGTTTACGGCCCGATGACTCTTTCCCATGACGCCGAGTATTATGTCGGCAAGGGTACGAACCTCCCCGGCGCCGGCAAGAACGGACGTTTTTTCGAGATCGTTAAGGAGGCTGTCTTGGCTCTCGACGATGAAATCGACTTCTCGAAGTATGATTATGACGAGAACGACAAGGTGGACAACATCTTCTTCTTCTACGCAGGATACGGTCAGGCCGACTCCGGTGATCCCAACACCCTCTGGCCCCACCAGGGCGACTACTCGCAGTATGTCAATCTGGATTTTACAGAAAAGGTGGTGTGTGACGGCAAGGAAATCGCCACTTTCGCCTGCTCCAACGAGCTCGACGGTTCGATGAAAAACAAGGTGGACTATCCCTACCTGGACGGCATCGGCGCCTTCACCCATGAGTTCGGCCACGTGCTCGGTCTTCCCGACCTTTACGACACCACCGGCAGCAATGCCAAGACCCCCGGCTACTGGGACGTGATGGCCAACGGCACTTATAACCGGAACTCCACTCTCCCCCCGATGTATTCTGCATACGAGAAGTGGGTGTGCGGATGGCTCGACTACACCGAAGTGGAGGATGGCACGGAGTATTCCCTCCCCTCCCTCACCACCGACGGCACGAAAGCCCTGCGCGTACGTATCCGCCGTCCGGGCGCGAGCCTGTCCTACTATCCGGAGTATTTCGTCATCGAGACCCGCTCCGACGACAGTTGGGACGCCGGCCTGGCAAGCGACGGTATTCTGATCTGGGGCATAGACTACAACGCCAGCGCATGGGTTCGCAACCAGGTCAACACCAGTGCCCTCTCGCGTGTCAAGATCCTGATGCCCTTCGAGAACCCGATGCAGCCCACGCAGAACGTCTACACCTGGCCGGGCGACTATGACCTCTACACCAAGATCTATCCCGGAATACAAGGTGCCCTCGAACCTCAGAGCAGCTATAGCAGTTCCTTCAAGGTATTCATCGACAATATCGCCTACGACCGCGAGTCCTGCACCGGCACGCTCCTCTACAATCCCATCAAGGACTTCCCCTCGGAGACCACCACTCTCCAGACTCCCACCCTCGGTGCCGCCACGCGCACCTTCAACCTCTCCTGGGCCGATGTGCCCGAAGCCGACGAGTATCTGCTGACGGTGAAGCGCACGGATTCCAACAACCGCGAGTGGACCGTGGACGGATATGACGAGTGCAGCGTAGGCAAGGACACCAATGCCGTGGTGCGCAACATCTCCGCCACTGCATGGAACCAGAATTTCCGTGCATACGTCCGCGTGAAGAAAGCCGGCTTCCCCTCCAACAAGACCTCCAACATCGTGCGCTTCGTGCCCGCCGAGCTTGAGGAGAGCGGAGTGGCGCAGGTGACTCCCGACAGCATGGGCGTCAGCGGCGGCCACGGCTTCATCACTGCTCCTGAGGGAGCCGAGATCTACACCGTATCAGGTGTGCGCACCGGCACCGATAACCTCCCCGCAGGCATCTACGTGGTGCGCTTGGGCAACGACGTGGCCAAGGTGCTCGTGAAGTAAATCATCATGACCGGGGGATCGTCCCCTCCGGGCCAAACCAAACCCGTGATTTTTCGCCCCCGGGGCAAAAAATCACGGGTTTGGTTTGGTAAATAGGGTGAAAATCATTAACTTTGTGCGCTTTTTTAAAATTAACTCAGAAATTGGGAAAGTTTACACAGTTCAAAGTGCAGCTCGCCGGCCTTCAGGATGGCCGCTATGAGCAGGATTTCGAGATCGATACCCAGTTTTTCAAGAACATGGAAAACCCGGACGTCATCTCGGCAGACGTGCATGTGCACATGGACATGGTCAAAAAGCACGAGGCATACGACTGCACGTTCACCTGCAAGGGGAGCCTTCAGGTGCCCTGCGACCGCTGTCTCGACCCCCTGGACCTCGATGTGGACACGGAGTATCACATTGTGGTGAAATATGGCGACAGCTACGACGACGCCTCGGACAACGTGCTGGTTATACCCTACGCCGACGCCTATCTGAACGTGGCCTACCTGCTCTACGACACCGTGCTGCTCACCATCCCGCTGCGCCATGTCCACCCGATGGGCAAGTGCAACAGGGCCATGGCCGCCGTGCTCAACCGCCACGGAGCCACCACCGACGAGGAAGCCGCCGAGGCGATGGACGAAATAGACAGCGATCCCGGCGAGGAGGACTGAGCCTCTCCGCCACACCGCCGGCAGACAAAGACACAACATACTCACAACAGAAGTAAAACAATAAAACAGATAAAGAAAAATGGCACATCCTAAACGCAGACAATCCCACACCCGTACCGCCAAGCGCCGCACCCATGACAAGGCGCTCATCCCCACTCTCGCCATCTGCCCCAACTGCGGCGCATGGCACATCTGGCACACCATCTGCGGCGAATGTGGATACTATCGCGGCAAGCAGGTGCTCGAACAGAAGCACTCCATCTGAGACCGCGCCGGCGTCGCCATATAACCAAGGTGCGACCGGTATGTAACCGACAAGGGTCAGGACCGACCTCTCGCCCAGCGACCGGACGGCTCTGCCCCTTTGGCATATCCGCAACTTAAAAAAACGAAACACATGTTGAACGCAATAATCACCGGCATAGCCTCATACGTGCCTGACGACATACTCGACAACGAGATGCTGTCGAAAATGGTGGATACCAACGACGAGTGGATCACGACCCGCGTCGGCATCAAGGAGCGCCGCATACTCCATGCCGAGGGCAAAGGCTCGAGTTTCCTCGGCATACAGGCCGTGGAGAAATTGCTCAACGATACCGGCACGGCACGCGGCGATGTGGACCTCCTGATCTGCGCCACCTCCAACCCCGACTACCGGTTTCCCTCCACAGCCTCGGTCATCACTCATCAGACCCGCCTCCCCAACGCATACGCATACGACATCCAGGCCGCCTGCGCCGGATTTCTCGTGGCGCTCCAGGCTGCCCGCGCATACGTGTCGGCCGGACTCAACAAGAAAGTCATCGTGGTGTGTGCCGAGAAGATGTCGAGCATGACCGACTATCAGGACCGCGCCACGTGTCCCCTCTTCGGTGACGCCGCGGCAGCAGTGCTCGTGGAGCCCTGCGATGACCCCGCATTAGGTGTCATCGACGCTGAGTTCCATATCGACGGCACAGGTCTGCCCCACCTTCTCTACAAGGCGGGAGGCTCCGTAAAACCCGCCTCCGCCGAGACCGTGGCGGCACGCGAGCATTACATCTACCAGGAGGGACGCGTGGTCTACAAAAACGCCGTGCGCGACATGCTCACCTCCACCCTCTCGGTGATGCAGCGTAACGGCCTGACCTTCGACGACGTGGACTGGCTCGTGCCTCACCAGGCCAACCTGCGCATCATCGAGGCCATCAGCGGACGCATCAATATCCCAGAGGAGAAAGTGCTCGTCAATATCCAGCACTACGGCAACACCTCCGCCGCCTCGATACCCCTCTGTCTTGACGAATACAAACAGAAGCTCCGCAAGGGGGACAAGATCATGATGACCGCCTTCGGAGCCGGGTTCACATGGGGCGCGATGTATCTCGTGTGGGCCATTGATCCCAAGAAGGAGGACTGACTCCGCGCCCTCTGCGCGGCACGAAACGGGCCTCCGGTCCTGACCGCCCCCACACCGGGGCGCGACAGGGCCGGAGGCCCCGTTTTCAACCTATTTCCCCCCGGAGGTGTTCTATCTATATAAATATAGTATATAACCGTAAAGAAACCCTATTCATAAGATTATGGAAACACAGATCACAGACATCACCCCCGAGATTCCCCACCGCGCGGGATTCGTCAACATCGTAGGCAACCCCAACGTAGGTAAGTCCACCCTGATGAACGATCTCGTAGGAGAACGTATATCCATCATCACCTCCAAAGCCCAGACCACGCGCCACCGCATCATGGGCATCGTCAACACGCCCGAATACCAGATAGTCTATTCCGACACCCCCGGTGTGCTCAAGCCCAAATACAAGCTTCAGGAGACAATGCTGGAGTTTTCCGAGGGTGCCCTGACCGACGCCGACATCCTGCTCTACGTCACCGACGTGGTGGAGGATCCCGAGAAAAACAAGGATTTCCTCGACCGCGTGGCCAAGGAGAAGGTGCCCGTGCTTCTGGTCATCAACAAGGTGGACCTGTTGAAGAACAATGACGAGCTGGTGAGCATCATCGAAAGATGGAAGACGCGTCTGCCCAATGCGGAGGTATTCCCCCTGAGCGCTCTGGAGCACTTCAACGTGGACAACCTCAAGGCCCGCATCGTGGAGCTGCTTCCCCCCTCTCCCCCCTTCTTCGGCAAGGATGCCCTCACCGACAAGCCCTCGCGTTTCTTCGTCACCGAAATAATCCGCGAGAAACTGCTGCTCAATTACTCGCAGGAGATACCTTACAGCGCGGAAGTGGTGGTCGAGAAGTTTGACGAGAAGGAGAACGCCATACACATCATGGCGGTCATCTACGTGGAGCGTGATTCCCAGAAGGGAATCATCATCGGCAAGGGGGGCGAGAGCATCAAGAAAGTCGGGATGCAGGCACGCCAGGACATCGAGAAATTCTTTGACAAGAGGGTGTACCTCGAGCTTTTCGTGAAGGTGGAGTCCGACTGGCGCAACCGCGAGAACAAGCTCCGCGCCTTCGGATATACCGACTGAGTAATTATCACAACTGAATAATTATCAAAGCCATTACAGCAAACAGAAGCAATGAGCAAATTAGTAGCAATAGTAGGGCGGCCGAATGTGGGTAAATCTACCCTATTCAACCGTTTGACGCAGACACGCTCAGCCATCGTCGACGACACCGCGGGCACCACGCGCGACCGCCAGTACGGCAAGGTGGACTGGGACGGTCAGGAATTTTCGATCGTCGACACCGGCGGCTGGGTAGTCAACTCGGAGGATGTCTTCGAGGAGGAGATCAACAAGCAGGTGCACATCGCCATAGACGAGGCGGACGTCATTCTCTTCGTGGTGGACGCCTCCAACGGCGTCACCGACCTCGACGACAAGGTGGCCGCAATCCTGAGGCGCAGCAAGAAGCCCGTGATCCTCGTGGCCAACAAGGAGGACAAAGGGGATGCACGTTTCAATATCCCGGAGTTCTACAGCCTCGGCCTGGGGGACCCCGTGGAGGTGTCGTCGGCCAACGGCTCCGGCACGGGTGATCTGCTGGACAAGGTGGTGGCGGACTTTCCCGATGTCCCCGACGATGACAAGCCCGAGGAGGACATCGCCAAATTCGCCATCGTGGGGCGCCCGAATGCCGGAAAATCGAGCCTCATCAACGCCTTCATCGGCGAGGAGCGGCACATCGTCACCGACATAGCCGGCACGACCCGCGACTCCATCTATCACCGTTACAATAAGTTCGGATTCGATTTCTATCTCGTGGACACGGCGGGTATACGCAAGAAACAAAAGGTCAACGAGGACATAGAATATTATTCGGTGATACGCTCCATCCGCGCCATCGAGGCTTCGGATGTCTGTATCCTCATGATCGACGCTACGCGAGGCATCGAGGCGCAGGACGGCAACATCTTCAGTCTGATCCAGCGCAACAAGAAGGGGCTGGTAGTATGTGTCAACAAGTGGGACCTCATCGAGGACCGCAGCCTGGAGGCCCAGAAACGCTACGAGGAGGCTATACGCGGCAAGTTCGCCCCCTTTGTGGACTTCCCCATCATCTTCACCTCCGCGCTGACGAAACAGCGCATATTCAAGGTGCTTGAGACGGCCATACAGGTGTATGAGAATCGCCGCCGCATCATACCGACGGCCCAGCTCAACAACTACCTGCTTGAGGAGATAGCCCTCACCCCTCCCCCCTCGAACAAGGGGAAGTTCGTGAAGATAAAGTATGTCACCATGCTGAAGGAATCGATCATACCGACCTTCGTATTCTTCTGCAACCTTCCGCAGTGGGTCAAGGAGCCCTACCGCCGTTTCCTGGAGAACAAGATACGCTCCAAGTGGGATTTTCACGGCACTCCCATCCAGATCTTCATGCGCGACAAATAACACCGCACTCTACATACAAGTCCCCCCGCCCGGCATGGCCCGGGCGGGGGGACTTGTATGTAGAGTGTATAGGGGGGATTACTTGCGGGGAGCGCGGCGTGTCTTGGGGCCGCGGGCGTGACACTTGGCGGGTGCCTGCATATCGGAATCGCGCACGGTGTGCACCTTCGTGGTCCAGCTGCCGGTGATGCTGTAACCCTTCGAGGTCTTGAGGTCGAAATCAAACTTCTGTGTCTCGGTCTCGGGATCTACGGTGGTGACGGTGATTGTGCCCTCGTAGATGGGGGCGATGAAGGTGTTGTAGCCCTCGTCGTCCACTTCGTCAAGGTCGCCATACCAGGTGAAGATCATATCCTGAGCGTAGTTGCGTATGCCGCGCAGTGCCACTCCATCCTTGAATTCGGAACTGATGGGGTATACACCGTCTTTGAGTTTGTCGCTCTCGCAGAAGAGCTCGGCGCTGATGTAGTCGCCTCCGCTGAAGGTGGGATCTGTGAACATCACGATGTGGGAGTTGAGTCCGGGCCAGAGATAGTCGCCCATCACGTAGTTGACACACACGGCTTTCTCGTTGCGATCCAGGTCAAGATCTACATTGCGGTCCACATAGTCGGCCATAGGGGGCTCGGAGATATCGTTATCGCACTTGTTGATGATTTGGGGTGTGCCCTGGTATTCTCCGCGGATGTGGACTCCGTTCTCGGCTATGAGATCAAACTTGAAATGGTGGCCGTTGTCGCTCACCGTCACCTCTCCGCCGTTGATGAGGGCGAGGCGGCGGCGACCCTTGGAGTCGATGTGCATTATGTAGGTGTTGGTGGGGGTCAGGGTGCCGAATACGTCGGTGATGACGCCGCGCTTGAAGGTGTAAGGGGGATATGTGAATTCGAAGACGGCATCGCGGGGATCGACCGTGTATGTGCCGTCGGCCACGAGGACAGGACGGAAGTTGACGGGATCGGGATTCTTGGGGGCGTAGAGGTCGAGGTTGAGCCAGTATCCCTCCACCATCTGGTCGTTGTGGTCGAAGTATCCGTTGTAGAACTGCACGGCCATGTCATCGGTGAAGGGGACATACCAGTTGCCCCAGTATAGGCCTTGTGCCATATCGAAGGGGATATCCTGGTCTTCCTGGAATTCCTCGTAGACCATATGTCCGGGTATGAATTCGATAGCCCCTTGGTAACGTATGTTGACGATTGAGCCGTCCATGGCGTTCATCTCGCAGCGGATGTCGTAATCGCCGTTGTCGGCCCGGCGCACGTCGATGGCACCGCCGAACATGAACATATCCACCACTCCGTCCTCGTCTTCGGTGACGCGGATCCAGAGGCCCGATTTCTCGAGGTTCCAGGTGAAGGGCTCCGAGGTCAGGCCCGCGCGGTAGTATCCGGCGGGGAGCTGCGCGTTGTAGGGGTCTTCGGCGAGATTACCCACGAGGGTGAGGGTGAGCTGGATGCCTCCGATCACTTCGGGCTCGCCATACTGGTCGGTGCCGCAGTCTGTGATCGTTAGGTTGTAGAAGGCACTGGTGTTGCTCTGGGGATTGTAGTAGCCGGTGCCGAGCAAGCGGTCAGCCTGCACATAGTTGGGGGCGTTCTCGAAGGTGATTCTGTTCACGTCAGAGGTCTCGTAGACGCGTTTCTCACCGTCGGTGGTGGTCACCACCACCTGAAATTGCTGTGCGCAAGCGAGGCCCGAGACAGCGAGTGCGAGGGCTGCGAATATATTTCTTTTCATGATGCTGGAGTCTTATTTGATGAATTTGAATGAGTGGCCTGCGGCGCTGACGGCGTAGACACCCTTTGCGAGGTTTCCGACGGCGGCTTCGGCGCGTCCGTTCTCATCGGCGCTGACGGAAAGGAGGAGTGCCCCCTTCATGTCGTGGATGGTGAGCGTGGAGCCGGCCTTGAGGCCCTCGGCGCTCAGGAGTCCGCCCGCGAGACTGAAGGTCACTGCGTCGGAGCCGACGGTGGCCACGGAGGTCATGTCGCCCACAAATGTCATGGATGCTATCTGAGCCATGGGCATGGAGACGGAGTCGTCGTTGATGTCGGTGAGCACGAGGTCAGTGCCCGAGAATGTAATTACGGGGTCAAGGGTGAATCTGAATGTCACGGCTTCCCCGGCCTTGGTGGTGATCTGCAGCGATCTGCGCTGTATGTCGGCGTCCGCATGGGCTGCCGCCAGACCTGACAGCAGCATTATCACGGCTATTATTATTCTGTTCATCTTGTTTCAGGTATTTGGGGTTTGGGGGTTGTAGGGCCTGATTTACTTGTCGGTATCAAAATCTATTTCTCCCTTGTAATTGATGAGGTACTTACGGCCGTCCACGTTCTCGAGATCCAGGGTGATGACGTAATCCTTTCCCTCCAGAGCCACGGTGGCGGTGCCGCGCACCTTGCTGGTGTAGTTGGGTTTGAACATATCGATGGATGAGTGGGGACCGAAGTTGCCGGGTCCTGGGGTCTCGGAGTAAGTGTATGTGCCGGGAGTGAGGGTGGTGGCGTCGGCGTCGCAGAAGAAGTCGATGGTCAGCTCATACTTCCAGTCGACGTCGTTAAACCGGAGACAGAACTCGCCGGGCACCTGTCCGTTGATGGGGATCACCCTGCATCCTACGGCGGGAACGTTGTAGAGCGGGCCATAACCCGGAAGTTCGCCGTGATACACCGCCTTGAAGGGGGTGGCGTCGGAGAGAGTGAAATCAAGGGTGATGGTGTAGTCGTTGCCGGTGTTGGAGACGATCATCTTGCCGGCCTGGATTCCGAGTTTAGTGCCGTTGAGAGTCACCCAGGAATAGTTGGGTGCGGAATCGAAGGTCATGGGAGTGTTGGCGGCACTGAGCTCATACACGCCGGAGTTGAGGTATAGCGCATCTTCGGGTCCGCACACATAGAGGCAGACCGAGACGCCTTCAGCGGTAAACTCGATGTCGGCGGTGCCTTTGGAATAGCTTTGGACCTTGACGCCGGTCAGGGCTACTGCTTCCTGAGCGGTCACTTCCTGGAAGGTCACTTCCTGCACGTAGTCCGTGTTGTACTTCGTGTAGGTGCCGTCCGGAGCATAGATGGTCATGCTCTGCGCCGAGGCGCCCAGCACGCACATAGCTCCCAGGAGGGCTGTGGTAAAGAATTTCTTCATAGATGTGATATTAAGTAGTTGTTGTTGGGTTACAGGTTATTGTTGGGTCAGGGGTTATAGTTCAAGGGTTATAGCGGCTTCCCCGTGCGAAAGCTGTCGGAAAGCAAATTTAGTAATTTATTTTCATTTTTACACGGTTTTTAGAGGATTTTTAACATGTTGTGAAACATAATAGGGTTAAAATCATAAATCCCGACGGCATTTCCTTATGCCGTCGGGATTTATGTAAGTGTTCAAATTTGAACACCCTCTTATGATTACGTTGCGGGGAATCAGCGGATGCGGATCTTGTTGGTCTTCGAGCCTTTGCGCACGATGTAGATGCCGGGTGTGGGATTGTCCACGCGCACGCCCTGGAGGTTGTATATCTCCACGGGGGTGTTGTCCTCGCCAACGATCTCCACGGCTACGGAGTGGCCGACATAGACACCCTCGTCGCTCCAGTTGCGGTTGCCGAGACCCTTGTAGAGGTGTCCGTCGATGAGGTTGGTGATGTCATTGGTCTGGTCGCCGCTGCCGTTGTTGAAGACGACTCCGGTGGTGCCGAGGGGCACTACATACTTGTAGATGAAGGGAGCTACTTCCGACATCTCGTTGCCGGGCCAGGAGGTTTCGTCCACGGGCCAGTGGTGGATGAGCACTCGGCTCCAGGAGGTCACGCTATTGTCATAGTAGACGGTGATGCCTTCGGGCTCCACGGGAGTCTCGGTCTTGGTGTAGACGGCCTGTCCGGTCTTGGTCTCGCCGTTGCCGGTGGCGCTCCAGGTCACGGTGACGCTCTGTCCTACGGCCATGTCGCCGCCGATGGTGAAGGTGGTCTCGCGGCCGTTGATGGCCACTTGTGCGCCGTTGCCGATGCGATACCATGCGGACTCGGCGTTGCTGACAGTGGCGGTGACGGTGAGGACATCGGAGAAGTTGCCGCCGTTGGGCGAGAGTTTCACCACGGGGAGGGGAGTGACGTTGACATCGATTTTCTTGGCTGAGGAGGCTCCGTCATACTCGAAGTAGGTGTCGGAGGTGATACCGGTGATGTCGCCGGTCTGCTGGCCGCCGTTGTTGAAGATGACGTTGACGGACTCCATGTCGTCAAACGTGTAGTAGTAGAAGTCGCGTCCGTCCACGGTGACGGTCTCGCTCAGCGTCTTGCCGGGCCATGCGCCGCAGGGCTGCACGTCGGCTCCGCTGCCGTTCACGCCCCATGCGTAGATGGTGGGCTTGGAGGGGGAGGTCACGTATACGGTGATGGTGGCGTTGGGATCGACTTTCTTGTAGGAGAGGGTGCCGGTGAAGGATTCTCCGTTCTCGTCGGTGGCTCCCCAGTTGACGCTGACGCTCTGGCCGTAGGCCATGTCGGCGCCGATGGTGAAGGTGGAGCTGTTGCCGGCCACGAGGTTGACGCGCTCTTTGCCGGCCACCTGATACCATCCTGCCACGGCGCTCTCGTTGAGGCGGGCGGTGACGGAGAGGGTCTCGGTGCGGAAGGCTCCGCCTGCAGGGGAGAAGGTCACTTCGGCATCGCTGACGGCGTCAGCGGCGGTGTAGTAGGAGGTGGTGCCGGGATCGGTGAAGGATACGCTGCCGCCGTGGGCCACGGAGGAGGTCTCATATATGAATTTGCCGTCCTTGCCGACCTTGCCGCCGTTCCAGTCCTTTACGAGCACGCGCACCTGGCCCTTGTTGGAGGGGGCGTCTACGGTGATTGTGCCGCCGCCCTGGTAGGTCTTGCCGGTCACGAGGTCAGTGTATGTGCCGGCGGGAACCCCGGTGAATGTGGCGCCGCCGTTGAGGGCCACCAGGGCGTAGGAGTCTTTCCATGCGCGTTTGAAGGCGTGACCCCCCTTGGCGGTGCATCCGTCGAAGGTGTACTGTCCCTTACGCAACGCGGGCACTGCGGCGCGGATCTGGTTGAGGCGGATGATGTGCTGCGCGAGGTCGGCGCCGAGGGTCTTGGCCACATTGCCGCTGGCGGCGTAGGAGCCGAAGTCGTCTGCGGTCACGTCACCCTCAAGGTATGTGCCGAAGTATGCGCGGCCCGATTCCTTGACGGGCATGTCGGTGCCTCCGGCATCGACCTTCTTGCCGGCCTGGAACTCCACCTCCGTGCCGTAGTAGATGCAGGGGATGCCGCGGAAGGTGAACATCAGCGAGAGGTTTTCGGCCCACTGCTGAGTGCCGCCGTTGAAGCGGGTGCCGTCGTTGGGTCCGGGGCAATAGTCGTGGGAGTCGACGTAGACCACGTTGTAGGAGGCGTCGTTGTAGTACTTGTCTCCGCTCTTGGCCACGCCCACGGCTGCCGATGCATTGTTGAAGTTGTAGTGCATCGGGAAGTCGATGATGGAGAAACCGCTGTAGTCGGTGTAGTCAGGCTCGTGCCATGCGCCGTTCTTGAGGAAGACGTTGTTTGACTCGCGCGTCACCGAGGGCTCCTCAAGACAGAGGAGCTGGTTGCCGTACTGGTTGTCGTTGCCTTCGAGAATCTCCACGGTGTCCCAGTATGAGGCGTCGTGGTTCCAGCGGTCCACGAGGTCCTGGGGCGACTTCCAGGTGTAGAAGTAGCTGGAGAGATTGGGCTGGTTGCGATAGGTGACTTCGGAGAAGCGTGCGCAGCACTCGCCAAACATGAAGAAGGGGGCCTGGTTGAGGCGCTTCGACTTATATTTCTCGCCCAGCTCGAGAAACTGCGGTATGAACATAGTATTGAACGTCAGGCGCGAGATGTGGCCCGTGGTGTCGATGCGGAATCCGTCGACGCCCATCTCGATGAATTTGCCGTAGCACTTCACCAGGTATTCGGCCACGGCGGGGTTCTCTGTGTTGAGGTCCACGCAGTCACCCGCGATCTGGCCCCACCATCGGCTGGGAAAGTCCCAGTTCCAGGCGGTGGCGAGATGGTGCCAGTAGTTGTGGGAGTCGTGGTTCTGGCCGTCGGTGTTCTTGATATATTTGAAGCGGGTGGGATACTGCTGGGTGTTGGGGTCCAGTTTCCAGTATGCCTTGCCGCCGAGTTTTTCCTCATCGGGGATGAGGGAGGCCTCCACGCTCGCCTGATTGCGGATGTTCTGCGAGCGGTCGAAGAGGTGGCAGAAATTGTCCTCGCCGAAGTTGCCGGTGTGGTTGAGCACGATGTCGAGGATGACCTTCATCCCCTTGGCGTGCGCGGCGTCGATGAGGTCCTGGAACTTCACGTCCTCCTGCGCGCCCCAGGACTTGCGGCTCTCATATCGGAGATCCACCTTGGAGAAGTCCATGGCGTGATAGCCGTGGAAGTCCGTGCCGGAGGCGTTCTGCACCACGGGTGTGATCCAGATGGCGGTGAAGCCGAGGGCCTTGATGTAGTCGAGACGGTCGATGAGTCCCTTGAAATCGCCGCGCCAGTCGGGGTCGTTGTTGGCGATCTGCACGTTCTGACGGTCCCAGCCACAGACGTTGTTGGTGGGGTCGCCGTCATAGAAGCGGGTGGTCATCGCGAAGTAGATGGTCTCGTCGCGGAAGTCGGTGCGGTCGCCTACGAAGGCGTTCTGTCCGGCTGCGGTCAGAGGGGCGGCCAAAGCTGCGGCTGTGGCTGCCGATGCGATGCATTTCTTGAATGAAAACATGTAAGATAAAAAGTTAATTAGTAAGCCATACCGCCTGCAAGCCGGTGGCTACCGGGAGCCGCGGGCTATGCAGGAACGGCAAATTTTTGCAAAGTTATTAAAAATTCTTTGCTTGAAAAATATGTTTTATAACATAAAAATGCGCAAAATATTGCTTAGACCACGGTGGTTCTGAAATTTTATGAGATGAGGTCTATACGAAATCTGGACCGCAGAGGTTTCGCACCTCGTTGACGATCCCCTTGATGTCCTGCTCCTTTTCCATGGGGCAGATCATGAGCGCCGTGGGGGTGTCGGCCACGATGTAGTCCTTGAGTCCGTAGGCCACGATGACCTTGTCTTCCTCCGAGGCGAATACGGAGCCCTCGCATCCGCGTGCGAGCACGCGGCACCCCTGGGTGACGTTTCTCTCCGATGTCTTAGGAGAGACGTCGTGGAGGGCGTGCCAGCTTCCGAGGTCGCTCCATCCTATGTCCACGCCCTTGACGTAGACGTTGCGGGCCTTCTCCATGATGCAGTAGTCCACGGAGATGGATTCGGCTGCGGGGAATATGCGGGCCATGTCGGCGCTCTCCCCCGCCGAGGCGTAGGTGTCGCATCCGGCGAAGAGGGAGGCCATGTCGGGAGCCAGGGTGTCGTATGCCGCCAGGATGGAGCGGGCACTCCAGAGGAATATCCCGGCGTTCCAGAGGAATTCCCCGGTGGCGAGGAATGTCTCGGCCATGCGCCGGTCGGGCTTCTCGGCGAAGGTCTTGACCTTGCAGATGCCGGGCCAGGATTCGAGCAGGGGGCCGCACTGGATGTAGCCGTAGCCTGTGGCGGGATATGTGGGGCGGATACCCATGGTGAGGAGATGGTCGCCGGCCTCCACGAAGTCGAAGCCCTCGCGCAGGTCTTTCCTGAACTCCTCCTCGCGCAGGATCAGATGGTCTGCGGGGAGCACGGCCATCGAGGCCTCGGGGTCGAGGGCATGGATATGGCGTGCGGCCCAGAGTATGCAGGGGGCGGTGTTGCGCCGGGCGGGCTCGCAGAGGATGTTGGCCTCGGGCACTCCGGGGAGCTGCTCGCGCACGATGTCGGCGTAGGCGGCGTTGGTGACGAGCACTATGCGCTCGGCCGGCACTATGTCGCGCACGCGGTCCACGGTCATCTGGAGCAGCGAGCGCCCCGTGCCGAAGAAGTCAAGAAACTGTTTGGGTTTGCTCTCGCGGCTGAAGGGCCAGAATCTCGACCCCACTCCGCCACACATTATAACGCAGTATCTCATGATGGTCTGATATGTTTAGGCCGTGGGTGCGGCGGCCTTGAACTGATGCTTCACGCCCTCGACCACATTGAGCATGTAGTCGCCGAGCTTCTCACCCTCGCCGATGAGGTCCATGTAGAAGATGCCCTCCTGGTAGTCGTATTCCTTGTTGTTGATGTTGAATATGTTGGCGTCACGCAGGGCGTTGCGCAGGTTGTTGATCTCGCGCTCGCGGTTGTAGGCGTTGATGACGCGGGAGTCTTCGGGGGTCTCGAGTTCGCGGAGGATCTCGATCATGTTGTCCATGGCCCCCTCCACGAGGTCATACATGCGGTCAAGCTCCTTCATGATGCCGTCGTTGAACTCCACATGGTTCTGGTTCTTGCGGCTCATGGTCTTGGCGACGTTGAAGCATCCGTCGGCAATGGACTCTATCTCGGAGATGATGCGCAGCATACCGGCTATGCGCATCTTGCCCTCGGGCGAGAGGCGTCCTTCGGCCACCTTGTTGAGGTAGCTTCCGATCTCGATCTCCATGCGGTCGGAGATCTCCTCATATTTCTCGAGGCGCGAGTAGATTTCGGAGAATTTGTCGTCTTTGGGGTCCTTGTGTATTATTTCGCGTGCCATGCCGAGCATACGGCGCACTCTCTCTCCATACACGAGAATCTCCTTCTGTGCCTGGGTGATGTTGAGCTCCGAGGCGGAGAGCATTCCGGCGCCGATATATTTGAGGGAGAAATCCTCCTCCTCGTCCTTGTGGCGGGCGGGCATGATCCAGCAGACTATCTTGACGTACAGCTTGGTGAACCATATCATGATCAGAAGGTTGCAGGCATTGAAGACGGTCGGGAACATCGCCAGGCCGAAGGCCATGGCTCCCTGTGCCTTGGCGGTGAGGCCGCCGGCGGGGGCGAGGAGCGTGGAGTCGGCCATGGCTCCCTCCTCGGCGGCGGTGATGAGGAGCGGGTCGGTGCCCTGGAGCCAGAGGGTGATGTCGCCCACCAGGTGCATGAAGGGGCGGAAGATGCAGAGCACGATGATGGAGCCGATGACGTTAAACATCACATGGCCCATGGCCGTGCGCTTGGCCGCGAGATTACCGGAGAGGGAGGCCAGGATGGGGGTGATGGTCGTGCCGATGTTGCCGCCCAGGATGATGGCGCATCCCAATTCGAAGGAGATCCATCCCTGCGAGCACATGATGAGGGTGATGGCGAATGTGGCGGCCGATGACTGCGCGATCATGGTCAGCACGATGCCCAAGGCGAAGAATATCAGCACGGAGCCGTAGCCGAGGGTGGTGTAGTTGGTGACAAAGGTCAGCATCTCCGGATTGGCCTGGAGATTGGGCACATATTTGCTGATGAGGTCAAGGCCCATGAAGAGGAAGCAGAAGCCGATGAGGAACTCGCCGAGCGACTTGTAGGTGCTCTTCTTGGCGAAAAGCATGGGCACGGCCACGGCGAGGAGCAGGATGCTGTAATCCGATATGGAGACCTCGAAGGAGAAGGCCGAGATGATCCAGGTGGTGACGGTGGTGCCGACGTTGGCGCCGAAGATGACGGCCATTGCCTGTGCCAGGGACATGAGTCCGGCGTTGACGAAGCTGACCACCATGACGGTGGAGGCACTCGACGACTGGATGAGGGCCGTGATGAGGATACCGGTCAAGACTCCCATGAAGCGGTTTCGCGTCATGGCGCCTAAGATAGTGCGCAGGCGGTCGCCGGCGACTTTCTGCAGGCCCTCGCTCATCACCTTCATTCCGTAGAGGAAGAGGCAGACTGATCCGAGGAGACTGATGAAATCAAGGATGCTGTAGTCCATCTATTGTTATGATTGGGTGGAACATTATTGGCTGTCGGGTCACAAGGCCATGCCGAGTGTGGTGGTTTCCGCGGTGACGGTGAGCGTGGCCGTGGAGCTCTCCGCCAGGGGGCGGTTGTCCGAGACGTGGCCCACGGGGAATCCGAAGGCCACGGGGATGTCGGCGCGTACGCCCCACTCCGTGAGGCGGTGGCGCAGCATCTCCTCCATGGTCAGGAAGTTGCGGTCGGCGTGATAATCGGTGAACTGTCCGATTATCAGGCCCCTCAGTGAGTCGAGAACACCGTTGAGGCGCAGACGCATCACCATGCGCTCCACTGCGTATATGGCCTCCGAGACATCCTCGATGAAGAGGATGACGTCCTCCCCCGTGGCTGCGCGGTCGAGGATGTCGTAGGGCGTTCCGGCAAGGGAATTGAGCACGGCGAGATTGCCGCCGAGAAGCCGGCCCGTGGCGCTTCCCTCGCGGCTGAAGGGATGTGTGGGGATTTCAAAACTCATCTCCCGGGCCCCTTCGAGCCATTGGAATAGGGCCTGCGTGTCGGGGTCCACGGCTCCCATCATGGCCAGATGACGCGCCATTGGGGCGTGGAGCGAGGGGATGCCGTATTGCGAGAGCATGGCGTGCAGGGCCGAGACATCGGAGAATCCCGCCAGCCATTTCGGAGTGGCGGTGATGAACTCGCGGTCAAGATGCGGCAGGAGATGTATGCAGCCGTAGCCGCCGCGGGCGCAGATGATGCATTTGATGGCCGGGTCGCTCCAGGCGCTCCGGAACTCCGCCACACGTGTCTCGACCGAGGCGGCGTATGTGCCGCTGCTTTCCGTGCCGAGGGCAGAGGGGAAAATCACGGGTTCGTAGCCGAAAGCCTTGAGAAGTTCTGCGGCGCCGTCCACGTAGTGACGGTCCACTATGCTGGCCGGGGCCAGGATGGCCACGCGGTCGCCTTTGCGCAACGGGGAGGGGATGGTGAGCACTTTTATGAAGTATAGATTTGTTGGTGATGGAGGGGTGTGGATGGAGGGCTTGGTCAGTTTACCTGCACGGCGATGCCCTCCCGGCGTATGCGGTCGGCTATGCGATCGAGTTCCTCGCGCTCCACCTTCACGAGTTTCTCCTCCGGTGTGGAGCGGTCGAGACTGTAGAGCATGACTTCGCGCGGGTTGATTTCCCGGTATGCCTTGATGAGGGCTGAGATTTCCTCGTCGGTGGTGTTGTCCACCCGCTTGCCGTCATGCTCGCCGCGCAGCATCATGGTCTGGATTATGGCCTGTCCCGCAAACTGCTTCAGGGCCTCCACGACACGCTCCACGGTGAACTCCTGCGAGACCGGACGATCGATGAGGCGCATCGTCGGCTCTATGGCGGAATCGAGTTTCAGGATATTGTTGTCCACCCTCCTGAGGGCATCCGCCACTTCGGGGGAGAAGATGCGTGTGGAGTTGGAGAGCACCGACACCTTAGCCCCGGGATAGAATCTGTCCCGCAGCGCGAGTGTGTCATCCACGATCCCTGTGAACTCGGGGTGAAGCGAAGGTTCGCCGTTGCCGGAGAAGGTGATGACATCCAGGGGCTCGCCGGCGTCATGCATCATCCGGAGGCGTTTCTCAAGATCGGAGCGCACCTTTTCACGTGTGGGGAGTCCGGTGGTGCCCGTCCCCTGGGCATTGTATCCCGCCTCGCAGTAGAGGCAGTCAAACGAGCAGACCTTGCCGTCGTTCGGCATCAGGTTGACGCCGAGCGACACCCCCAGCCTGCGGCTGCGGATGGGTCCGAATATGGTGGAATGAAAAAGTACAGTCTGATCTTTTGCCATATTGATTGCGGTATTTTTTCCGACGGTCCGCGCCGGACCATCTTCCGCCCGCAAATTTAGCTAATTTTTCCGACACTACCTAAGGGTAGGTGGACTTTATGGGTCGTCACGTCAACCTTTGCGGGGCCGGGGATGTTTTTAAATTGAAACTTAACTATAAAAAAACACAAAATTATGTTTAAATCCACAATGATCGCCGGCATAGGAGGTTTCCTTGGCACCTGTCTGCGTTTCCTCTCGGAAAAGCTCGGGGCTGCCATCTGTCACCTCTCCTTCCCCTTGGGAACTTATATGGCCAACATGGTTGGCTGCCTCATCATCGGTATGCTTTACGGCTATCTCAATAAGACGGGACGCCTGAGCAAGACCGCCAATCTCCTTTGGATCACCGGATTCTGCGGAGGCCTGACCACATTCTCCTCTTTCTCCGACGATATGATCTCGCTCCTTGACAAGGGTGACGGAGGAATGTTTGCCTTCTACATGGTGACGAGCCTCGTATTCGGCATCGCGATGGTGGCCCTCGGTGCCGCCTGCATCCGCAAGCCCGCTGCAAAGACCCAGAATGTCTAACCCTATAAATACACTGAAACTATGATACTCCAATATATGCTCATTGCAGGGTTAGGCGGATTTGCCGGCACCTGCGGACGTTATCTCACCGGCGTGGCCGGAAAGAAACTTTGCGGTGACAATTATCCCGTGGGGACATTTGCGGTCAACGTGATCGGATGTTTCATCATCGGTATTTTTGTCGGCTTGTGGACCCGCAACGAAATGAGCCCGCTTGTCAACGCGCTCCTCATCTCCGGATTCTGCGGAGGCTTCACTACCTTCTCCTCCTTCAGCCATGACAGCTTCGCCATGATCCAGAAAGGGCAGTGGTGGAAATTCATCTGCTACATCGTCCCCACCGTGGTGCTCGGCCTGCTGATGGTATGGCTCGGCATCAAGTGTGTCGCCTGATCAAGGCCCCGACTTATAACATTTCAGAGCCACAGGGTTCTAACTCCTGTCCCTCATAACTGAATAGAATACAATGCCGGCACCCCCTTCCCGCCTGTCCTGTTGCGCGGGGAGGGGGTGCCGGCTTACAATGATTCCCTGCCATGCAGGAGAAGCGCATGGCAGGGAATCCGGAATTTAGAGAGTGTGTTTTTTTACCTGTAGTCGTCTTTGAGTCTGAAAGAAAATAGTGTCGTTGAAAGGAGATAGTAAAAGAAGATAGAGGGAGGAGAGACGGGGGAGAGAGTCCGAGGAGATTAGGGAGGAGTGGGAGGAAAGAGCGACATTCAGGCGGTGAGGTTGGCGGGAAGCTCCGGCATGGCGCCCTGCTGGGTGCAGACGAATGCGGAGGTCGCCACGGCCTTGTGATGGGCGCTGGCTACGCTGCGACCCTTCAAGATGTTGGCGATGAAGGCGGCCGTGAAGGAGTCGCCCGCGCCTACTGTATCGGCCACTTCCACCCTGGGTGTGGGCTGGAACGACACACGGCCCGGAGTGAAGACGTAGCTGCCGTTGACACCGCAGGTGAGGATGAGCATCTTGAGGTTGTACTTGCCCAGGAGAATCCAGCACTTGTCCTGAAGGTCGATGCCGGGATAGCCGAAGAGGCGGCTGATGGTCACGAGTTCCTCATCGTTGATCTTGAGGATGTTGCAACGCTTCATGGAGTTCTCCAGAATCTCCTTGGTGTAGAATCCCTGACGGAGGTTGATGTCAAATACGATCAGAGGATCGTTTTCGGCCGGGATGGCGTCGAGGAAGCGGTTGATAGTCTCGCGAGATACCACATTGCGCTGTGCGAGGGAGCCGAAACATACGGCCTTGGTGCGCTCCGCCATTTCCTGGAGGGCTGCGGTGTAGGGGATGTTGTCCCAGGCCACGTTCTCCTTGATGTCATAGACGGGCACACCGTTGGCGTCGAGTTCTACCTGGACGGTGCCGGTGGGATAGGGTACGGTGTCGATATGATAGCATACCCCCTTGTCGTCGAAGTTCTCCACCAGTTCGGTGCCGAGTGCATCCTCGCCGATAGCGCTGATGGCACAGCTGTTGAGGCCGAACTGCTTCACGTGGTAGGCGAAATTAGCCGGAGCACCACCGATTTTCTTACCTTCGGGAAGTACGTCCCAGAGGGCCTCTCCCATTCCGATCACGAGATCATTCTGTTCTTTCATTATGATGTATGTATTTGAGTTGTTCGTGGATTTATTGCAAGCCTGTGGTGGGGATGCCGTTTAGATTTTGGGTTTTGCGACGGCCTTGACGCAGAAGGTGTAGTAGAGGAGGTAGGCCACGCCCACTCCCATCACGGTCACGGCTCCGGCCTGGCCCATGGCGTCGGCTGCGAAGCCCATGGCGAGGGGGAAGATGGTGCCTCCGAAGAGGCCCATGATCATGAGGCCGGACACTTCGTTTTTCTCGTTGGGAGAGAAGATGAGGGCCTGGGAGAAGATGATGGAGAATACGTTGGAGTTGCCGAAGCCCACGAGGGCGATACCGGTGTAGATGCCCGCCAGGGAGTGGGATACGTAGAGGAGCACGATGGCGGCCACCATCATGGCGACGCTGATGCCTAAGAAGAGGCGGGGCGACATATAACGCAATATAACGGCTCCGAGCAGACATCCGGCGGTGCGGAAGATGAAGTAGAGGCTCGTGGCGAAAGCGGCCTCCTCAAGGGGGAGTGCGAGGCGCTCCATGATGATCTTGGGGGCGGTGGTGTTGGTGCCCACGTCGATGCCGACGTGACACATGATACCCAGGAAGCAGAGGAGGATGAAGGGGGTGCCGAGGAGCTTGACACATTCAAGCACGCCCGAGGCCTTGTCAGGGCGTTCCTCCTCGATGGGTGTGCCTCCGAGCACGGCTATGGAAAGGAAGCTGACCACGGCGTAGATCACGAAGATGGCTCTCCAGCCCAGGCCGAAGGTGGGCATGGCGGCTGTGGCTCCCCACACGGCCAGAATCGGGGCGAGGAATGAGGCGATGGCCTTTACGAACTGTCCGAAAGTCAGCGTGGAGGCCAGGCGATCAGGGGCGATGAGGTTGGAGACCAGGGGATTGAGGGAGGTCTGCATGATGGCGTTGCCGATGCCGAGCAGGGAGAAGGCTATGAGCATGGTCCAGTAGCTGTCGCCGAAGATGGGTATCACCAGGGAGAGGGTGGTGACGCCAAGGGAGACGAGCACCGTGTTCTTGCGGCCGATGCGGTTCATCAGCATCCCCGTGGGCACGGAGAAGATGAGAAACCAGAAGAATACGAGCGAGGGGAAGAGGTTGGCTTGGGAGTCGGTGAGGCCGAGGTCTTTCTGCACATAGTTGGAGGCGGTGCCCACCAGGTCGACGAAGCCCATGGCGAAGAAGCAGAGCATCACCGGGATAATCTGCAGCATGGTGCTTTTCTTGGGTGCGGATATTGTCTGGGACATTTCGGGAATGGTTTTTAGATGTAAAAGGGAGGAGAGAGGAGATAGAAAGAGAAATGGTGAGGGATTATTTCGTCTTGACGGAATAGATCTTGAGATTGCTGAGGCGTGCGGAGCCGTCGGCCGAAAGGGAGAGGTTGAGGTAGGGCTCGTTGGGGAACACCAGGTTGGTCATGACGAAGCGGCCGTTGTTGCCGAAGAGCTCGATGCTGCTGCGGTCCACGAAGAGGCGGAGCGACACCTTGCCGTCGGTCTCGAACGTCGGGGAGACGGTCACTGCGGGGAAGTTCTCGCTGAAGTCCACCACGCCGCTCTTGGTGCGGTCGAAGCTCATGGTGTGGTTAGCGGCGTCATATACCATCACCACCTTGTCGCCGAGCTTGTTGGAAAGAGTGAGTTCCACTTTGGATCCGGCGGCAGCCTCAAGATCGGCCACGATCTCGCAGAGGCCCTCCGTGGAAGCGGGGATGTTGAAGGATGTGGCTTTGCGGCCGAGCTTCTTGCCGGAAGCGGATACCACGGTCTTGTCGCGGAGGGCGAGCATTTCGGGGGAGGGGACGGAGGCCACGTAGAGTTCGCCGTCGGGAGCGGTGAATATCTCCATCTCGCGGGGCAGGGTGTTGGCGCTGCGGTATTGCGAGGTGGGGACTTCGGCCGCATATTCCCAGTTGCTCATCCAGCCGATGACGGTGCGGCGGTCATCGGGGGCGCCGCTCCAGCTGACAGTGGCGTAGTGGTCCTTGCCGAAGTCAAGCCATTTGGTCGGTATGGTGCCGTCGGCGAGAGTGTCTGATTTGAAGGTCTTGCCGTCGAACTCACCGATGAAATACTGCGTGGCGCTGCCGCCGAAAGGTCCGCCGGGATTGAGGTTGCATAGAAGCACCCACTTCTCCGTGCCGTTGCCGTCTACGGGAAGACGGAACAGGTCGGGACACTCCCACACGCCACCCTGGGCTGCTATACCCTTGCCGAAAGCGCTCTGGAGAGTCCAGGTCTTGAGGTCGGGAGAGGTGAAGAAGAGCATCTCATGGTCGAGGGCATGAGCCAGGACGAGGTTCCACTCCTTGGTCTCCTCGTTCCAGAACATATTGGGGTCTCTCGCCTCGGATTCGAGAGTGAGGATGGGGTTGCCGCCGAAGACCTCGAAAGTGGTGCCGTTGTCATGGCTGACGGCCATGCTCTGCATCTGGTTGGTGCCGGCTGAGGTATACAGGGCCACCACGGCGTCCTTGCCGACCCCGGCCGTGCCATCATGGTCAATGACGGCGCTGCCGGAGAAGATGGAGCCCAGACCGTCGGGGCGCAGGGCCTCCGGCTCATGCTCCCAGTTGATGAGGTCCTCGGATGTCGAATGACCCCATGACATGTTCTGCCATTTCGAACCGTAGGGATTGTGCTGGTAATAGAGGTGCCACTTGCCATCCTTGTAGAACATGCCGTTGGGGTCATTCATCCAACCGTATAGGGGGGTATGGTGGAATACGGGGCGGTATTTGAGCTCGCGGTTGGAGGTGTCAAAGGTGTCGGAGAGATACATGTTTGACCACGCCACATCCTCGCTTGCCTCACGGACGCTTGCGCGTCCCTGGGGAGTCACGATGTCGAGCACCACGTTCTTGCCCTTGTAGGGGGTGAGGTCGTAGGGCACGGTGAAGTCCGTCTTGTTCTTGGCCAGACGGATATAGAAGGTGTCGGCGATCTTGCCGTCGACGAGCACATTGACGCGTGCGTCATCGATGCTCTCCTGCACGGGGAGGATCAGGAAGGGGGCGTTGCCCGTGACGCGCACCAGAGTGTTGTTGACCCCGAGATGGGAGACCTCCAGACCGTCGGCTGCATTTGCCATAGCCGGTAACATCATTAGGCCTGCGGCTATTGCGGCCGCCAGGCGGGTGTGGGGAATGTTCATTTTTTCTGTATCGGTTGAATTTTAGTATTTTCGTTTTTTCACGGTGCAAAACTAATAAAATACCACATTGTGATGTTAGTACAAATCATGCGTTGAGTATGATAAATGTTGCGCGTCATAAAAAATTATAGCATTTGCACCCTTATTAATAGAAAAATGTTTATATTTGCACCCCGAAGGGGTCAATGTGACTCATGTTAACCTTGCCTTACTAATCAGAACGTCATGCACAAACTCCATAGACTGATACCTGTCCTCTGCGGCACTCTCCTGGTGATGCTCACCCTGGGGTGCTGTTCCGAATCCCGGAAGACATACCGCATAGGCGTGTCGCAATGCAGCAGCGACGACTGGCGCTCGAAGATGAACGACGAGATCCGGCGCGAGATGCTGCTCCACGAGGATGCCGACATCGAAATCCGCTCCGCCGATGACAGCAGCGAGAAGCAGATAGCCGACATCAAGTACTTTCTCGACAACGATTTCGATATCATCATAGCCGCCCCCAACGAGATGGACGCCCTCTCCCCGGTGATAGCCGAGGTGTACAAACGCGGGGTGCCGGTGGTGCTCTTTGACCGCACCATCCACGGCGACACCTATACGGCCCATATAGAGGTGGACAACGAGCAACTTGGAGCCTCCGCCGCACAGTATGTGTCGCATCTCCTTGGCCCCGGAGTGAAGGCTCTGGAGATAAAGGGTCTCGGGGGCTCATCTCCGGCCGCCCTGCGCCACAAGGGCTTTCAGGAAACTTTCGCCCGCAACGGAGGCGAGGTGGTGGCCTCGGCCGAAGGGAAGTGGAACCAGGAGACGGCCGAGGCCGTAATGGACTCCATGCTCCGCCTTCACCCGGAGGCGCAGGTGGTGTTCGCACATAACGACCGCATGGCCATCGGGGCCTCCAACGCCGCCCGTCGCGCCGGACGCAAGGATATAAAGGTGATAGGTGTGGACGGCGCCCCCGAAATAGGCATCAAGGCAGTCACCGACAGCATCATAGACGCCACATTCCTCTATCCCACCGAGGGACACCTCCTCGTGCAGACCGCCCTGAAGATTCTCAAGGGTGAGCCATACGAGCGCGAAACCCTGCTCCCGGCCTCCTCGGCCGTGGATCGCTCCAATGCCGACATCCTCCTGATTCAAGACCGCTCCCTGAAGGCCGAGACCGACAGGATGCTGGGTCTAAAGACCCAGATAGATGACTTCTGGGCCCGACATTCGGCCCAGACCTCCCTATTCTACGCCTCCATAGTGATACTGGTGCTGCTCTTTGGCCTGGTGTTCGTGATGCTCCGCTCCTTCTGGGCCCAGAGGCGCCATCAGGAAGCCCTGCTCGAGAAGAACAGGCTTCTCGAGGAGGAGCGAGACAAGCAGAAGGAGCTCAACGACCGCCTTGAGGAGGCCACGCAGACCAAGTTGACGTTTTTCACCAACGTCTCCCATGACCTGCGCACGCCCCTGACCCTCATCGCCGAGCCGGTGGCCCAGATGCAGGACGCCCCCAACCTTACTCCCCGCCAGCAGACCCTCATGAAGATAGCCGACAAGAATGTAAGGATACTTCACCGTCTCATAAACCAGATACTTGACTTCCGGAAATACGAGAACTCCCGCCTCGACCTCAATCCGGAGGAGGTGGATCTTAACCGTGTCATACCCGACTGGATGGACTCCTTCTATGCCCTGGCCCGCAAGCGTGACCTGCATCTATCCTTCGAGGGACCCTCCGACAAGGAGTCTCCCCTCCCCGTGGCGATGGATGTGGAGAAGATTGAGAGGGTGTTCTTCAACCTCCTTTCCAACGCCTTCAAGCACACTCCGGCCAACGGTAGCATCACCGTGGCCTACGGAGTGAAGGACGACACGCTGACTCTGAGTGTCAGCGACACGGGAGAGGGTATCGGCGAGGAGGACATCGACAAGATTTTCGACCGCTTCTATCAGGTGGATCGCGTGCATCCCCACGGTTCCGGCATCGGACTCTCCCTCTCCAAGGCCTTCATCGAGATGCACGGAGGCACCATAAGCGTAGAGAGCACTCCCGGCAAGGGCTCCGTCTTTACTGTCAGGATGCCCGTGCGCCATGTGGCCGCCGAGGTCACCGACCACGAGAAGAGCATCTCGCAGGCCGACGTGCAGGCCGAGTTGACCCCCATCAACGCTGACATAACGTTTGACTCGGACCGCCCGCTGGTGCTCGTGATAGACGACAACCGCGACATCCGTCAGCTCGTCGGGGAGCTGCTCAACGACAATTACAACGTCATCACGGCTTCCGACGGGGTCGAGGGTGTGAAGCGGGCTGTGAAATATGTGCCCGACCTGATCATCTGCGACGTCATGATGCCCGTGATGGATGGTCTGGAGTGCTGCCGGCGTCTCAAGCAGGAGGTGGCCACCTCGCATATCCCGGTGCTGATGCTCACGGCCTGCACCATGGACGAGCAGCGCGTGCAGGGCTACGAGAGCGGTGCTGACGGCTACCTATCCAAACCCTTCTCCGGGGCCGTGCTGAAGGCACGCTGCGAGAGCCTGATAGCCAACCGCAAGCGCATACGCGAGCTATGGTCCGCCCCTGTGCCCCAAGCAGCCGCCCCCGCTCCGGCTCCCGCCTCGGTGAAGAAGGAGATGGCGCCGGGAGGACGCGACATCGACAGCGACTTCTACCGCAGGTTTCTGGAGATCTTCACCCCCGAAATGGGCAACTCCGAACTCTCGGTCGACGGGCTGGCCTCTCGCATGGGCCTGGAGCGCACGCAGTTCTACCGCAAGATAAAATCGCTCACCAACTACTCCCCGGTGGAGCTCATGCGCACCCTGCGCCTGAACAAGGCCCGCACCCTTCTGACTACCACCGACACCTCCATCAGCGAAATCGGATATGCCGTGGGATTCTCCACCCCGGCCTATTTCACCAAATGCTACCGCACCGCATACGGCGAGACCCCCACGGAAACGCGCGAACATTCCGCCGGGAAATGACCCCGGACTCCATTTTTGACATCATCTGCACTCCGGTGTGCCATTGCGGCACGCCGGAGCTTTTTTGAGGCGTGGTCAGGTCTTTTGAGCAAATTTTCCGCAAAAGATGTAACTAAATAATCAAAAATGTTGGGAAATGTATTACAAATCGTGCATCTCACGGTTTGTTATAGTCGCGGCAACATGATTTATAAGCGGAAATCTTCATGACTGTTAATTTTGCGGCCAAAGCAACTAAACTAAAACCAACTAACATGAAGAAAGCAATCCTCAGCGCCTTTCTGATGCTTGTAATGGCAATCACGGCGTATGCACAGGACATCACTGTGCAGGGAACTGTCATTTCGCGTATAGACGACGAGCCGCTGATCGGCGCGACCGTCTTATGCGAAGTCACCCACCAGGGCACCGCCACGGACCTGGACGGCAACTTCACCCTCACCGTCCCCCGGGGCTCGGTGCTCAAGGTGTCATACATCGGCTATCAGACCGTAGAGGTCAAGGCCGAGCCCAAGATGTCGATCTTTATGGAAGACGACAACGCCCAGCTCGACGAGCTTGTGGTGGTGGGTTATCAGACCGTCCGCAAGGCCGACCTCACGGGCGCCGTCTCGGTGATGAACATGAAGGAGCCCCTCAGCGAGAACTCCGGCAACATCATGAGCTCCATGTCTGGCAAGCTCCCCGGCGTGAATGTAGTGCCTGACGCCGCTCCCGGCGGCACCGGCTCCATCCGCGTGCGCGGTATGTCTACGGCCAACTCCAGCAACGATCCCCTCTACATCATCGACGGAGTGCCCACCGACAACCTGAACTGCATCAACCCCAGCGACATCGAGAGCATGCAGGTGCTCAAGGACGCCGCTTCGGCCTCCATCTACGGTTCGCGCGCCGCCAACGGCGTGGTCATCATCACCACCAAGCACGGCAAGGGCGACCGCATGAGCATCAACGTCAACTACGCCATCACCGCCCAGACCATCGCCAAGCGCTACAAGATGCTTGACGCCACGCAGTGGGGCGAGGCTTACTGGACCGCGTCGCGCAACGCCGGCCTGACCCCCTCTTTCCCGCAGCTCTACGGTAGCGGCGAGACTCCGCAGCTCATGCAGTTCGTAGGTGGAAATCCCAACTTCCCCACCACCAACACCGACTGGCAGGACCAGGTCTACCAGACCGCCTGGACCAACAATCTGACCGCCTCCATCTCCAACAACACCGAGAAAGGCTCCGTGCTCCTCTCGCTCAACTACATCAACCAGACCGGTAATATCGTATCCTCCTTCTACCGCCGCTTCTCGGGCCGTCTGAACTCACGCTATGACTTCAACAAGTACATCTCCGTGGGCGAGAATCTCGTGATCGCCAACTGGAAAAACCGTGGTGTGGACGTAGCCGGCGACCGCGGTATCCCCTTCACGGCCATGAGCCAGCATCCCGCGCTCCCCGTGCGCGGTCTCGACGGCGAGTGGGCGCGTCCCCTCGAGCTTATCGGCTCCGACCTCGCCAACCCCGTGCAGCTTATCGAGAACGCCCAGGACAATGACCTTCAGAACTGGCGCATACTCGGCAACGCCTTCCTTGAGGTGCGTCCCGTGGAGGGCCTCACCCTCAAGACCAACCTCGGCATCGAGCACAGCCAGTACTTCAACAACACCCTGGGCCGCCGCGTCAATCCCGGTGATGTCAACTCCATGACCAGCGTCTACGGCCAGGGCGACACCTGGACCTGGACCAACACCGCCAACTACCACAAGGTCTTCAACGATGTACACCACCTGACAGCCCTCATCGGCACAGAGGCCATCGGATACACCTTCCGCGATCTGAGCGCGAGCCGCGAGGACTATATGTTTGAGGACACCGACTTCATGCAGGTGGGCGCCGGCTCCGGCACCCGCAACAATGGTGGCGGCAAGACCCAGTGGAGCGTATTCTCCCTCTTCGCAAAGGTGGACTACAATTATGCCGACCGCTACCTGGCCTCCTTCACCATCCGCCGCGACGAAAACTCCCGCTTCGCCAAGGGCCACCGCGCAGGTGTGTTCCCCGCCTTCTCACTGGCATGGCGTCCCTCTGCGGAGGCCTTCTGGAAGCAGAACGACATCCTCACAGACCTGAAGATCCGCTACTCCTGGGGTCAGAACGGTAACGCCAACATCCCGCCCCTCTACCCCACCTACTCCACCTATATCGTCAACACCGGTAACGGCGCGTATGACATCACCGGCACCAACTCCCAGACCACTCCCGGCATCACGCTGGCCTCCTCGGGCAATCCCGACCTGAAGTGGGAGACCACCACGCAGAACAACATCGGTGTGGACCTGCAGTTCTTCGGCGGAAGCCTCAACCTCACTGCCGACTACTACATCAAGAAGACCACCGACATGCTCACCATTCCGCCGGCGCTCGACGTGGCGGGTGAGAACGCCGCCATCTGGCTCAACACCGGCGACATGAAGAACACCGGTTGGGAGGTCTCCCTGGCTTACCTCAGCCCGCAGTACGGCGACTTCTCCTGGAACGGTTCGATCAACATCTCGCAGTACAAGAACAAGCTGGAGCGCCTCAACTCCGTGCAGAAGTTCGTCGGCGGCGACACGCGCCTGATTCCCGGCGAGGCCATGGGCGTCTACTACGGCTATGTGTGTGACGGCATCTTCCAGAATGCCGCAGAAGTGGCCAACCACGCCGCCCAGACCGGCGCCGCCCCGGGCCGCCTCATCTACCGCGACCTCGACGGCAACGGCGTCATCGACGAGAACGACCGCTGCATCATCGGCAACCCCAACCCCGACCTCTCCCTGGGTCTCAACCTGACGTTCAAGTACAAGGCCCTCTCCCTTGACATGTTCTTCTCCGGCGACTTCGGCCAGGACGCCATCAACCACATGAAGCGCCAGCTCTACTCCATGAGCTTCGGCAACCTCGCCACCAACCGCAGCGTGGAGGTGCTCAACGCCTGGACTCCGCAGAACACCGGCAGCGACATCCCCGCCCTCTCGCTCACCGACGACAACAACGAGGCCCGCTTCTCCAGCTACTACGTGCAGAACGCCTCCTACCTGAAGATGAAGTATCTCCGCCTCTCCTACACCTTCCCCGAGAAGTGGGCCAAGGCTATCGGAGGCCGGAACATCGACGTCTTCGGCCAGGTAGAGAACCTCTTCACCATCACCAAATACAAAGGACTCGACCCCGAGTTGCTCCCCGGCGAATACGGCTCGCTCATCGACAACGGCGCCTATCCCCGTCCCCGCAGCTTCACACTCGGCGTAAACCTCCAGTTCTAATCCAATCAAGCAACCACACATGAAAACCATAAAGAATCTTCTCAAGACCTCGATGGTGGCAGGAATGGCCCTCACCTTCGGTCTCGGCACAGTGTCCTGCGACAGTATGCTCGACACCAAGCCCAACGGCGTGATGACTTCCGAACAGATCGGTGAGGACGAAGCCGTAGAGATGCTCACTTCGGCTTACGCCACTCTCCTCTGCCACTATTTCGGCAACAACGAGTCGTTTGCCGGCCCCATCAACAACTGGGTGATCGACCTTCGTTCCGACGATGCCCTCAAGGGGGGCGACGGCGTGACGATGGAAGGCTACATGCACCAGCTCGAAATCGGCAACGTGCAGGCCGACAACGATGTGCTTAACTTCAAGTGGCGCAACAACTTCTTCTCTGTGTCGCGCTGCAACACCGCCATCAAGGCCATACGCGACGCCGAGAGCATCGACGAGACCCGCAAGCGTCAGTTCATCGGCGAGATGAAGGCCCTGCGCGCCTACTACTACTTCGACATGTACCGCCTCTTCGACCGTTTCCCCTATTTCGACGAGACGGTGGCCAATCCCTCGGAGTGCCGCGCCGACCAGTACACCCGCGCCGAGATCCTCGGCTTCATCAAGGCTGACCTGAAGGAGGCATACAGGGATATGCCCGAGACTCAGGAGGAGGCCGGACGCTTCAACCGCTACGTGGCCGCCGCCATCATGGCGCGTGTGGCTCTCTTCGATTCCGACTGGGCTACGGTGGAGGAGTATTCCGACTATGTGATCAAGTCAGGCAAGTACGACCTCTATCCCAACTTCCTGGACATGTCGAAGCCGGAATACAACAATATGTACGAGTCCGTCATGGCCGTGCAGTTCTCCTCGGCCAACTCCCCGGACCAGTTCAACTTCAACAACTGTCTTAACTGCACCTGGTCAGAGGGCAACCTCTACGGCAACGGCGACGACTTCTATCTCGCCTCGCAGGATCTGGTCAACGCCTTCCGCACCGATGAGCACGGCCTTCCCTACCTCGACGGCACGCAGAACTCCGAGAGCGTCACTTCAGCCGACTACGCCGGCAACGTTGACCCGCGTCTCGACTTCACCTTGGGCCGTATCGGAATGCCCTGGCGCTCGCATCAGTATAATGAGAAATGGTGTCGCAACCTTGAGCTCTACGGCCAGTATTCCGGCAAGAAGCCCTATCCCTCGCCCGAATCTCCCTACGTGAAGCCCGGCATCGTGCCCTGGGGCGCCTCCTCGCTCAACTACATCATCATCCGCTATGCCGACGTGCTCCTGATGAAGGCCGAGGCCCTCATCGAGCAGAACAAGGATCTTGACGGGGCACGCGCGCTCATCAACCAGATCCGCACCAAGGCCGACCGCTCCGTGGACGCCTCCTACACTCCGGTGGACTGCAACCCCATGGTGGCCAACTACGCCGTCAGCCCCTATCCCGCGAGCGGCTGGACACAGGACTACGCCCGCCGCGCCGTGCGCCACGAGCGCCGCGTGGAGCTGGCCATGGAGGGTCTGCGCTGGTTTGACCTCCTGCGCTGGGGCACGGTCATCGAGACTGTCAACAAGTACTACCAGTTCGAGAGCGACTATCAGGAATACTACAAGACCGCCCACCTTTCCGAAGGCTCCCTCTACTTCCCCATCCCCGTGGGCCAGAAGGACAACGCCGGCGATCTCTACGACATCAAGAAATAATCTCTATCAGAATCACCACACACAATGAAAAACGTGTTCAAATATGCTCTCGCACTGCTCGCAGTGGCCGTGAGCGGCCTGCTCACCGGATGCGGCGAGTATGAGCCTAAAGGATTCGAGGAAGTGCCCGACCTCCCCACAGTCAGCAATCTCAAGGCTGAGATCCAGGGCCATGACATCAATGTCAGCTGGACCCTCCCCGCGGGCAATGTGACCGGTGTGCAGTTCATCCGCAACGGTCGCGTGTCAAGCCCCGTCATGCTCCCCGCCGACGCCACTTCATACGTCATCAAGGGGCAGCCCATGGGCGAGGAGGGGATGTATACCGTCAAGGTCTGCTATGACGACAAGTATGTCTCCCGGGGCGTGACCGCCTACGCCACGCTCCCCGTGGAGGAACTCGCGGGCGTCAGCTCGCTCAAGGCGGATGTGAACCGCCGCACCGTCACCCTGACATGGGCTCTCCCCACCTCCACCGCCGTGACCGGCGTGCGCGTGTACCGCGACGGCGATGTGGCCGGAGCCGTATCCCTCCCCGCCGATGCCACAAGCTATGTCTTCAAGTCGCAGCCCATGGAGCAGGAGCTCACCTACACCGTGGAGGCCATGTATGACACCTATTACCCCTCCGTGGCCGCTTCCAGCACCATCACCCTCCCCTACGTACCCACCCAGATGGGCTTCCTCCAGCTCTCCGGCATGACGGATGACGACGAGGTGGCCGCCGCCAACTGGTTCCGCTCGCAGCCCGACGCCACGTTTGTCACTCCCGCCCAGCTCCTCGCCGGACTCGACCCCGAGGAAATCTCCGTACTCTGGATTGAAATAGACCGCGTAGGTCTCCCCATGGGCTGGACCAACCTTCCCGAGGAGGTATCTTCCGACGCCGCGATCGCGGCCCTCAAGGCCTACTCCGCGGCCGGAGGCAGCCTCTATCTGGCCAACATGGCCACCCAGCTCACCGTGCCCCTTGGTTTCGTGCCCCAGGACTGGGCCCCGACTGTCTACGGCAACGGCGACGGCGGCACGGGCGATGACGTCTGGGTCATCAACCCCTACCTCGGATGGGACTTCCGCAACGGCGCCGACCAGGGCTTCTATGACCGCACCGAGCACGCCGTATTCAAGGGTCTCACCCTCGAGGATCCCAATGGCTACGGCTATCAGAACCTCCCCCTCATCGGCCCCGGCCAGCGTGAGGACCACAACTGCCTCTGGGACTGCAATATCTACGGACGCGGCGACTATCCCGACGTGATCGCCAACTTCGAGGCCGTCACCGGTTCGCAGGTGCTCGCCACCTGGGGCCACGTGCGCGACCACTGTGTGGCCGGCCTGGTGGACTTCTATGCAAGCCCCGTGCATGGCCGCTGCATCGCCAACGGTCTGGCCGCCTACGAGTGGAACCAGAACTCCGGCGCCAACCCCTATCAGAAGAACATCGAGGGTCTGACCAGCAACATCCTCAATTATCTTAAATAATGTTATTATTAACGTGTTAGCGGCGGGCGGATATGCGTTAACGCATATCCGCCCGTTATTCCTAAAATAATACCTGCTCTTGAAAAACCACCTGCTCATGAATAAAAAAATACTTCTCCTGGCGCTGACCGCCGCCCCGCTTCTTGCCGGAGCCGCACAGCGCGTGTGGCATCTGCCTATGGATGTGGCCGAGGGCCATCTGAATGTGTCCGGCTCCGCCGATGCGCTTGAAATTTTCGGACGCCACAATCCCGAGACGATGCCCGGTGCTGCCGGCAATGCCCTGCGCTTCGACGGCTATTCAACTTACGCCCAAGGGGACAACCTCTCAATCCCCACCAATCCCGGGGCAATGTCATTTTCGGTATGGGTGGCTCCCGAGACATACCCCGTGATCAAGATTGATCAGGCCACTGACGAGAAGATGCGCCTTGCCGGCACGCTTGATGAAAACCTGCGTCAGGGATGGTCGTTCAATCTCGGATATACCGGAAAATATTCCTTCGAGTGCTATTCCGGAGGATGGAAGGTCACCGTCGAGGCCTCGGACCTGCTCCCCTGCTACGAGTGGAGCCGCCTGACGGCCACGGTGGACGGAGCTGCCCGCACCGTAATACTCTACCGCAACGGCGTAGAGGTGGGACGCGGCAAGTGCATGACCACCATTGACAACGGTGCCCGTCTCCTCACTGTCGGCAAATCGCCGGAGGGGGATAGTGCCGGGCCGTTCCTTATCAATACCTTCAACGGCCTTATCGACGACATCGAGATATTCGACGGCGTACTCACGGCGGCTGAAATAGCCTCCGCGCGTCCCGAGAACGAGCCGATGCTCAGCGTCTCCCCCTCAAGATATGAGGGCAATTTGCTCCGTCCGCTGTTTCACGGTATGCCTTCGGCCAACTGGACCAACGAGTGTCACGGCATGACCTGGTCTGACGGACGCTATCATCTCTTCTTCCAGAAAAATGCCAACGGCCCATACATGACGCGTCTGCACTGGGGCCATATCTCCAGCGAGAATCTATATGACTGGCGCGAGGAGCCGATAGCCATAGCTCCCGGCGAGCCGTATGACATCAAGGGATGCTGGAGCGGATGCGTCTTCACGGATGACGAGATCACCGGCGGCAAGCCGGGAGCCATCTACACCGGCGTGGATTATGCCAAGGCTGTGATGGCTCTCGCTGTTTCCGGCGACGAGGCCCTTGTAGATTGGGAAAAGCGCGGAGTGCTGGTCAACGGTCGCCCTTCCGGCCTTTCGGATGACTTCCGCGACCCATACTTCTTCCGCAACGGCGACAAAGCCTACATCATCGTGGGAAGCTCGAAGAACGGTATCGGCACCACTACCCTTCATGAATATGATCCGACTTACGGCACATGGAGCAACGACGGCCGCACTTTCTTCTCCGGCACCAACGCCGCGCTTCACGGCACGTTCTGGGAGATGCCCAACGTGACGCGTATGGAAAACGGCAAATGGCTCTTCACCGTGACGCCTCTCGGCACCTCCGCAGGGGTGCATACCCTCTATTGGGTGGGCGACATCGCTGCCGACGGCACTTTCGTGCCCGATGCGAGTCAGATATGGCCCCGCGAGGTGGAGCTGATGAGCAAGGACGGCTACGGTCTGCTCTCCCCCACCATCTATCAGCACGAGGGCAAGACGATAGCTCTCGGCATCGTACCCGACAAGGTGTCCACCGAGAGCAACTGTGCATGGGGTTGGGCCCACAATTACTCCTTCCCCCGCGAGTGGAGCCTGGATGACAACGGCGAGTTGCGTCAGAAGCCATACTCCGGACTTACGAGCCTGCGCTCCGCGAGCACATCGTGGACGTCGGCCGCGTTTGATCTCGACAGCAATCTGAACCTCGACCCGGTGAAGGGACGCCGTCTGGAGATTCTCGGCAAATTCACCTTAGGCTCTTCAGCTTTCGGATTCAATTTCCTCAAAGGATCCTCGGGACAGGCCTCATTGACCTACACTCCCTCAAGCAACGAGCTCACGGTGGATCTCACAGGACTGCGGCGCCTGGTCAATGACGGCCATTCATACGACGGTCTTTACACCTGCCGTCTGCCGCAGCGGCCCGCCGCTGGAGAGGAGATGACGCTCCAGCTCTTCCTTGACGGCTCGATTCTCGACATCTTCGTCAACGACCGCTGGGCCACCTCAATCCGTCTCTTCCCGACGGGTGATGAGACAGGAGACGTGGAGGTCTTCTCACGCGGGGGCACCACCCGCGTCAACAGCCTGAGCGCCTGGGTGCTGGAGAGCGACGGCTCCGGGAGTGGAGTCGAGGGGATAGGAGCCGATGCAGCGGCTCAGACCGTGAATGTCTGCACCCCGGACGGACAGCTGCTCCGCACCGCCGTGTCCGCTCCTGACGCCCTCACGGGCCTCCCCGCAGGCATCTACCTCGTGGGCGACCGCAAAGTTATCGTGCGCTGAAAGTCAATCAGATAACAGATGAGTCCCCCCTGTCATGACCAATGTCATGACAGGGGGGACTCATCTGTTATCAAAAGTGTCAAAAGGTTGGTCTAACCAAGATTTTCCTGGTGTTATTTGCGGATTTCCAGATATATACACCCGGCGTTATTCCCGTCCAGTCTCCTTGTCGGACTGATGTTTTGACAAGCAGACCGTTGATCGAATATAAATCGCCTGTCAGACTTGTATCCTCCGCAACGGAAGTATCCACCACGGATTGGTCTCCGGTTTCCGGGAAAATCGGCAGGGACGGAAACCAATAATTCATTATCATATCGTAATCACGTATTTTCTCTCCCATCGGAGAATAACGTCTGGTGATGTATGTCGGCGTGCCGAACTCATGATAAAGGGCCATATACAACTCATCGGTGACGGGATGCACTCCGATCGCACATCCGTACAGTTTCCAGTTAGCGCCCTCCTGCTCAAGGTCTATAAAGAGGGATTGCTCCCGGGTGTCACAATCGAACTTGTAGATCTTGGTACCTGTGAACCATCGGTTGGGTCCACCTTTCCAATAAAGGCAGTTTTGGACTGTGGAGGCCACGAAAGCATCCGGAGTCCAGGCATACCATGAGTTGGATGGGGGATACATTTCCTGCGGGATGTCGATTATCTCATAATCGAGGGTCCGTGGGTCCAGGCGCACGATATGATTGAGGAAAGCCCCGGTGCCTTGCAGGTTTTTGGCCACGGAAAGCCACAGGTAGCCATCTTTTGACTTGACGATGGATCCTATTCCCGCCCCCTCCTGCACGATATCCATTGAAATGACTTGAGTGACTCTGTCTTCCTCCGGATCCACTATCAAGACGCCATATTGCTGGTGTGCCACGAAGATCTTTCCTTCAGCAGCCACCATCATTCCTGACTGCCCATGATAGAGCGATCCTGTCGGGTCGGTGTTGGGTTTGTCATCATCCCCTCCGGCATTCGGGTTGGCTGAACCCTCCACCTGTCCGGTCACGGTGTATGTGTCGAGATCGAAGATCCAGACTCCGTTGCTTGTGGATATATACCCCTTGTGCTCATCCACGCCGATGAATCCGCGACCGTCGCACTGTGCTCCCGAGGGGTCTATGAGACTTTGCTGATGGAGGATTTTCATTGTTTTGGCATCGGCGACAGTGATTCTGCCCCCGGTGACGGAGGCCCCCGGATCCTTATCCTGTTTCGCAATCAGATAGAGCCGGTCATGCCAGATGGCTCCGTACTGATTGGTACATCCCAGTTCCATACCGGGATTTTCGGTCTGAATGATACGGTATCTCCAGAAATTCCCCTCTTCGTCATCGGGAATGAGGAAATTCACGGTGGAGTTCTGATGTCCGTACCAGTCCTCGTTTACCCATATTATACCACGGGAATAATCCGTATCCTGTGCGGCAATGGCCGGAGCCACTGCCGCCAGGATAGCGGAAATAATCATTCCTTTGAGTTTCATTTCACGATGATGACTTTTGTGCTGAAGCCGCAATCCGCTTTCAGCACATAGATACCGTTGTGATTACCGAAATCGAATATATAGGATTCGTTATCGACATGGAAAGAACCGATCATGCGTCCGGCGATGTCATGTATTGTGAATCCTTGTCCGTCAAAGCCTTCCACATGGATTCTCCGGCCGTCGCAGGTCACCGATTTCGTCGGACTCAGAGCCTCGTCGATACCGGTGGAGGTGTCGTGGACATTGACGCTCACCGTCTTGCTCATCCGGCGTCCGTTGGATTCAGCCGCGAGAGTAAAGACGTGTGTTCCGGCGGACTTGGGCACGATACTCAGCTCTCTGCCGTTGAGCTTGACCTCGGCGTGGGGAGCGGTATCTTCATTACCGGACAAAAGCACGGGAGTGTCAAGAAGTGAAAGCCTGATGTTGCTGTCGATATTATCTTTGTCCGAGACAAATTCAGCCAAATCGATAATCCTTTCATTTTCCGAAATATCGACCGTAATTTCGTCAAGCGAGATTTCCGCGTCATGCTTGTCGGGGAATATGGCGAAGGCCTGGAACCAATAGTAAGGCCGCAACGCGATGGTGCGTTTGATTTCTCCCGATTCAGGATCTACGAAATGAGTCCAGTTGTAGCGGTAGTGACCGGAGGCTGAGTCTTCGGTTGTCATCACTATGAGTTCGCCCGAACGCTCATCGTAACGAAGAGTGCCGTAGGTTTTCTGCTTGACACGCGGGTTGGATCCTGTGAGACCGGCCGATTCCATATCGAAAACAAGTCTGATATCATCGGGATCTGTCCCCACCTCCCAACAATAGAATTTGTCCTTCGATGAACCGCCGGCTATGCCGCCTCCGGCAGAAAACCAGATTTTATTGGCAGTATGGCTTCCGACAAACGGAGTGTTGCGCCATGCTCCCCACGAACAGGTGGGATAAGGCATACCCTCGGGAAGAGTGATACCCATATCATCCACTACTTCGAGGGTTTCGGGATCAATACATGTGAAGACACCGCATCCGCCGGCAGTGGAGGCAAGCCATACATGTCCGTCGGCTGTCTGGGTGATACCCTGCACCGTGGTGAGGGGGTAATTCCACACGACTCGGTCGGTCTCCGTGTCTATAGCGAAGGCTCCCGTGGCCTGCTTTATGCCGAATACATATTTGCCCGAGTGCACCATATCGCCTATCTGACCGGAATAAAGATCCGTGCCGGCACTTCCGGTTTCATCGAAAGCCGTGATCTTGCCGATCACTTTGATTTCATTGAGATCAACGATATAGATACCGTTGGAGGTGCCGACATACACTTTGTCCGGAGTGGCCCCGACTACAGCGCGTCCGTCGGCGCTTTTGGTCTCGTCGCCGAATTTCAGATCAGCGATGGAACCCTGACGCTTCAGGGTCTTTGCATCCGCCACCACTACGCGACCTCCGCCGGGCAACGGATCTCCGGCATCGACGGCCTGCTTGGATATTGCGATGAGTCTGTCAGCCCAGATGGTGGCATACTGCGAGGTACAGCCGAATGACATTCCGGGATTCTCACGTTCATATACCTGATACATCATCTCTCCATCCGGAGTCAGATAGTTCATGCCTCCGTTGGTGTGGCCGAACCACTCTTCATTAAGCAGGAGTGTCCCGTCAACGTATCCGTTGTCAAGGGGTGTCCTATCCTGTTCCTCCACTTTGACGATGAATGTTTTCGTTATGTCGCTTCCGTCAGTGGAGGTGAGTTTCAGTACACATTCACCGGCACGGTGGCCGCTGAGTTCATAAAACTGGATGCGGGTGTTGTTTTCATCCCAATAGTTGACCTTATACATGGAAGCAATCAGATCCTCTTTGGCGGTGCCGTTTCCTTCCAGAGTGACATTGTAGTCGGGAATATCGGCGTTTTCAGGGACCGGTCTGGCGATGATACCGAGCATCTGTTTGGGATTAAGGGTGATGACATCTCCTTCCACATCATTGATTACAAAATCCGTGACCGGATGACGGAGTTCGGAAACTACCTCAAAAGATGCTTTTACGTCGGGATTCCATTTCGAAGACACCGTGATGGTGGTGCTTCCGGCAGTCTTTGTCGTCTTTATCGCCGTAGCGCTTGCCGTAGCCACCTTACTGTCGCCCGTCGCGTAGGTGAGGCCGGTATAGGTCGCGTTTTCGGGATATAGGGTGAGAGGATTGTCGATCACGGCATTGAGCGGAGCATCCATCGATTCATTGAGGAATTCAATTCTTTCGACAGGCACTTCCGGCGGCAACAGTGTGAAACGGCATACATTGCTGTAGGAGTAAGATGCCCCTTTGCCGGTGCGAACACGGACGTGCATGTAGAGTTCTCCCGCTTTATTGCCCGTGTACGTGAGCTGACCGAAATTAGAGGCTCCCGTGCCTATGCCTGACACTATATCGGAGGAATTGGAGCTGTGGGTCAAATTATCATCACTCCTGCGATACCACGAATAATTGATGGCATCGTATGTGTCCGCTCTCTGCACGAAGACAGGGATATGATCCGGAATGTCAGAAAGTGCGAATGTCATTTCCTCCGGAATAACGGCACACTCGACTCCTGCGGGAGGGAGATACAGGAGATATTCGGGTGCTTTATCATCCACGCATGACAGCAGCACACAGTCTTCATACTCCATGAGGGTCCAGTCTCCCTCGGCCGATGTGTCATCGCCGGAGTTGTCGAACACCCCGTCGCCATCCGCATCAATGCTCAGCCGGTTGCCGTCAAATGAGAATGAGGGATCATTCCCGAGTATGTTCAGAACCTCATCCGCGGATGGCAATACTGAGTTGAACATAAGGCGGACCACTACATTGTCAATTTTGTCGTGTCCCGCGAATCTTACGATCAGGGGTATCGAATTGCCCCCTTTGCCCACTGTGCGGACACATTTCGAGGCCATTATTTCCTTATCAAGAAGTCTGGGGGGGATATAGTTGATTCCGCCACTTTCGCAGGGGGCGACACCTTCGCCCATCCCTCCGACCATAGGGTTTTCAAACTCTGTGAAGCTCCAGCCGTCCACTGAGCCGTTGACGAGCGGACGTCCCGTGAAGCCGGATCCGGAATACATCCAGTCCTGCGAGGGGCTGTTGGCACACCAGTAGCTCCAATAGCCTTCATACCACGCCGCGAGCCATTTGGGCTCGTATGCGCTCATGCCGCCGAGATTTTCCGTCTCCTCATCGATATCCCAGCAGTCGTAGTCATACGCCGGGTATCCGTAAGTGTCGTAGTCGAAAGGATGCTGGATGAAGTGCGTTCCTGCGATAGCCTTTTGAATTGCTTCGCGGGCTATGGCCGGAGCATTGTCACCGGGAGCCTGCGTCTGACCCATGAAGGAGTTGACGTTGTAGTAGTCGAAGTTGATGAACTCGAAATCCTTTGCCTTATCAAAGTTGAAGAAAATGTGGCGCAGGATTTCCTGATTCATACTGTAACCGACACCACACAGCGTGCTACCCATGCTCCCGGTGTGCTGGGTGAGCATGGCAAGTCTCGCGGAGTTGGAGCATATCGCTTTCATCATCGTTTCGCCATTGGGGGATTCTCCATCCTCCCAGCGGTACCCCCACACGTAAGCGTCATTACCATACGTGTCGCCGTTGAACTGGATGACGAGCGCGGCTTCATTCGGGCCGCTTCCGGTCCAATGCCGGATTTGCGAGAAGTCTATCGGATGAGCAGCTGCTGTAAGAGCCGATAATCCGATGACCAATGAGAGTGGTTTTGTTCTCATGACTGGGTTTTTATTTAGGTTAATTACAAAATATGGTCAGGGATTTGGAATGGAAGGGAGGGATATGTGCAGATCCTGTGCCCTGCTTAGTTCGGTGGATGTCTCTCCCAGCCATCCGCAGTGTTGGTTTATACCTGTGTATACCCGGATAAAGTCAGCTCCGGGAAGATTGACAGGATTGCCGTCGGAATCCACAGCCGCGGAAATATCGAATGAGTTCAGGTCGGGATATTCATTAGGATGATTATCAACATATCCCCAGGGATAACTGTAAAGTACATAGTATGAGCCGTTGCCGCTGATGTCCACACCATTGGGGGCGAGAATGGAACCGTGAAACGTCATAGCCGCGTCATGATCAAGCCATTCCGGATAATATTCCTGGTTATGGAATATGTTTTTCGCCATATATCCTTCGGCACCATAACTGTCAGTCCAGCGGATATAATGGATATCGGACAGGCTGTTGTCTTCATCTGCGATAATGTCCCTTGCAGGATCCGGCGGAAAATATGTTATGGAGTAGTCATGGAGCGTCAATGGTGAATTATACTCGCTTCCGGCAAGTTCATACCATTCATCGTCAGGAATACCGTTGCAGTTGGTGTCATAACTGACCATTACTATGCCCGGCTCGGAGGAGCCCCCCTTTTTATCGGGCTGCAGAAGCTCGTAGAAACAGTTTCCCCATATTCTGAAATCTTTCTCGCCGGGAATGTTCATGACCGTGTGGTCAAAACCAAAGGTCACATATCCGCCATACCCGCCCAGCGAGATCATTATGTCATTGGTACCGGAGATGGATTCCTCTGCTTTTTGGAGGATGGCCTCATAAGTATCACCCTCTTCATATCGGGGCATTTCGTTTATGAATTGTCCCGGAGCCGGGTGATAGTCATACACCCGTGATATGTACGGACTGTATTCGATTTCCTCATGCAGGACATGTATGTCAAAAGAAAAAGCGTATGGAGTGTCCGGATCCTGAATTTTCAGTTCCAGGTTATAGACACCCTCCTCGGATGCAAGAAAGATGTAATCCTTTTGATCGCTGACCTGTGTCCCGTTGACATACCATTCGTATTTCCGGCCGGTCAGAGCGGGGCGTAAGTCAAGTTTCTTCATTCTGGGGATATAGTACACGTCATCTATCCCGAGATTGACCATCGGGATTTCGTGGCTGCATGCGCACAGAAGAGCGCATGAGGAGATTATTGGTAGAGTCTTCTTCATTTCTGCAGAAACGTTATGTGAGCCGGTATATCGCCGGTGCGTACGCTCCACTTCTTCCGTCCATCGTGAGTGAAGCAATAGAGTGTGCCTGATGATACATAATTCTTTGCATCCGTCACGAAAATATCCCCTGTTTCCGGATGGATGGCGATGCCGTATGGTATGGATATTTCCTTTTCCGTCCCGTCGGTGATGAAGTTGTCGGAAATCTTTTCTTTAGTGCGGATGTCTATGATGCCGTAAGTAATGCTGTTTGAGGCAGTGTAATTATTCCATTGCGTGGCATAATAATACATATAGTCTCCGAAGAATGCCATGTTGGAGCAAGCCACAGGGATTGTATCCGTCACGATCATCTGGTTGAATCCCGGCTTTTTCTGCATCACGTATAGACGTGAGGGGCGGCTTTGGTAATCACCTCTGGAGGTGACCCACAGCTTGTTGTATCTGTCTTTTTTCAGGCGGTGGAGGTTTATTCCCACCGGAATCTGCTGTACCTGCTTGAAGTCCACCATCTGAATGACCGAAACCGTATAATCGTAATTCGGGGCACGGTAGCCACCGGAATTGGCCACGTACATGTAATCGTCCACGACCTCCATTTCTTCCGGTTGATATCCGACCGAGACCTTACGGCTTACGGACAGCGACAAAGTGTCTATTTCATATACCGCTCCCTTGGGTGCATCCGGATCGATAAGTACCGGTCCCACATACGAACTCACGTATGCCTTCCCGCGATGAAATCTGACATACCGGCAGTTGGGAATATCGATCTGTCCCAGCCTTATGCCCGAAACGGCATCCAGTACTTCCACCTTGTGCGAGCAATTGACCACTACATACAGCTTGCTGCCGTATATGCCTATGTCATTGCCTACATCCCCCAGCTCCTTTATAACCTCGGGATTCCTTTCAGAGTAAAAATTGCGGGAATACAGACCGGTGTGATAGTCGTAGAAATCCAGCGTGCATTTATTTGACCCCATATTGCCTTCGTTGACAAGATAGAATCCGCGGATTGAGCCGGTGTGGTTCTCGTCACCGATTATATCATACTCCGAGGGCACCACAAGTTCGTCTTCACGACAACTTGTGGCGACCGTCAGGAGTGGCAGAAAAAAGAAAAAATGTATCAGTTTCATATCTCGGCAGTGAGCGTAACCCTGAAGTTGCGTTTCGGCATAGGGTAGTTGAGAATTACATCGTAGTCCTGGCTCAGAAGGTTGTTTATTTCAATCAGACCCCTCAGGCTGACCTTCCCGAGTCTGAAATCTTTACTCAGGGATATATCGGAGGTATACCAGGGCTGGGTGTAGTTATATCTGATGTTTTCCTGCTGATTGTATCTTTCGCCCACATAGATCCAGGAATAATTCAGCCCCCATCCTTTCCAGCCGGCGTTTGCTACGGCAGCGCCCGAGTGGCGCGGAATATAGGGAATCTGATGACGGTAGTAGTTGTCAGCGGGATTGGTGATGTCTATAGCCCGTTGAAACGTGTATTGGGCGCGGAACGTAAGAAATAAATCCCTGTACGGATTTACGGTGATAAGTCCCGTGACGTCAATTCCTCTGATGTCCACAAGTCCGAGATTCAGCATTGTCCATCTGAACTGCTGGCCTTTCGGATATGCCACGATCTTGTCCTTCACCCGGTTGTAATAGGCGTCCGCACTGATTCGGACTGCCGAAATTAATGAGCAGGAGCTATGATCATACAGCGCCCCGATGTTATACTGTGTCACACGTTCCGGCGAAAGTTGCGAATTGCCCATATCGGCATAATACAGATCATTGAACGTCGGCATACGGAATGACCGTTTGTAGAAGACACGTATCGAGAAGTCCTTGTTGCGTATGGGATAGCCGTTCATGAATATGGCAGGAGAAAACACCTGCTTGTCCGCAGGGGCCTGCTGCCCGGTTATTTTGTCATGTATGAATGTGCCGAGAACACTGGCCTGACACCTGAATCTTCCGAAAGACAGCGCAGTGGCAGCCGATAGGTACTGGGAAATTCGTTCCGGTTTTACAAATCCGTAGACATCGGCGTCGAGGGTGTTCCACATAAAGTCATAGCTTGCCGATATGTTCCAGAAATCGTTTACAGCGTACTCATTGGCCGAGGAGAAATATATCTCCCTTTGCCTGTAAAGATTATCTATTTTTACCTGCTTGTCATCGTTGTTGACATAATGAGTGCGATAGAAGGCATATTTGAGATGATTCAGGGTCGTGAATCTTCCGAAATAACCGGTATATCGGCCCTGAACAAATGAATTGGTGTCCCATATACGTTCTCCTCGCCGCCACACGTTGTTGACAATCGCACCGGGCACACCGCGCTCCGAGTTATAATTATAGGCCTTGAAATCCCAGGATCCGGTGTTAAGGACACCATGAAGATTCACCTCGATGCGTGTGGCATTGATATCTCCGTTCTGCCTTACGGCGGTGGTGTCGTAGGCGAGTTCGCCCGCGGGATTGACACGGCGGTAACGGAATTTATATTTCCCGCTTGAATTGACCCATTCGGCGCTGAGGGATGCGGACACTCTTTGCCCAAGCTTCAGTTCCACAAGTGCCGAGGGATTCAGCAGATCGAATGACCCTGTGCGTATCGTGGCGCGGGCATGGTAATTCTCCCCCTCATCAAACACGGGAGTGCGTGTTTTCATGTATATTGTCCCTGCCGATCCGAAATCTTTGGCCGGTTGAAGGATTTCGCTTTTTTGACCGTTATAAAGCGACAGAGCCTCGATATTGTCAAGGGAGAACTGTCCTAAATCAATCTGTCCGTTCTGGGCGTTTCCAAGTTCCACACCGTCATACACCACACCTGTGTGGTTGGTGCCCATGGAGCGGATATTCACGGTCTTGATGCCCCCCACACCTCCGTAGTCCTTGACCTGGACTCCTGAGAAATAACGCAGGGCGTCTGCAACGCTGTTGCTGTTGAGTCTCTGCAATTCGTCACCCGCCAGTGTCTGTGCCGGGATGACGTCCTCGTTTGATTTCCGTGCCGTCACCACCACTTCCTCCAGTTGGCGGGAAAGTGTGTCGGTGTTCACAGCTGCGAATATCCCGGTTGAGGATACGCTTAGTATCCCCACTGAGAGCCATATATGTTTCATTCTTCACATAGGGAAGGTTAATACTCAGAAAATTAATTCCCGTCTGCGTACTAACAGAATGTACACTGACGGGAATATGCATTAACCTCACAATGGCGTGGTTGCTGAATGACTTTGAACTCCATACGTGGAACTCAACGGACTGCCCATAATCCCGCAGGCACAATCTTGTTTACGGTAACGGCAGGTCTTCTGACTTGTCCCAATCGGTCGCGCCTTCTCAAAACCATGCAGGTCTCAATGACATAGTGCGACAGACTTTGGTGCAGGACATACAGCAGCGGGTACTGTTCCGGATTCTCACCGGATTCCCTTTTAAATCTCCTGAGCAGCATCTGTCCGTGAAGACGGATACGGACTCACGCACTCACTCTTGAGTATCGGAGATACCATTACGGCGGCAAAGTTACGATTAAATTCAATTAAAAGCAACTTTACGGATAAAAAATTTTAGGAGGGCAACTTATTTTTTTGAGGGCAACTTATTCTGATTATTCCGCGTAGAGGTTCTCCTCTTTTTCGGGAATGTATCTTTCTACCAGTTTGGCGATTTTCTTCAGATCGGGTTTTCCGGCGGCATGATCTGTCAGCAGGCTGATGGGATACAGATCCGGATCGGAAGCCGACTGGAAGTCAGCGGCGTCCTCGGAATAGTCGCCATCCTCCACGGCATCCTCCTCAATGGCGTAATCGCTGTAAGCGATGGCCGTGTCAGCGTCGGCACGCCGCTCGATGCCTATAAGCAGGGTGGTGGGTATTATGCTGAGTTGCGGATCCTCTCCCCAGCGTCCGGGGTTGTCGATTACTCCCTGAATGTTGGAGGCTATAATATCGGTAAGTTCCTTGCGTGTCATAGTATCATCATTTTGGTTTCGTAAGAATAACGCGTCGCCCGCGGAAATGGTTTCATTGCGGGCCTGGGTCCGGGAGTGGTTGCGGCATAAAGCAAGAAAGCCTCCGGATTTAATCCGGAGGCTTGGGAAAGGGTAGCCCATAGCAGAGTCGAACTGCTCTTTAGAGAATGAAAATCTCTCGTCCTAACCGATAGACGAATGGGCCGTTACTCCGCGCTATCAGGCGCCGAGCTTGTTGATATGCTTCTGAAGACCGCTGCAGAGGTTGGCGGCTTTGTTCTTCGAGATGATGTTCTTGCGGCCCAGACGCTGCAGGAGGGCGCTCACCTTGTTGTAGGCGGCTTCAGCTTCTGCCTTGTCGGTCATCTTGCGCACGTTGCGCACGGCGTTTCTTGCGGTCTTGGCCCAATAGCGGTTCTCAATGCGGCGCTTCTCGGCCTGACGAATTCTTTTTAATGACGATTTATGGTTTGCCATTGTCGAAAATTTCTATCTAAGCTTGTTGTTTTGAATTAGTAGCCCATAGCAGAGTCGAACTGCTCTTTAGAGAATGAAAATCTCTCGTCCTAACCGATAGACGAATGGGCCGTCTGAATATGTACATGCCCGGCACGGCCGTCGGCATGACGGGCGGGAGGGGCGACATTTGCGAGTGCAAAGTTACGGTCTTTTTTTTTATCGGCCAAATTTTTTGTTAAAAAAAACGTTCTTTAAGGGTGAATCTTAGCTTATTCATGGGAATTTGACAATTTTTAAGTGACTTTCCCGGTTGCCGCTTGGCTATTGGGCAAGAAACCATTACTTTTGCGTCATGAAGCTGACCAATCCATCACACTATACGCTATGGCTCTTAGGGGGCATCTCCCTTCTCGGCTATGCCTCCCAGCCCTCCGTCACACCCGAGTCCCTGAGCGCCACTCCCGGCGGCGTCATCTCACGTGCCTCCACCTTTGCCGGAACCGACCACTGGCAGGCCGCCTCCGACCAGCTGCGCCTCCTCTCCGTGGCGCCCGGGGGATGGCTCCCCGCTGATGAGAAGCAGCGCGCCGCGTGGCTCCGCGGCCTCACCCTCTACGGTGAGGGAGACCCGGAGTGCGTGGCCGCCTTGGAGAGCTATATTTCCCTCTATCCGGACGCACCCAACGCGGTCGATGCCCGTCTGCTCGCCGCCGACTGGTATTTCTTCGACCATCAGTATTCACGGGCCTTCCTTGCATATTCCGACATTGACTTTTCCAATCTGGCTCCGGAGAGGCGCGATCTTTACACCTACCGCAAGATGCTCTCGATGCTGAAATGCGGGTTTGACCGCGAGGCCGTGCCCCTTATAGCCGAGTTGGAAAAGGCCGGCGGCAAATGGGAGCTCCCGGCCATCTATTACCGTGCCTATACGGATTATCGTGCCGGGGACTATGACGCCGCCTATTCCGGTTTCGAGAGGGTGGCCGAGGCTTTGGCCGGAGAGGCGGATGAAGCCCCCGCGGCCGGACGCCGTTCATCCCGCCGCGCGGCCTCGCTCCGCTCTGCACGCGCTACCGTCCCGTATGAATCGCAGGGTATGGAGCCCCTCTACTACATGGTGCAGATAGACTTCACGCGCGGGCATTACCGCGAGGTGATCGACCACGGACAGCTGCTTCTCGACCGTCGGAGGGTGCCCGAACTGGTGCCGGAAATTTGGCGCGTGATGGGTCTGAGCCATTTCAAACTCGGAGAGTATGCCGCCGCCCGCGGACTCCTGGAGAGTTATGTGGAATGTCCCGACCTCACCCCGGCCTCCGATGCCGTGTATGCCCTCGGAGCCATAGAGTATGCCGACTGCGACTACAAGCAGGCCGCCGCCCGCTTCTCCACCCTCACCGACCTGCGCAACGACCTGGCCCAGGGAGCGTATCTCTATCTGGGACAGTGTGCCGCCCGCGAGGGTGACGGCAACGCTGCCGCTATGGCCTTCGAGAAGGCCTCGCGCATGGCCTACGACCCCGCTGTCGGCGAGACGGCGATGTATAACTATATCGCAGCCCAGACCCGAGGCGGAAAGATTCCCTTCAGCAGTTCGATAGCTCTTTACGAGCAGTTTCTTGCCGACTACCCCCACTCCCGCTTCAACGCCCCGGTGAGGGAGAGCCTTGCCAGCGCCTACTACAACGAGCGTGACTATCCCCGCGCCTTGGCCAGCATAGACCGTATATCCAACCCCTCCCCCTCGGTGTGCCTGGCGCGTCAGAAGATTCTCTACGAACTCGGCATGGAGCAACTGGCTCGCGGCGAGAGCCGCGAGGCAGTGGTGTCGTTCAACGGCGCCGTGGAGCAGAAGCACGGCGATCCGGCCCTGAGCGCCCAAGCCTCCCTGTGGCTCGGCGACGCCCTGTATGACACCGGAGCATACGCCGCCGCAGACCGCGCCTATGCCGCCGCTCTCAAAGGGGGGGTGAAGGGTGAGAATGCAGCCCTGGCCACATACGACCGGGCATACGCCCTCTATATGCAGAATAAGTTCGGCGAAGCGGCTTCCCTCTTCCGCACCTCCGCTTCCGACCGGCTTCTGGACAGCGGTAAACGTGCCGACGCCCGTGTGCGCCTGGCCGACTGCCTCTATTATGCCGGAGATTACAGCGGGGCCGAGGAGGTGTATGACGCCGCGCTCGACTCCGGAGAGGGGGACGCCGATTACGCCGCATGGAGAGTGGCCGTCATGCGTGGACTGCAGGGGGACACTGCCGGGAAAATCAAAGGACTGTCAGACTTTGCCCGCGAGAGGAAGAACTCGCGCTGGACCCCCCGCGTGCTTCTCGAGCTGGGAGAGACCTATATGCAGGGGGGAGACGCCGCAAAGGCTATTTCCACCTGGGAGCGCATCGTGAAGGATCACGCGGCCGCTCCTGAAAACCGTACTGCCTCGCTCCTCCTGGCGCGTGCCTATATGGACGGGGGGCGCACCTCCGCGGCCGAAAACGCCTACAAGCGCATCATGGCCACATGGCCTTCGGGCGAGGAGGCCGATGCGGCCCACGAAGCCCTGAAGCGCCATTATGCCTCCACCGGCAAGCTTGACGAGTATGCAGCCTATCTGCACACGCAGCCGGGGGGACGCACCATAAATGTCGACGAGATGGACACGCTGACCTTCGAGGCGGCCGAGGCGGCCTACGTGGAGGATGATTCCGATGTGGCCATGCTTAAGGAGTATATCACATCCTATCCGGAGGGTCGCCACGTAACGCCGGCGCTTCTCTATCTGATGCGCTCCGCCTCGGGCGCGGGCCGGTATGACGAGGCCATATCCCTGGCCGACCGCATCATCAGGACAGACCCCGGATCGCCGCAGGCCGTGGAGGCCATTATGGAAAAGGCCGGAATAATCGAGGAGCATTACCCGGCGCGCCGCAAGGAGGCCCTGGAGGCCTGGCGTCTGCTGGAGCGGGCCGGAGGAGCCGAACTTGCCCCGGAGGCCTGGAGCGGAATCATGCGTACCACCGACAGCGCCTCCGAGCGTGTGGAGTATGCGCGGCGTCTGGCTCAGACGGGTGGTATCACGGCCGCCCAGGCCGAACAGGCACGCCTCTTCGAGGCTCTCGGTATGCTCGGCGGCAAGGACTCGGCCCGCGCCGAGGAGACTCTCGCGCTCATGGCGCGCAACCCCGCCACGGAGTCCGGCGCGCGTGCGGCCGTGGAACTGGGCGAGCATTATCTCGCCACATCGCGTCCCGCCAAGGCCGTGACGCTGCTGTCGGAGTTTACCGACACCGGGTCGCCCCACGGCTACTGGCTTGCCCGGGGATTCATCTCCCTGGCCGACGCTTACGCCGCCACGGGTCAGAAATATCTGGCCGTGGAATACCTCAAGAGTCTGCGCGACAACTATCCCGGCAACGAGCCGGATATCCACGAGGCCATCAGCACGCGCCTGAAGAAATGGAAATAAGCACCCTGTATCCTCACTATCCCTGAACCCCCACATCATGTCAGAAACAACAGGACATACCCGCATATCGCTGACGCTCGCAGCCGTCGGCCTCCTCACCCTCACAGCCTCCGCACAGCAGCGTCTTGACGAATCCGTGGCGGTGGACGGCCGCTACAAGGCGGACGTGGTGCGCATGGAGCGCATCAACACCTTCCCTTCCCCCATGCGCTTTTCACTCACATCCGAACCCCTACCCTACGAGGAGAAGGGTGTGGCGGCGGATTTCGCCCCCACGCTTCTCCCCCACCCCCCCACCGGCGGGCGGGCCGCCCGCGGCCGGCCGGCGCCGCGGGGGGGTAGGGACGCCGCCCGCGGCGGATGGCGCCACCGCCATCAGAGCGCG
>CAMWLC010000003.1 GCA_947174995.1 uncultured Porphyromonadaceae bacterium
GATTGCCACTCTCACAGCCCTTGCCATTTCCTCTGCCTGTACTGTCATGGCGTTACACGAAATTGAAGGTTATGCCGTATTTGGCTGCGCACTCCTGAATGTCGGCGATTCTGCGGAGAGGTGCAGGTTTCTCGCCGAAATGCTCCTGAAGATATTGCTTCGCAACGTCGCTGCAGCTCACTTCGACAACTTCCAGATTGCTCTCCCCGGCCTCTTCCTTTTCGGTCTTTGCCTCGCCGGTCGATTCTTCTTCGGCTGTCTCGGTAGTCGATTCAGGATCGGGCTCCGGTTTTTCTTCGGGTATGTCGATAGGTGCCTCTTCCTGAATCGGTGGAGGCGTTGGTGATGCAGCCTCTCTTATAAGCTCTGCTTTGGCCATTCCGGGATTAGGTGCCGGTGCTTCCTCCGCTTCCTCTTTCTTAGATTCAGTAGGATTCTTGCCGATTTTCACTTCTCCCTGCATGGGGTATTTAGCCAGAAGGGTTATTGCCCCCTTCGCGAAGTCGTTGCTTCTCTCGATGGCAAGCTGCACTATCGGGTCGGCGGTCGTGAACGTGGCCGGGGTGACTCCGTTTTTCGTCGTCTGTCCTCCGGTGAAGGAGACATGCACCTTTGTCTTTCCCAGATGGAAAGTCGTGTGCTTCTCCGCCAGAGTGTGGTAGGCGTAGGTCTTTTTATATTTCTTCATTGCTCTAAAGATTTATATGGGAGTGGAGAGCCTATCCGCGTCCGGTAGGTCTCCACTCCCGGACTCATAAAAAGGGGTTTCAGATTAGTTGGCCTTGATTTCGCCGACGTATTCGGTCCACTTCTTATCCTTGTAGAGCCAGCTCTGACCGGTCATTGCTCCTGCGTCTATGCCCGGACAGTCAACCATGAGGACGTAGACCTTGCCGTCGGTGGGATTCTTGGGAGCGGTGGAGTCTCCCCAAAGCTCGAAGGTGGTCTGACCCTCGACTGAGCAGTTGCCCTCGCCGTCGATCCAGATATGGGCGTTCCCTTTAAGTCCGAGAGCGTCCCACACAACCGTGCTTTCCCTCTTGGCCTCTTCCCCCTCGATGTCCTCGCTGCTCTTGTGCTCGGCTGAGTAGACGTAATGCACAAGGCCGTTGTGGTAGTTGATTACTGCGGCTGAGTTGCTCCAGCCCAGACGGTCAAGGCAGGGTTCAAGCTTGAACTCAAGGTCGCCGAAGATGGTGTGAATTGCGGTGACCTCCCAACCGATCTTGTTGGTCTTGACGTTGATCTGCACCTCCGGATGCTTGGAGAAGTCGATTGTCTGGATGTTCTCGACGAAGTTCTTGCCGCAAAGGATGATTACCGACTTGGGTACGTCGTCGCCGGTGAAAATCATCTTGGCAAGTGCGATGAACTCTTCATAAGTCCACTTCCCGGCTTTGTCGAGGTGGCGGCGTATCTGCCAGCGAACGCCTTCGGTGGTGTAGATGAACTGGTCGCCCAGCTTAGTGCTGACGGTGAATTTCGACGAGCGGCTTGCCCACAGCGTGCGGTTGCCGTCCGTCTTGAACTTCTTGATCTGCATCTGCGCGATGAGTGCCTTACCGAAGGGGATGTGCTTGCGCTGAGCCTCGAAGTAGTCGCTCACCACACTGGAGAAGCCTCTCTTCTGGCAGTATATCATGCTCGGCGAGGGGACGATGATGTTGGGTGCTACGTCCTTCTGCGTCTCGTAGAGGGCGTTGGCGAGTCCTACGAGGGTTGTGCCGGCCGGTATTTCAGGCACGGTGCCGATTGCGTCGGTCTCGTTGGCCTTCTTGCCGTTCACGGCCATTACGATAGGCTCTTTGTCTACATCCGTGAAGCCGGTGACGAAAAGCATAAGCTCCTGTCCGGGTGTCACGTTCTTGCCCTTCTTGTCGTAACCGTCCACTCCCTTCACGAGAATGGTTGTGTAGGGCTGGAAAAGGCCTCGGTCGGCCTTGTTGAGTTTGAGCACTACGTTCTCGTCTGTACCGTCGCCAACCTTAGCGATGGTTACAGCCTGACAGCGTGGCTCGTCGAGTGCGAAATGCTCCACTTCGGGAGAGGTCACCGAGACGCGCTTTGCCTGAAGCATAAGCTGCATCAGCGGCGTGTCGTCGCTGTTGAATTCATAGATGTTGCGGTCTATGTCACTCTCGATGAAGTGACCGGGGCCGATGTCTCCTGTGGCGTTGGCTGCCGTGCTGACGGTTGCGGCCTGACCCTGAACCTGTGTGTTCAGTCCCCCTGTGCCGGGAGCGGTCGTGACCGTGCCGGTTCCGGTTTCTACCGGGCTGTTGGTTAAATCGTCTGCCATGTTAAGAAATTATTAATTGGTTTATACTATTTTCGGTCGGTCTCGATCAGGCCTCCCGGTCTTATTCCTCCGGTAGTGGATGCAATCGCGCTTATGGTGGCCGCATATCCCGGCATCTGGCATTTCAGCCCTCCAGTCCCTGTCTGAGCCTCCTGCTGTGGAGTTTTTACTATCTTTACTACCTGTGGCATAGTCCTTAGTCAGCTTCGCGCGCAAGGTCGAAGACGCTCTGCTTCTTGTTGGCCTTCTGGCTCGGTGTGCCGTTGCGTCCGTTGAGGTTGGTGATTCCGTCTCCCTTCTTGGAGTTGCGCATCTTCTCCACAATCTTGGCGTTGCGTCCGGCCACTTCTCCCTCTTCCTGAGCGTTGGCTACGTCCGCGTCATGGTTCAGGGCGTTCGCTATCAGGGTTATGGTCTCAGGCGAGAGTATGCCCATGATTCCCTCGCGGATTATCTGCACCCATGCCGCGCCGATAGCGTCTATCTGCTCGTCGCTGAGGCCGTTCTGCTGCTGATATTCCGGAAGGGTCTTGTTCAGGGTGGTGTCCATGTTGCGCTCATACTCTTCGTCGAGCTGCTTGCTCTTGGCGAGTCGGTCAAGATATTCCTTGTTGGCTGCCTCGATTTTATCCTGCATGGCCGGATCGTCCATTACGTCCTTGACCTGTATTCCTAAGCGTCTGACGAGACTCGTCACAGGGTCTTTCCCCTCGCGCATGTCGTTGAGGATAAAGGCGGCCTGTGGGTTCTCCCTGAACATATTGCTCAGTGATTTCTCCCTCTCCTTCATCGCGCCGTTCTCTGCCTCAAAAGCGTCGTAATCGTCTGAAATCTGTCCGAAGATTTCTTCGTCGTCCTCGAATTTCTTTTCAGGATATTTGGTGCGCAGTCGTTCCAGATGTTGGTCGCGTCTGCTTCTAACCGGGTTATTCTCAGCCATATTCAAAAAGTTGTGTTGATGCGTATGTTACTGGCCGCAAAAATAACTCATTATAACCTATCTCATTTTTAAGTGTTGTCGCGTGAATTGATTAATTTTGCATTGAGGCAGTATCATGAAGTATTTCGGTTCCACAGTCACTTTCACGCGCGAACGCAATGCGGACATCATGCGTGTGTTTCGGCAAAAGCTTGTCGAGGCAGACTTCATACGCATGGACGATATTTGCCGTCAGGTGGCAGAGTCTCCCTCTTCCCGGTTCTGGGTGAGTGCGGAGCGTGCCGCTGTTGTCATTTCCTCGATGGAGGCCGGACGCGCCGTCCCCTGTCTGACGGAAATGAAGCGTGAGATGTTCGACGAGATTTTCCGTAGGTATAAGGAGATGCGGATTCTTCGTCCGGAAGAGTCCCTGTTGGATTTGGTTGCGGTCATTGTCAATCAGCCCGCGCCTAAATTCTATTTCACTCCCCGGACGGTCAAGGAGTTTGTGCGCCGCATTCGCAGTGGCTGGTATGACCGGAAGCAGTGTAGCTTAGAGGAAGATGGATTTAGCGAAGGAAATAAAGGAGAGGTTCGACCTGATTATTGACCTCCTGAAGGAGAATGACAGGCGCAACGAGATCATCTACGCGAAGTTCGACCCGATTACCGGGGAAGGCTCCGTAGGTGAGCGTGTCCGTGTCGAGATTCCTGATTTCGTTATTCCCGTTCAGTGGCTTCCTGAAAGCATGATGAAGGTTGAGTTTGTCCGCAGGTTGGTCGAGGCCGGTTCCATCAAGCTGTTTCTTTCCGGCTTCCTCGGTGTGGAGCCTAACCCCTCCGACGCTTCAAAGGTGGCCACTCAGTTGATGCGTCTCCGCTATCGGCATGACTTCCCTTTCTGGTGCGCCACTCTTGTGAAAGTGAAGAAAAAGGGCGGTGGTGATGATGTCCTGTTCCGGCTCTGGTATCCTCAGCGTCGCCTCGTAGAGATGTTTGAAAAAAGCCGGTTGGCCGGTGAGCCGATACGCATTGTCATGCTGAAGGCTCGCCAGTGGGGAGGCTCCACCACTACGCAGCTCTATATGGCATGGCTCCAGTTCCTCCATAAGAAAGGCCTCAACTCCCTCATCATCGCCCATCAGGGTTCTGCCTCCGACGAGATCAAGGATATGTTCGACCGTATGATTGCCGATTATCCTGTTGAGATGCTGCATCCCCTCGGCGATTCATGGTCTGACACTGAGGTTAAGATGGTGGGTGTTGGTAAGTCGGGCTCTATTCACCGTGTGCCTCAACGCAACTGCAAGATAAAGATAGGTACTGCCGAGCGTCCGGATTCTTGCCGTGGTGGTGATTACAACCTTGTGCATCTTTCAGAGGTCGGACTGTGGAAGAAAACCGAAAACAAGACCCCGGAGGATATTGTGCGCTCCGCTTGCTCCGGTATTCTCTTCCGGCCATACACCATGATTGTCTATGAGTCTACGGCCAACGGAACCGGCAATTTCTTCCACTCCGAATATCATGCGGCCGCATACCCTGACCCTGACGCTAAGGTTCACTCCCAGTTCTCGCCCCTCTTTATTCCCTGGTATGAGATTGAGCAGTATTCCCTTCTCTTCAAGTCTTTCAGCGATAAGGTGATATTCGCCTTTCAGCTCTGGAGCAACCGGGAGTCTCGCACGGCCATGTCCGCGCGTGAGGAGTCTGGCCGCTATCTGTGGTGGCTTTGGGAGAAGGGTGCCACGCTGGAGGCTATCAACTGGTATGTCCATGAGCGTGCCGGAAAGAACTCCCATGACGTCATGGCCTCCGAATATCCCTCTGACGATGTGGAGGCGTTCGTGCATTCAGGCTCTATGGTGTTCGACAAATATCTGGTGAAGGAGTTTGAGGGTGCATGTTCCATTCCACGGTTCATAGGGGAGATCAACGGTGATGCCAACGAAGGCCGTCAGTGCATGAAGAATATCCGCTTCCGTGAGGACGGTCAGGCTAATTTCTGGATCTGGGCTATGCCGGAGATTGACCCGGAGGTAAAGGTTACAAACCGCTACCTCGTCGTTGTCGATATTGGAGGCCGGTCCAACAAGGCCGACTGGTCCGTGATAGCGGTGTTCGACCGTATCAACATGATAGACGGAGGCCGTCAGGCGATTGTTGCCCAGTGGAGAGGTCACTGCGACATCGACCGCCTCGCTTGGCGTGCCGCTCAGATTGCCGCATGGTACGACAATGCCCTTCTCGTCATAGAGTCAAACACATTGGAGACACACGACCGGGAGCGGCAGATCGAAGGCGGCGACCAGTCGCAGTATATCCTCAATCAGATTTCCGACGTATATCCCAACCTCTACGCTCGCCGTCAGTCCGAGGACGAGATTCGTCAGGGTATTCCCCGGAAATATGGCTTTCACACCAATGCCGCCACAAAGCCTATGATAATAACCACGCTCATAAAGTGCGTCCGCGATCATCTTTACACTGAGCGAGACCGTGAGGTTCTCAACGAGTTCCTGACCTATGAGCGGAAGCAGAACGGCGCATACGGCGCAATCGTCGGCAAGCATGACGACCTTCTTATGACCCGCGCCATCGGCCTTCACATTTCCCTTTATGAAATGGATATGCCTCAGATTATCAAAGTGTCTGAAATGAGGCATAAAAAAAGAAGAGGCCACGTTTCCGAAGCCTCTATCTGATTGTTGCCTGTTGTCATGCGGCGTTGAACATCGCCTGTGCCTGTCTCACTGCGTTCATGTCCGCTCCGGCCTGCGCCTGTCTCAGAAGTTCCGGAGATATATTGTCCGGTGTCTCTCCGCGCTCCAGTTGCTCCTGCTGGCTCTTCACGCTCTGCAGAAGGCCGTCCGCGAATGGGAAGTCGCCGTGTTCCAGAAGCTGTTGCAGCGTGATCTGTCCCATCTCGAATATCTTCATCAGGAAATCGTTCTGCATGGCCCTGTATGTAGGTGTCGCCGTGCTTTCAGTTATGCTCAGGTCAAATTCTATGTCGCTCAGCTTCGACGGGTCGTATATGGCCTCCTTCCCGGCTATGTTGCATGTCCTCTTGTCGTCATAATACTGTTGGATATTCTTCACGTCCTTGTAGGCTCCCTCCTTCACGAAGTCCGAGAAGGTCTCTAAGAGGTCAAGCAGCGACGTCGTCGCGTTCTGCGTCTGCTGGCTGTAGAGGCTCGCGCTCATCCCCGAGAATCCCGGCTTCCCCTGGATCGCTCCGTTCACTCCTGATATGTCCTCAAAGAATTTAAGCTGCATGTTCAGAAGCTCCGATATTCCTATCTGGGTGCAGTTGTTGGCTATCTGCTTCGGTATCGTCGCGCTCTTGTTGGGCTTGAACACTATGATGCCGTCGGCTCTTGCCCATTCGTCTGCTATGTCGTCCATGCTCATGTGGTCCGGAAGTGCGTCCTCCGGGAAGAGAAGCACACCCTTCGCGCTCGTCTTCATGATGAAGTCGTAGAGCATTATCAGGCGGTTCACGTAGCGCTGCTGGTCTATCACGTCGGCGACGAACGAGTGTATCTCCCCGTCGATAAAGGGATAGGCCGCGAAGACATAAGGATGTTCCTTATGCTCGTATGGCGTCTCCCCCTCGTCGAGCACATCCCCGAAAGGAGTCAGGAAATAGTAATACCAGTATGAATCTATAAACCATTCAGCCTTGATCAGCGGTATCTCTTCCTCCGGTATTCCTAAAGCCGCTCCCTCTCTCCGGCGTTCCTCGTTCACTTTCACTACCTCTTCCTGATAGTCCTCCAGCTCTATCTTGAAAATATCGCCGCTGTTCGGGTCATGGCACCGGTAGCGTGCCTTGCTCTCCTTCCTCCATACCTCTATCACCCGGCAGAGGCTCGTATCTTCAGGCACGAGGAAGTCATACCGGTTGTTGAGCGGAAAGCCGAATCGCTGATAGGCTATCCCCACGACGTTGCGGTTCGATGCGTGGTTGTATATCTCCCTCAGTCGCCGCTCCTCCTCCGGGCTGTGGGCATACTTGCTTATCAGCTCACCATAGGTTATGTCGTGGATCTCGCCCAGGCAGCTCACGTCCCATCCCCGGAAATCCCTCATGTTCGGATCAATGAAGAAATTGTTGGGCTGCACATAGTCCGTCCAGCAGTCGAGGGTGTTGTTGCGCCATCCGTGCCATTTCCGGTGTACGACAAAGCCGGAGATAAGAAATTCCTCCATGCTCCGTGCGTTCACCTTCCTCATCCTGTTGCGTGCCATGTTGTATTGGAGCACCGTGCTCATCGTCTCGCCGAATTTCTGCTCGTCCCGGTCTCTGGCCGTGCAGGTCGGCTCCTTGTCCTGACTCTCATACACGCCTAAGACGCTCCTGATCATTCTCCGGATAAGGTTGTTCTTCAGCGGCAGGTTCCCCTGCTTCTTGATAAGCTCTGACTCCTTCATGCGTCGCCCGTCCACGCACACCATATCGTCCCACTGCTTGCCGTAGGTGTAGTTCTTGTTTCTCTCGCGGTCGCGCCTGAATTTGTCCATCAGCATCCAGTAGTGCTGTGCCTCCATCAGTACGTCAAATGCCTTCTTCTCTCCCCGGCGTGCCTTCTGCTCTGCCACGGAGTCATACTTGGCCTTCGGCAATACCTTGCTAAGCCTATGAAGTTTCTTCTTTGCCATGTCTGTTCTGTTATGTATTGGAGCTGAGACGCAAAGATAATAAATCCTTGCGCCCCGGCTCGTTTAACTATTGCGCCTTAATACTGTCGGTCTCCATAAGCAGTCTGTCTCTTGCCTGAACCATAAGTTTGACTATTGAGTCGGCCTCCTGAGGAGTCTTGGCGTTCTGGAAGTCTTTATACAGGTCCTTGAAGTCATTGTTGTATTCCCTGACTGCCTCGTATCTCTCGTAAGCGGGAGAATCCTCCAATTCGTCCATCAATTCATCATACCTGTCCTCGTCGCGGTCTTTGAGTCTCCTGATTTTCTTCAGTTGCGCTGCTGTCTCTTCTGCCTCTTTCAGAAGTTCTTTGGTGCGCTCAGTGTCAAGATGAGAAGAGACACGCTTTTTGATAGCCTTCCTTGCCTTTGTACGCTGCTTTTCCAATGCCTGTTCCTTATCTTCTTCGGTTCTGACAAAGCCGGTCAACGGTGCGTTTCGTTTTACCTTATACCGGGCAAGCCTTTCAGCAATCACTTCCGGCAACTTATCTTTCGGTATAGAAGATATTTCTTCGCCAGACATGCCGATCTCGTCAAAATAAAGTTTGTCTAACTGGCTTTGAGGACAGTTGAGTATTCGCATCATACATAGACTTATCTCCCTCGCCGTCCACATGTCGCCTTCGCTCCAGTCCATGATTGCTACGACAGCATCGGTGAGTGTCTGAGGATTGAATCCTAATCCAGATTGCACACATAGGTTGATAACGTCGTTCATCGCTTCCGTGTTGTCCCTCCCGAATTTGTCGTATATAGCTTCGAGGTCACTCACCGCCGGCATTTCTTTAGCCACTCCGCGCAGGCTCATTTCCCCTTTGTGTATCTGGTTCAGGGCTGCGCTGATAGCGTCACCTCCGGTAAGTCCCTCGATGCTTCCGAACATAGTATGACTCCACACGTCATCCCAGAACTCTTCTTTGGTCTGATCATCTTTGCCGAAGATGAAATAGGGGATATATCCAAACATGTTCCATACAAACTGCATCGCCCAGCCGAATATGCCTACCCTTGCAATGTCCCGGTAGATGCCGCGCCGGTATTCCCTTTTTGCATTCTCGGTTGCTTTGTCTGGATCTATGCCGTCGCGGACCATCTGCTTAGTCATAAATTCAACAGAAAGGTCTTTATATCCCTTCTTGAATCCTACACGCGACAGGTTGCGCATTGCGTCGTAGAGCTGCCTGGTGTACGACATGGAAGAGTTACGGAATACAGTGAAGAGTACGCTAAGCCATGACCTGTCTACCTGCATCGTGGATAGGAAAGCCCCCTCGCTCGACTGCTGCGTCTGATTAAAGAGAACTGTCGCGTCCTGCAAAGCTCGTTTTCTCGCTATTTCAGGTGGGTATCCCAATTTCTTATATCTTGCCAGTTTGCTCTGATACATGGAGCGTGCGCCGATCGCTACCGTCAGAGCGTCCACAAATGCGTTGGGCGACATGCCGACGCGCCCGGCTATCTCAACGATACGATTTCTCCACATCTTCCAGTCCATTTCTGATTTCATCAGTCGCGGGTCTCCAGACATGCGGCTTTTCCATCGCTTTTCAAACAGAGGCAGGTTTTCCATGCTCCACTTCCACGCATTGAAAGGATTGAGAATGTTCTTTGCAAGCTTCAGTATGCTTGTGTCTGAAAGATAGGCCGGCATGGATGCAAACTGTTTCAGTGCCGTAAACAATCGCAAGCTGACCTTTGCCGCTGTCGCACCCTTTGCCACGTTCACTGCCGCCTTGTCAAGCGGTGCGATAGGTGGCCGGTATGCTCCGGCGGCCATTGAAGCCACATTCCGGAAGTTGGTCCAGAGGGTTTTTCCGGCTCCGTATGCGCTTGTCATGTTCATTACCTGATTCCTGAATCGCTTATACGATAACAGGGTGTTGAGGTCCCGGTTATACTCCGCGAAGGCAGCCCAACGCTCCATCTGCTGTATATGATCCAGAATCACGCTGAAAGCGTCCGCGCCGGTCACGTCGAGGGCAAGATTGTTCCTCTTGCGCTTGATGATACTCCCAGTTGATGTGGCTGGCAATCCGATTTCTCCGGTGTCATCGGCTACATCCACGTTCTCCACTCTCGCGTTGGCGAGTATCTTCAGGGGGAAATAGTTCTCAATGGCTGCCATCGACGTGCCGAACATTCGCTTATGCACCTCATTGTAACCGTTCCTCTTCTCTGTAAGGTATTCCTCCTGCATCCAGTCGGCAAGCTGTATGAATCGCGGATCGACGAAATCCTTTATGCGCTCCACATCGTCCTCCGTGATTCCCATGCGGCGGAGCTTCATGCGTCCGTCCGTCATTTTGTCTGTCATGTAGATGTAGAGAAGGTTTCCCTGCGTCAGCTCATGGTCACGCATTTCCCCTCCGTCCCAGAATCTCACGGACGCTTTTGGCATTCGCCGCTCCATGGCGAAGAGGTCGCCCCATTTCATATCCTTGCCGAATACCTCGCTGACCTTTTTGTCGAGGGTTTTGAGTGCCTCCTGATAGCCGGTGTATTCCTTCTCGGTGCAGTCCACCCATCCGCGCATGTAGCGGTTCCACAGGTAGCCCTCGCCACGGACGTTCTTGCTTCCGAACATACGCAGCATCTGGTCGAAGGTTCCCAATGGTGCGAGAAAGAAACGTAAGATACCGTTGTTGACAAACTTCTGGAGACGATCGGCCTTGTGGTGTTCATTAGTTGGCCTTCCTTCCATATCGGAGTTTGCATTATGATGTATCTCTTCCACGCGCTGTTTCTCGGCCTCCCTCCATTGCTTGGCACGCTCCACGCTCTCGCCCAATACGCCTCCAAGCTGCTCAGACAGGCTCCGGTACGCCTCCGCACGCTCTATCTTGTTCTGGCGTATGGCGTCGTTGGTCGCCTCGGCATACTGCTTGAACGCTGCCCAGCGCGCCCGCTCTTCTTCCTCGATGTCATGGACGAGAAGGTTGAAGTCATGTTCGGTCATGTGTCCTGCATCCTTATGCGCACGCGCCTCTTCGATGCTCTTCTTCGACTCTTCGGCCTCGGCATTTCTCTCGGCCTTGTAGTCGTCGATGCTCTTGCGGAGTTCCTTTTCTTCGTTCTTGCTCTCCCGGATTTCCTCTACATACTGGCGTGCTATCTGTAGCCCGGCATATTCAAGTGCGGACTCGTCTGCCACTGCCTGATCCGTGCTGCTCATGCGGTTTATGGCCTCGGCCATCATGTTGTCAATATCGTCAAGTGTCCGGGTGGTGGCCTTCTTTACTACCTGAGCAATCTTCTGGCCGTCCGGGTCAAGCTCGCCCTGAACCTCGATGCCTCTTGCATCTATGCGGCTTCCCTTCACGCTCAGGAGCTTACCGAAATAGTTTGCTCCCATGCGTAGCTGATTGTCAACCATGATGTCCATAAGGCGTTGCACCTGCTTTGAGGTGTCCTCCCTTCCCACAGCATCCTTTATCGCCGTAAGTATGCGCTTGGTCTCATACTTGCTCAGGTCGTCGAGAAGTCCTGCGTCCAGAAGGATTTTTGATAGGTCGGTCATTGACTTCACGGTTGTGATGTCATATTCCCTCTGCCGTGCCATTGCCTGGCGTAGCTTGCTCAGGTTGCCGCCTATCGCTCTCATAGCGTCCTGCTTCGCCTTGAAGTCCGCGCCGTTGGCTGCCGCTGCGTCGGCCTTCATCTTCGTGATAGCCTCTTCAAGTCCTAAGTCGCCGTCGCGGAAGAGGCGGCTCTCGCTCGCTCCGAAATTGCTCTTCTCGCGCCTTACGATGTCCTCTGCCTCTGTGAAGAAAGACCGGCGGTTTCCTTCCCGGAGGTTGCGCCATGACTTCCACAGCACATAGCTCCACTCCTTATCGGTCCACGCTCTCATCTTCGGAAGTTTCAGGCCGGCAAGAAGACGGTCGAGTGCCTTCTGGAGCATCCCTTTCAGTTTCCCCCAGAAGGTCTGTTCCTCTGCGTCCATGCGCTCAAATCCCTCTTCTCCTATCTTCATGCCGAGGTCGGCCGCATATTCCTCCGTAGCGTCGCGCCTGATCTGCTCTCGCTGCTTCTCTGCCTCAATGCGAGCCTTCGCCATGTCGGAATAGTATTCCTCTTCCGGATTCTCGCCACGTTCTTCATGCTCCTTCCTCATTCGCTCCCTGATGCGGTCAACCTCATCGTCCATCATCTTCTCAGTACGTCGGTCGATCTCAGCCTTAATCCTGTCATTGCTGATGTTGTAGGCTTCATCGAGGAAGTTATTGAGCTTTTCTTCGGTGCCGAAAAGTTGACGCAAACCATAATGGCCGACGGCCTCATGCACTGCAGTGTCGGCAATGTCGCCCACGTTGCGGTGATTGTCGGCCACAACGGTAATCTGCCCGGTCTCGCGGCCATACCAGCCTTTCTTACGGCGGTAGCCCTCTACCTCGGCTTCCTTTCGGCTGATAACCCTGATAGGAGTATTCAGTTTGTCGCTGAGAAGGGTAACAGCACCCTCCATAGTGTCAGGGTCGGTGGAGGACAGACGGTCTATCCGTTGGTTGTACTTCGCGATATCGGAGTCTGACAATCCTCCTTCCACTCCGAAATCATGATTACCGGCGGCAAGCTCACTCTCAACTTCTTTAAGATGCGCCCTCTGATCTTTGCTGACAGAACCTGAAATGCCATGAAACTTTGCGCCTCTCTTCGATAACTCTGCACGCAAGCGGGGAGGCACTACGTTGAGGGGGAAAGTAACATCTTCCCCGTCGATATGGTCCATAATACGCTCTGCAACCTCGCTCCACGGAACAATGCGCCGAGGTTTGAAATATCGGGAGAGAACGGTCTGCACCTTCTTGCCGGGCGACAACTGGCCGTTGACACTTCCGGCGTGCCAGTCTGTCAGGCCGACGGCATTCTTCGCTCCCTCGGCACGATAGCCTGATGTAAGCTCGCTCTCAGGATATTCCCCCTCTACAACAACAAGCTCCGGACGGTCATACGCTGCGCTGAACTGGTCGTTGAGGGGATGCACGCGAATATGGAAATATGGATTGTAGGCTACATTGCCGGTGGTGCGTCCATTGCCCTGAACGAGATCGGCCTTGCCGTTATCCTTTCGCATACCTTCCACACTCTGCTCCCATTCGTTGAAGACCATAGGGGCACGCCAATCCTGCGTTTCGCTGTCAATGGCGGTCATAGGAGGACGCACACCCTCGCGCACATAGCCGGTGCCATACTTAGTGAGGCCTCCGGGTACGAACTGGGCATAGCGGTATGCTGACCGGTGTCCCTGAGCGTCGAGGAAATCAAGGCTGTTGCCTTCGGTAACAAGGCGGCTAAGCTCACGGCCTTTCTGTTTCTTAGTTTCTTCTTCCTCTTCCTCATCGTCCTCATATGTGAAAGTAATGTCGTCGAGGTCGGCAACTTCTTTATCCATCTCGGCATACTTCTTCTCCTTCGCTGCGAGATCTTCCTGAAGCTTTAGTGTATATTCTTCAAGTAGCTGTCGTAGTTCTGCGATGCGTGCTGTATGCTCAAAAGGTTTGCCACGGTCTTTGCTCAGTATCTCGATATTTCTATGATATGCGGCCAGATCATTGGCTTCCCTTTCCCTTACACGTCTGAATCTGTCAGGGTTTATAAGTTCGAGTATCTCATTTATGTTCGCCTTTAGCCATCTTGATTTGAGAGGGCGGTGGGTTGTGATTCCGGGTATGGTGACGTAAGTGTCAACTGTCACGCCCATGTCTCCCCGGAGGCTCACCATTTGTTGGCTTACCGTACGCTCGATCTCGCCGGGCATTTTCCCTTCTATTGTGAATCTGACTACATGCTTGCTTTCGGTTCCGAGATTTTCGGCTCGTTCAATCAATTCTCCAAGAGTCTTGTTATCGTCCTTGAAGAGCTGTTCCATTGAGGCGGTGCCTTTATTCTTCTTGCCATTTATGGAAATAGTCTTTTCCTTCGGCAATGCCTCTAACATGGCGATTGTTTCGTCGAGTGCTTCAATACGTGCCTCGGTTTCCTCAATCTTTCTTTTGTATTCAGGTATCTTATAGTAGATATACGTCTGGTGCTGACGGTGATTTTCTTCCTTAGCGATAAGTTTACGCAATTCTTTCTCGGTCTGATTCTGGAGTATAGCATATTCCGAACCCGAAAGCTCTGCGGTTATCTGACCAAACTCGTCTCCCTCTTCCTCTAACACTCGGTTTTCAAGGTTGTTTGATAGAAGGGCTTTTGAGTTCATTACAGCGTCAGCAATCGCGCCTTTTGTTTTCAGACGCTGATATGCGGTCACGTCAAGAGAATCCTCTACGCCGAAGCGAAGGACACGAACAGGTATATCCATTTCCTTATGCAGGTTGCCCTGACGCAAGAGACGACCCATGCGCTGCCAATAGTCCATAGGACGGTTGGGAGCGTCGAGGTGCATGAGGGTGTGTAGACGCTCCTGTATGTTCACGCCTACACCGAGAAGGGGAGTAGTACCCATTATCACGCGAATTTCTCCGCTGTTGACACGGGCGAAAATATCCTCCTTCTTCTTTGCGGACATGCCTGAGTTCATTATCCAAATCTGGCTTTCAGGCACGCCGCTCTTGATGAGCTTCTTCTTAATATCCTCGAACAGATTAAACTCAACCTTTTTAGTCTCCTTATTCTTCCGCTGATAGTTGTCGGCAAATATAGCGACGGTGCCGTTGTATTTCTCTGTATCTTTGAGGGAGCGCAATGTCTGGCGTACTGCTTCATTGGTCTTTGAGTGTGGATCGTCAGGAGCGGACGCACTGACTAATCGCGCGTCAACGGCTGCGGCTTTCGCTATGCCGTACATGACGAGCGGAATATGAGAGTTCTCTTTCTTCTCCTGTCCGGTCATTTCCTCAAATTCCTTTAGACGCTGACGCACGTATTTGAGGACGGAACGGAGTGCAGAAGTCTGGGGAAGATGAATGTCGGTAGGCTGGCCGCCTTCAAGAGCCGGAATATGCTTCTTGACTTCTCCTGCCTCATCGGTCTTGACGGTATCTGCGATTCCTGCCCACAGTCGGGCCATTTCAGGGAGGTTGTTGTACCCGGCGAAACGGTTCACTTCCTTATATGTGCCACTTGTGCCATATTCAAGCATCTGCTGTATGCTCCCGAAGTTTCTTACAAAATCATCGAAATACCAAATATTGTACGCCTCCATTTCCTCTTTCGGCATGAGATAGCGCATGAACGTCCAAATCTCTGCTGCGGTGTTGGATATAGGCGTACCTGTGGCAAAGACAACATTACGGCCTCCTGACCTTTCCTGAATGGCTTTGACCTTCAGGAAGAGTCCCTGACATTTTTTAGAGAAGGAATTATCAACACCTTTAACGCCTCGTTGCATGGCTGTGGCGAAACCGAGGTGCTTGTATTCATGAGCCTCATCCACAAGTATTGCATCAATGCCGAGATCGTCGAAGTTAAGATTATCGTCGGTTTCGCGCTCCAGCATTTCCTGTGCCTTGATTTTGGCATTGGCCTTTTTTATGGCCTCCTTCTTTTCATCCTTCTTCTTCTTTTTCTCTTCTTTGGCATGGAGTTCTGCGAGGTCGTCGCGAAGTTTCTCAACCTCTTTCTTCATGTTGGCAACCATACGGCCATTCTCCCTGTCTTCCGAAAGCTGACTAATGACATCAAGCTTCTCAGCGATAGTGTCCTCAATGAATTTGCGCTTGCGGTCCGGATGATCGTCAATCTTTTCAAGCACGGATTGAGGAATGACAACCATGTCCCAGTCATTGTAGCGTATCTTGGCGTAGAAGTCCTTACGGCCTTGTGCGTTGCGGTCTTTGTCTTCCAGACTGAGTATGCGTGCGTCAGGATAGAGTGCCTTAGCACTCGCCACAAATTGACCGAGTGTAGAGTTTTGCACCACAATCATAGGCTTCTTTGCTGTGCCGAGTCGCCTCATCTCCATTGCTGTGGTAATGAGGGTGTATGTCTTACCTGTGCCTACCTCATGTGCAAGCATGAGGCTTTGCATGGTGCCTCTCACAACTGCCTTTGATTGATGAGGACGCAATTTGAGTGGTTTGCCGTTTACTACCGTGGCCGCTCCTTCAAACCTTTCAGGGACATACTCATTTGGTATCTCTATCGGTGCAGAGTTGTTGAACGTGTCGTTGTATTTTTCTTCGATTTCGGTAGCAAGCTTTTCATCCTGCTGCATACGACTGCGAAGCCATGAACGGAAATCATCGCGTATCTCATCAACCTTACTTGCACATACCTGAGTAGCGGCGGGGTCAAAGATGGTCTTATCATCTTTTTGAGTTTTCGATACCCTTATAGTCTTATTCGTCATGGCTGCAAGTATCAGCTCATGGCCGGGTATGATTTTATCGCACAGGTCACTCTGCACGCCGAATGATTTATCCTTTTCAGGGATGGAGTCGCCATCAATCTGCATAGTCCATGTTCCGGCGGCATAGGTCATTGAGACATTCAGGTCTGTGCGCTCCTTGATATATTCGTTGAATAGCTGAGGATTCAGCCATGAGGAACCGATACTAAACTCTATCATGTGGCTTGGTACGGTAGGAGGCACGATGCGACGGAGGGCTGATATGTTTGCATCATACCGTCCATTCTCGTTATTGGCCTCTGCAAGTCTTAGCTTCTCTCGCACATTACCTGACAGATAAAGGTGAGCCGGTTCCATGATATGAGTTGTGGGATTCTCATAACCCAGACCCTGCTTGATAATATCTTTCTTGACCTCATCAACGGGTTTTCCTAACGCCTCTGCGATATAGTCAATGTTGAGGTCTCCTGTCTGCCGAATACTGAGTATCACACCGTCCTTGATGCTCTGTGGCTTTGGTGTTTCCATTCTTGCCATGACGCGCCCACGGAATATGTCGGCCTTACCGAATACAGGAGTATGGTCTATGCCTTCCTCCCTGTATGTTTCAAGAGCAAGCACAGAAGGAAAATCAACGTCGTTTTTCAGCAATGATATAGAAGGATTCCGGTGCAGGTGTCCGTAATATCCGACAAACCTGTCGTAAGCACTGTTTAAGTTGTCTATATACTTCTGTAGTCCTTCGTCGCTCTCGTTATTCTTCTGGTAATCGAGAAGTTCATTGAGAGCCTTCTTGATCTCGTTGTAGTCGGCAATCACTTGTGGACGGGTGCGTCCCTTGACCTTGTTCTTATTGAACTGCGCTATGCGCTCTTCCTCGCTCTTAGGTTTTTTCTTGTCGAAATCAGACATGAGGGGCCGGAGTACGCCGTCATAGTTGACGCATATCCTACCTTTGGAGTCAACCTGCATAGAGCCTGTCTTAACTTCCACTCCAGCGTTGTCATAGGTAGGCACATATTCCTCCCTGTGATTCGTCGGCTCGGTGACGGCCTCCGGCTCTTCAAAGGTCTTTTTGCTCATTTCCTTTACCCATGCCTTCAACATCCTTGCCTGATCCTTCCCCTTGACAGGATGAAGGGCTACGGAGGTGGGGCGGTAGGTGTTGCCGGTCTCAAAGCCGAATTTCATTTCTCCGGCCATGTGTTCAGGGTGTTCCACGAAATAGCGGTTGTAGCTGAGTGACCGGGTTACGGTTTTCTTTCCGTCGTCATAGTCGGCTGTCCTGACTCCTGTCGTCGCTGATGCGTCTATGGCATGTTCTGACTTCTGGCCGTTGACCCTCTTCCGCACTACGATGATGTCGCTCGTCGCGTCTGTGCCTCCGAAGGTCTCGTTATGCAGACGGAAGAGGCCGACAATATCGGCGTTTCCTTCGTTGGTAAGCCAGTTGTATAGCCCTCCTGCGCTGTCGAGCGTTCCCTTAGTGGTGATGAAGATGCCTATGCCTCCGTCCCGGAGTTTCCGGACGTTCTTGGCTATGCAGAAATTGTGAATGTCCTTGAAGCGTTTGCTTAGGTCATGGTCTCCTGTGGTGTCCTTTACACGGAGGCCGGGGACAAACGGCACATTGGTGATGGCAAGGTCGATGCTGCCGTTCTGGATCTTGGTCTCTTCAAAGCCTTGTACGTCCACTTTTGCGTCAGGATAAAGGAGGCTGAGCATGGAGCCGGTGGTGGTGTCCTTCTCTACGGCCTGAATCGCGCTGCGGTCGCTGAGTTCCGGAGGCATGAGGCCGATTATATTGCCTACGCCTGCAGAGCCTTCAAGCACGTTGCCGCCACGGAAACTGAGGCCTTTCGCTACGTCCCACATTGCATCTACTACATAGCCCGGCGTGAAGTAGGCCGAGTTGCGGCTCATCTGTGCGTCCTCTGCAAATGCTTCCTCTCCCAGAAGCTGACGGAGGCGGCGTGAAAGATGATAATCGCTAAAGGCTTTGCCAAGACCTCCCCAACCGCTGAAGGCTCGCATTTTCGCCATGTCCTCCGCTGTCGCGTCCGCTCCGGAAGAGGTAAGACGCTTCATCGTTTCTATGGCTTCTATGTTTGCTCTGATGCGTGCGTCAACGCTCGCCGGGGCTATCTCGCTCCCTCGCTTTATCACATGGTTGTTGCGGTTCCTGCGCTGCTTCTGCGGAAGGCGTGTAAGTGGCTCGTCGCGCTTCTCAGGGCTTACGGCATGTTCTGAAGATATTGGAGATACTGCACTGCCTCGTCCGGAGTCAGACCCAGTATCGCCTCCGTTACGTCCAGCCATTCCTCCTCCGTCAGTTCCTCCATCTTCATTCCGTTGGCTCGTTCCCACCGGTTCATCCTGTCGAGGTTCGTGTCCCTCTGCTCGCTCTCCAGTGCCGGGGCGAGTTTGTAACTCAGTTTCCTTTTCATTCTTTGCAGGTTCATCAAACAGGCCGCCGAATAGATCACCGACAACCTGCTTAGGTTTTACTTCCGTTTTTTTGACCGGCCTCTTCTTCCCGGTCAGTGTCTCTATTGCTTTCTCGGTAGCGGATTCAGGAGTCTCGGCAGGGGTTTCCTGCTTAGGCTCTTTCCCTTCTACCGGCTTGATGCGCCCCCAGTCGGCTACCTCTGTTATCCAGTTCTGGCCGAAGCTGTCAAGTATGGGTCGCCCGGCTTCGTCGAAGTCGGTAATTGTCTGCTTCTCCCACTGGCCGTTGCCGTAGCGGTCCCACAATACCTCGTCGCCTCGCTTATAGCCGTTGACGGTCTCGTTCTCTCGGTCTTTTTTAGCCTCCTTTGCAAGAGCGTCCTCGATGCGTCCGGCTATCGTGCTGAGGATTATTCCCTGCTGGTCATAGTCATACCATGCCTTGACGGTCGCCGGGTGCAGTTCCATCATGTCCTCAATGCGGTCGGCCAACCATCTTTCTACGAAATCCGAAAGGTCAGCCTCCTTGATGGAGTCGTCGTTGGTCGCCTTGAATGTGTTGCGAAGGTCGGTATCTGCCTTAGCGTCCTTTGTGATTGCATCCACGCCTTCCCAGATGGCTGCGGAGTTATCAGACAGCCAGTCGCTCACGGCCTCCTTATCCTTCGGGTCAGGATATTGAGGTTTCTCCGGCTCTTTCTTACCGGGAGCGGCTTTAGCCACTTCCTCCTTGCGCCTAACCTGTTCCTGTGTGGCATTGACATAGAGGACAGGAGCAAGTCCTGTGTCAAGTTTCAGGCTGCCGTCATGGTTTACCTCCACAACCTTGCCGTCAGTCCATGACTTCCCTCCGTTGGATGAATACTGAATTGAGTCGCCTGACCTGTATTCCCCTCCCTCCGCACTGCGATCCGGAAGGTATCTGTATGTCTCGCGCTGTATCATGTGGAGAAGCTCGGAATATGTTCCGTCCACTGATGCCCATGAGTTGCTTCCGTATCTATCATGGCCTGTTCCGTTCGGAGTCTCGACACGATACATGATTCCTGACACCTGAAGGTTGTCGCCGCTGAATGTCGGGTCTCCCGGTTTGGTTGTCGGGTCGAGGTAGATGTTGATTGAAAGCTCGCGCCCTTCGTTGAGAGGAAGGCGTATTGATATGTCTCCACCTGCAGGGGCTATGTTGGCCGTGACCGCCGTCCGCTTCTTGCTTTTCTTCGCTGTGGTCGAGCTGGTAACTTTGTCGATCTCGATGCCGAGGTCTTTTACAAGCTGCTTGGCAAGCTTCACAGCGTCGGCAAGTGCCTTCTTTTCGGCATTGCGCATGTAGCCGTATGCCTCGTTGAAGTCCTTGTCTACATGCTCGGCCTCATAATAGCCTAAAATGGCAAGCTGTTCGTTTACCTTTTCAAGTGCTTCATCTATTTTTTCGGAGGCTTCTGCGATTGATTGCTCATCGACTGCGCTTTCTGCTGTAGCTTCCGCTTCGCTTGCAGTAGCCTCTGCTTGCTTTGCAATAGCTTCTGTATCTGCTGTTGTCTGTTCATCACGTTCCTTGCGTTTCTGGTTTCTCTGTTCGGTTATCTCTTTCTTTGCCTCAGCCACTGCGGCCTCGGCTCTCGATTCTGCCACAATCCCCTGAGCTGTCCGCATGGGGTCGGTACCCTTCTCCTTCTCATTCCTGTCGAAGTTCATCACGTCGAAAGCCCTGACCTCATCAGCCGGGGTAAATGGCAAATGGTCATAGCCGGGTATGTCGCGTGCGCCTCCATAGAAGGCTTTAAGCCAAGGACGTATCTTTTCACCCATGCGCCTTACCATTCTGTCTGCGAAATCAGGAAATGATACAATGCCCTGATCGAAATATTTGAGGGCGTATGTTATCCCTAATGAGGTTATCTGCATACGCTCTTTGTTGGTGAAGTCCTCCGGGTTCTTGAAGAGGTCGCCTCTGTCTCCTTCGCTGTCTTCAATTCCTAAGAGGCGGCGCAATTCATCCTCCATGCCGCGCATTTCATCATCGACTACCAAACGTCCGGGTTCAGGCTTCGCCGGTGCGCTCTCAGGCTTGACAGGTGTCGAATGGCCGGAAAGCTTAGTCTCCCCTTTGGTGTTAAGGCCATTGAAGAGTCCTTCCACGTCCACACGGTTCATTGGTGACCCTGGCGCGGAGTCTTTCTTCTTGCCTCCTGTTTCAGACGGTTTCTTATCCCCTTTCTCAGGAGTAGAAGAAGTTATGGCATCTTTATAGTCCTCACGGCTCAACGGCTGTGCATCCGCGACTGCTTCCTCGTTCCCCGGCATCTCCGCAAGTCTCTTGGCGGCTTCCTCGCTTCTCATATAGAAATGTCCTGATTCTTTATCAAGCCATCCGCGAGAAGTCTTTTTGCCTTCTGCCAGAGGTTCTTCCATATAGGCTACCAAGGCTCTTTTCTCTTCATAGCTCAGGTCGCGGTCAAATTTGACAACCCATACCGGCGTTTTCTTCTTCTTACCATGATACTCTGTCGGTGTGATAGTGTAGCCGGCATAACTTTCCGCTCCTTTCCCTTGTTTTTCTGATTGCAAAGCATTATCTTTGCCGTCAGAATTGGAACTGAGATTGTCCGGAGTCGCTAAGGGCGTGATGGGAGCGGTTGTTTCAACAGCAAACCCGTCGGAACCATCAGTTCCTTTTTTCTTTTTATACATGGTGTGAAAAGCAAGTGATTTTCTATTGTCACGCTTCTCTTCCAAGTAATAAATGTACCCGTCTCCAAACTCCTTCTCGTAAATGATAACCTCATTTTCAGTCCCCTTTGTTTTGTTCGGAGATTTTGAAACCTTATCGTATTCCTCCAGAATTTCGGGAATCCTCGCATAATCATCAGCAATAATGGCTATCTGCCCTCTGGCTGCCTCAGCCTTTTCACTGCCATGATGCTTCTGATTATGTGCCACTGCTGATGACTCAAATGAGTGTACCCAAGTCTCATCCACATCTATACCATTCTCGGCAAAGTCCCTTGCCTGCCGTTTGGTTATACCGCCAATCACAGCTCGCTCTACACGATTCTTAACCCTCTTGGCAAAGTCAATTATGCGTGTAATCGCCTTACGTTGTGCTTCCGGCGTTGCAGGTACCGTCCGGTCGTATGTGGTCCTATCAGTGACAGGCGGGTTGTGTCTTACATCAACGCTCTTATAGTCGGCAAACGCTTTGGTCTTGCGCTTGGAGGATCCAATCCACTTCTCGAAGTCCTCAAGGTTCACCTCCGTGCAGTCGAGCCGTCGCCCTTTATCCCAGTCCTTCTCATAATTGGATAGGTAAGCGGAATAAGCCTCGTCGCGGTCGTTGAAGCCAAGCATCACCTTATGCTCGTCGAAAGTGCCGTCCGGATTGTATTGGTCAACGACAAACACTTTCCTACCGTCCCAATCGTCTATATCGGAAGAGAGATATACGTCGATGTGGTCGCCGTCCACTCCCTTTGTTCCCTTGATATAGCCGTAGGTATGGGTCATGGTCGTTTCCCACGGTGTGCCGTCAGCGTCTGTGCCGCTCCGCTTTGATCCTTTCGGGTTCTCTATGGTTACGTCGAATGTCCCTACCTGAACATGCCCTTTGCGGTAGTTTCCTGCCTCCTTCTGCGCTTCGGTCGGCTCGGTGTCCACTGTGGCCTTGGCCTCGGCAATACGCTCCCCCAGAGAAGGAGCGGACACTGCGGCCTCCCTCTGCTTCTCTTCGTCGTATGACCGGGATTTCTTCATGTAGTCGGATAGGGTGCCGGTTTCTTCCGCGCGTATGGGGTTCACGTCCACCTGTATGCCCTCGATCTCGATAGGTGTTTCGTTTATGACGTTAAACATGGCATACTCCTTCATGTCCCCCTTGTATTCAAGCACAATGTCAAGGTCGGAGTCCGGGCGTGCGTCGCCTCGGTTCCGGCTGCCGTGTATCTCCACGCCGACGATCTCAGCGTCGATGTCCGCGTCGCTGAATATCTGTTCCACCTCGCGACTGACAATATCCTTCACCTCCTTATGGGTGTAGCCTTCAAGTCCGGAGATTGGCTTCTCTTTGGTCGCCTCAGCCTTCTTAGGCTCTTCTACGGTGGTGGGGTGGCTGTCAATGTAAGCGGCCACTTCGCCTAGATAACTGAATGTCTTGTCGTCATACTCAAAGACCGGTCCGGTGTAGTCTCCCTTCCTGTTGGGAGCGTCCACCTGTGTCACGCTGTGCTTGCCGTCGATGATGATCTCGCGCTTATAGGTCGGGGTCTTGCTGTCTCCTTCCTCCCAGTCGTTTTCAGTGACCTCCACACGAGCCATAAGGGCTTCCTCATCCGGTGTCACGTCTTTTTCAGGCTCTGCCGGTGCTTCTGGTTCTACTGCGGCTGGTTCAGGCTCTCCACCGCGTTCAACAGGAGGTTGAGCTTCATCGCCTGTTTCGCTTCGTCCGGCTTGCTCTGCTGCTGCCTCTTCCGCATCTCGCTTTCTTTGCTCAATGGCAGCGTCCACGAGTGCTTGCTGTTCTTTTGGGGTTGCATTTCTGAAATGGTTATTTACTAATGTTAATACTTCATTCTTCGACATCGGAGGCATCATCTCTCCATCCTTCGATATGTAATATTGCCCTGACGCGGCTTTCTGAGCGTTGAAGTTGTAGACTGCAAGCACCTTCCGCACGTCGCTCGGCTTCGCGCTGTTAAGTATGTCTGCGAGTAGGAGGGTAGCTGCGTCGGTTACCCTGGTATCTTCGAATAGTCCCTGCATCCTGCCGAAGGGAGACACTGGCATCCCCTCCTTGTATATTTTAGGCTGTGTAGTCTTGGCGCGATACACGAGGTCTACGGCATTGGCGAGTTCTTTGCTGAGGTCATAGCCTTTCTTTGCAAGTGTACGGTTGCTTGCGATTTCACTCAGCCCCATCACGATTGACTCTCGGAGGGTTGGCATGGAGATTATCTGACGCACTGCCTCTGGTGCGGAATCGAATGTCTTACCTATTAGTGTGTTCTCGATAAGTTCTTTTCCTGCGGCCGATAGTGACGTGCCTGTCCTTAGTTCCGGCATCTGCTTATCGTTGATCACGCCTGCTTGCATCAGTGCGCCCAGAGCGTTTGCAGCAGCAGCCTCGTCGCGGTAATAGTCTGTAAGCCGGTCATACTTCGCTATGCCTCCGACAATCTCTGCAAATACTTCGTCGGGGACGGTCTTACCAAGTTTCACTGCCGCCTCCTGCTTGCTCTGTGATTTCATCTCCTGAGCGTTGAAGCGTGAGAAGGTGTTGGCGTCGTATGGCAAATCCTCGTCAGGCACGAAAACGACACGAGGGTGTTTCATTCCTGCCGCCTGTTCAGGCGTGAATCCATATTTACGGCCATACTTGCTGAGGTATTCCAGATATGCGCCGTCCGTGCCTTGTGTGGCTGCAATGTCTCCGCTCATGGTGCGGTTGTTGCCGGAAAGTACGATGCCGTCCTTGCTGACGATTACAGGGGTCTGCATTGCCCGGCTGTCGTATGCGTCGGCCATGCTCTGCACCATGCGCTGTGCGTCATGGTCTCGTTTGTAGTCGCGGTCGTTCACGCTCTGGCCGTGTTTGTCGATCGGGAAACCCTCGGTCGGCTCGAAGGCATTGTTAACGTCATGGCTCGCTGAGGCGGCTCCTGCCTCGGTCATGACGTAGTGGCCGGTCAGCGTGCTGCCGTCCGGAAGGGTGATTACGTCAGGGTGGCCGTCTACCTTCGGGGATGCGTCCCATTTCTCTTTTATCTTCGGATTGACTGCATGGGTGCCTATGCGCTCCTGCTCGGCCTGTTTCTCTGCCTTGATGCGCTGCTCTTCCTCAAAGCGTGCGACGGCCTCGTCATGGAGCTGTGCGTTTCGTGCTGCCGTCTCTGCCGCTCTTGCTGCGGCTTCCTCGGCCTTGCGACGCTTCTGTGCCTCTTCTATGGCTTGCCACTTGGCAAGTGTGTTCTTTGCGGCCTCCACTTTGGCTCGTGCTTTTTTGAGATCTTCACGGTATTTACCCATGCCTCCTGTCGGCTTCACTTTGCCGACGGCCTTTTCTGCGGTCGTGATGGCGGTCTTGGCATTGCCTATCTCGGCCTGAACATAGGCAAGTGCGTCCTCCGGTGTGCCGAAGAACTCCGTCGCGGCCTCCCATGCCGTATCTGCATCGACGCTCTCATGTGTCAGGATAGGGTCGCCGGTCTGCTCGTCCACCGGGATTCTCTCCAGAGCCGACGGTGCTTTCTCTTCCTCCGGGGCATTGTCAGGACCCGTCAGATGTCCAACCGAAGGGGAGGAAATATTCTCACCGGCATTGATGCCCTCTTCCGGAATATTCTCAGGAGCGGCCTGTGATCCTTCCGTTGCCCTGCGCTGCTGTTCATATTCGTATGCCTCCAACCGTCCGCGCCATTCGTCGCTGAGGAAGTCGCGGCTTCGGAGATCGTCGATGGCACTGTTGAGGATATTGTCGTCAAGCGTAGTCGCAATCTGTGTCCCTTCCTCATAACCTCGGTCATATTCCTGCACGTTGGGAACGCTTTCAGGTGTTTCCTCTGCCGTATCAGTGGCTAATCCATCGTTTTCTCCGGAATTGAGAACGATTCCGTCACTTTCGGGAACACCCTCGGTTGCTGCGCTGATGAGTGCTTCCTGCTCCCGGTCTATGGCCTCGTATGCGGTTTGCAGTTCCGTCTGGGGGTCGATGGTCTCACCGACGGTCAATATCTGGTCCGGTGATGTAAACTTATACTCGCCGGATTCGTCGAGTATGATTACAGAGTCGGAAGAGCTGCGCACGTCCACGCCGCTGCCGTCCGGAAACATGGCAACGTCCCCCTTGATGATGTAGACCGGCCTGTCGTCGGCCTTCATCGTGGCCGGGACGATAACGCCCCGCTCCTTATGTGTCCGGTGGGCAACCTCACCCTGCACCTTCTGACGCTTGTCTGCTGCGGCCTCGTTCGATGCGTCAAGCACTCCGTCAAGAGAGGCTTTGGCGTTGATGTAGTAAAGCACTGCGTCCTTCTGGTCCGGTGTAAGCTCCGGATCGTTGAGTGTTCCCCACGGATTTTCTTTGATTTGCCACATGTACGCCTCGGCCTCGTCGCCGAAAGCGTCCTCGCAAAGCTGGTGTGCCTCGGTCATGCGAAGCGATATAGCGTCGATCTCGGCCTGCGCCTCCGGGTCTCCCTGCTCAAAGCGGCCATAAAGAAGGCGGCTGTCCTCATAGATGCGGTCGGCCTCTGCCTCTTCAGGTGTAGGCTCGTATGTCTCAGGCTCCGGAAACAGCTCGCGGACGTAGCGGTTTACTGCGTCCTTCTCGGCCTCTGTGCGCTTGCCCGGCTCCTTGCGTATGGCTTTATCTATGTCAACGCCTGTTTCCTGAGATATGCGCTCCCTGATTCCTACCGGGCTTACCTCCGCTCCTGCATCTGTGTTGCGCTCTATCGCCTCATCTATCATGTCGGCCATAATCCGCTGGTCCTCGGTTACGTCCTTATCACCGCGCCTTACGGCCTCATAGATGTTATAGACGGTCTGGGCGTCAGCTCCGGGCGATACTTCATTGATTGCGGCCGCCATGACGCGCTGCTGTGCCTCTGCATTTCGGCATTGCTCGCCTATGTCGATGGTATTGAGTTCTGATTGGCGGTTGATGCGCTCAATCTCTCTGTCTGCCGCTTCCTTGTTTGAGAATTTACGGGAGGTTACGATTCCTCCCTGTTGGTTGATGGAAGAGACGTATATGGTTCCGTCCTCGCCCTTATCCATTGACCAGCCGGCGACGGTTGACATGGGGAGCATACGGCCAGTCAGGATATAATATGCTTTGGCTCTTGTAGCCTCGCTCACACTCTCGTTCTCCATTAGACGCTCCATTGCTGAATAACCGTCGAATGTAGGGTTTCCGGTCTCGTCAAGTGTCGGCTCGTAGTCCGCAGCCCTTGAAAAGCCGGTGATGCCTGTGTAGTCTCCTTCTAACTTCTGCGCTGCTGCGGTCTTTCTTGACTTGTGTTCGGGGTCGTAAGTGAAGAGATTAGAGAGGTCACCGTAGCCTTTTCTCTTCAATTCCTCGCGCTCTTCCTTACTCATGGCAATGTCGGAAGGCGACTGGTCCAGACGCTCACGGAGAAGTTCTACAAAGCTCTTGTTGTTGTGTATGCGCTCTTCACGCGACAATGGACGGTCGCCTGTCGGCTGTATGGGGCGAAGGCTGCGTATCATGGCCGGGGCGGTCTTGATTGCATGAGACGCGCCGAAACCCATCATCATCGCCATACTCTCGCTCCATGCGTCTCCCGACATGTCGTTTCTGGCTTCGTTTCTGGCTTCGGTTTTTTTCTTCTCATCCTCAATCGTGTCATAACCGTACTTCTTGGCATATAGCTTATCAAATTGCTCATCGGGCATAGTCTGAATTGCGTATACGTCGGGAGCTGCAAAAATAGTACCCTCAAACAGCTTTGAAACTGCCGTCTCTCCTGCGCGTAATGCTATCTTTCCGCCTGTGGAAGTTGCTGCCTTTACCCATTTGTCCGCTACATTGCCGATAAGGGGAGAGACAACGCCTGTGGCCGCTCCCATGCCTATGCCATGCACACCGCTGTTAAGGACTGAGCCGAAAGAGAAACCTTCCATTTCTCTTGTCTCCGGATTCAGGTAGCCTCCCTGATACAACTGGCGTTCCGCGTCCTTCACGGCCTCGAATGTGCCGAAGTTGGCACCTCCGGCGGCCATGCCTCCTATGATGCGTCCTGCAAGGGTTGTGGCGGCATATCGTCCGGCCACGTCTCCCAGTGCCTTTTTCGCCATCATCTTACCTGCGGCTCTTGTGGCGTTCTTGAAGGCGATGTTTCCTGCCCAGCCTCCCAGATAGGTGGTAGGATCTATCGCCATACCTGCTATCATACCTGCAATATCGAGGCCTCTATGCTCCGCGCCGTACCTCTCCATTGCGTCAAGCTCTGCGTATGCCTGACCGTATGGGTTAATCGTGCCTGACAAAGCGACGGATGCCGGGTTAAGCTCCAGCATCTTACGGACGAAAAATTCATTCTTGCTCTGCGGTCCGTTGCGCTTGACGTATTCCTCATGCACCTGTCCGTACACAACGGATTTAGCTGCGTCCTTCGCGGCCTGTTCAATGGTTTTGCCGTTTGTGTCCTCCGGGTGTTTGGTGAAATAGTCTGTATATGAGGCTATGAGGTCGCGCCTGTATGCCGGGGGAAGGGAATTGTAGGCGTTCTCGGCGATAAGGTTGAGGTCACCGATTCCTGCCTGTTTCCGTGCGGCGGCATGGCCGAGTGCGGCATTGACACCTCCAACCATGTTGAGGGGGTTGCTCATGTAGGCTTCCTGCTCCTTGTCGCTCAGCTCGTCGTCTGCCTGTACTGCGGCGGCTACTGCCTTGCGTATCGGTGCCTCATAATCGAGCTGCGCCTGACGCTGCACATCCTCCTGCTTCGACGGATCGAGGCCGTTTTCTTTCATTCGGCTCACAAACTGATTCATGAGCCGGACACGACGTGCGCCGTATTCGGCTTTATCTGCCTCCATTAAGTCAGTGGTAAGACTGCCGTCGGGCAGGAGCCACTGGGTTTTACGCTGTCCGTCCACCTCAACGACACCATAAGGCACTGGACCCTGACCGGAAAGAAGAGGTTTCGCCTGTTCGCCGGTCTCTCCCTGACTATTGCCGGAAGGAGAGGCCGACACATCAGGGGTCAATCCCATTACCTGTGTGGGTGTACCGGCGAGTTGTGCCTGAAACTTGGCCGCTTTGAGTTTCCTTCGGCCTTCAGGTGTGTTGCGCTCTGCCATGCGTCGGGTCTGCTCAATCCTCGACCTCGATCTCGCGTTAAAATCGGACAACATGGAGTTGAGGTTATATGCCATCCTGATTTTCTCCTGTTCCGTCGGTTGCCATGTCGGCTCTGGAGACGGTGTAGGAATGGAGACAGGAGGCTGTGCCGTCTGCTGAGGTGCTACGGTCTCTGTGGTCGGTTCCTGTGGCTGTGGTGCTGACTGAGGCTGCACAGGCTTTTCCTGCTTAGGTTGTGGGGCAGGAGCGACAGGAGCATACAGGGCGTTGAAATCGTCCTTGCTACCTACGTCCAATCCCATGCCGACGGCCTTGTCATAATACCAATCCCTGTCAGCTTGGTTAGCGAGTGAAGAGGTAAACTCCTGTTGGCTGCCAATGTCGTAGCCTTTAGCCCTTAGTTTGTCGTACAGCCATTTAATATCTTCGGTGTTGTTAGCCATGATTATTTTCTTCTGCTGGGTGGTACATTATCATCGTTGCCTCGTCTGCTTGGTGGGGTATTGTCTTTTGGCTTAGGTCTTGCCGGTTGCCCTCCCTTCTTGGTCGTTGTGGCCGTCTGGGAAGAGTGTCCGTTGGTTTCATCGTCGCGGTCGGTTGTTGTCGATGATGTTATATCCTCTTCTTGCCATGTGCCGTGCTGCTTGGCAAAGCGGTCAGCGGCCTCCTTAGTCCGGAAGGAATGAGGGTTGCCGTTTTCGTCCCATGCCGTATATTCCTTAGCCTCGCTTCGATCATGCGCTCGTGCTGAGGCCATTGAGTTTGCTGCGGATGCACGGTAAGAACCTGCCCTTGCCGATTCCGTGGCATTCTTTAATTGTAGCTCCTGCGGCTTATTCTCAGCCTCGTATTGTGCCGCTATTGCATCCTGTTCCGCTTTATCGGCCTTTCCTTTCTGTTCTCGCTGTTTGTCGGGTTGTAAGAGTGCTTGCCAACTGTGTGCCTCTGCATCACGCTCGGCCTTCTCCCTTGCAAGCTTCTGCGCCTCATGCTGCGCCCTCATGTCGCGGATCGTCTTGGCCTTTGCGTTCTGTGCGTCACCCAGACGTAGCATATAATTGTTGTAGCGGTCAGCGTCGGCCTGTCTCTCGGCCTTTAGAGCCTCGATGCGCTCGTTGACCTTCCCCAGATGGGAGGATTGGGGATTGTAGGCATTGGGGGCGTATTGGGTCGTAAAGAAGAGATTGGAGAGGGCTGACAGGCCATCGACGGTTGCGGCGATTACCTTCTTGGACTTCTCCATTCTCTCACGCTTTTTCTTCTGCTCCGGGGTCTCCTGATTCACGGCGGCGGCTGCCGCTTTGAGGGCGGCAATCTGCTCGTCGTAGCCCATTACGGCCTCCTGTTCCGACATGGGGGAGGTGGTGGGCTCCTGAGACGTTGCAGGTGCTTCCGGGGTCTGCTCGTTGATCTCGTCGTTTGTCATAAGCGTTATGGTATGGCGTTAGAATGCACCGGCGATATTCCCGGCGGCTGAGGCTACACCCTGTACGGCCTGAGAAATAGCCTGTGCCTTGTTTACCTCCATGTTGTTCAGTGCCTCGTTGAGTTGTGCGTCGCGCTGCTGATACTGCTGCTCGATTGAGTCCTTCCTACGCTCGGCATTGACGGCGATGTTAGAGGTTGCCTCGGCCTGTGCCTGTGCGTTGGCCGCTTTGGTGGCGGCGACACTCTCTTCTGTGCCTCCCATCACTGCGGCGGCTCCTGACGCTGCTCGGTTGCGTGACTTTATGGCCTCCTCGGTCTTGGCGAGTATGGCCTGTGCGTCGGCTCGCTGTGTAGCGTCCTCATTATATCTCTGGTCGTACCAGTCCTGATTGGTGCGCTTCTGGTCTTGCAGGTTATTCTTGACCTTCTTCATTGCCTTCGACGCGCTTATGCCGCCAAAGATACTACCGGCGATACCTGCTGCGCCTCCTATTATGCCTCCGATGAGTCCCATATGTGCGTTGATTTTAGATATTGCAATACTTAAAATTCGCGCGCTAAATTAATGCCTATCTTTGTATGTCAGTTTTAACCGTTGCGTCACGCGCACAAAATATATTTCAGGCTTATGGCAAAAGGATATAAGACAGGTGGGCGGCAGAAAGGCACACCGAACAAAAACAACCCGACAAAAGGAGCGTTGCTCAATCATACGAGCGAATATCTTACACCGCGCCAACAGGTGGATGAGGAAGGGAAACCGAAGGTAATACAGAGAATCAAGTGGGCGAATGGTGATGACGGTCCGTATCGCACAGTAGTGGAGATTCCTGCGGTCGATGCGGACGGCAATCCGCTCGTCATGTCGGATTTTGAATTTGACATGAAGTTCCTGTCTCCGGCTGATCGCGTCGCGGCTGAACTTAAAATTATGGAGTTTCACACTCCGCGCATGAAGTCTCAGGATATAAACATGGAGATAAATATGGGTCCGCGCACAATAGAGGACACGTTGAAGGCTCTGTGTGGAGGTGAAGAAGAGGACGAGGAAGAATAACCGGTTCGTCTATTTTATCTACTTTAGAACCCTGCAAGCTGATTTTATTGCTGTAATATCTGATGATAGGTGGGTGGCCGTCTGTGAGGATAGTCACCCAAACTTTAACCTTAATCAAACCTAACAAAAACCAAACGGAAACCAAAACGTAACCAAAAATAAACCTAACTTAAACCGACAACAACAAAAATAATAACCAATCATCTACCAAACATAAAGCTTCGCGCACGCGCGTGTTAGATGTAGATTAGGATAAGGATTAGGATTAAAGATGTAGATAAGGATTATGATTGTAGATGTAGAATTAAGGCAACGACGTTGACGTGAAAAACACCGTGAAGGGAATTATCTTTGAATTTTAGAATCTCATAGGGGAAAATGGGAAAAGAAAAGCCGACTTCGGGAAATTCCAAAGCCGGTTCAGGAAATTTTTGTCTGGATCTCGTAAATAATTCAGAAAATTTTGGGAATGTTGTCAACGGCCTCCTGCTTCTTTGCATCGACAATCTTTGCATAGATTTGGGTCGTCTTCAGTTCGCGGTGGCCGAGAAGCTTGCTTACGGTGTAGATGTCGGTCCCTAACGTGAGCATTAAAACCGCAAAGGTATGCCGTCCCACATGAAAGGTTACGTTCTTGTCTATTTTGGCTCTCAGCGCCCAAATACGGAGGCTGTCGTTGGTCTCACCGGGGTAACGTATATCTCCAAACACTTTGTCAGTAGATTTGGCCTTTCCTCGCTCTCCAATCAGCTCAGCGGCCTGTGGGGTTATGTCGAGATACTCCTGACCTCCGGTTTTCTTCTGTCGGAATATAAGCCGGGTGCGTCCGTTAAGCTCTGTTACCTCTCCCCACGTCAGTTTAACGATGTCAGACCGACGTAAACCGGTCAGGCATGAAAAGAGGAACGCTCGCTTGATCTCCGGGAAATCGCAGTCAGCCGCCGCCATGGCCTTGACCTCTTCGAGCGTGAGATAATCTCTTGTGCCTTCCTGTGACGGAAATCCCAGAATGCCTCTCATTGGATTCGTGCGAATGATTCCGTCCTCGTATGCCTGACGGAGACAGGCACGGAGTTTATTGAAGTACGACTGTCTTGAATTTTGCGACAACGGTTTTTTATTCTGGCGTTCTCTTCGGTCACAGCCGAAGGCCTCTGCCTTGTTCTCCAGATAATCCCTGAATCCTTCTACCCACTTTGGCGTGATGTCGGCAAAGGTAAGATTCTTTCGTGGGTCATACTTCATCAGGTGACGGAGACACGATGCCCAGTTGCTGAAATTGCCCTTGCTCTCTTTCTTCTTGCGTTTTTCAGTCAGGGCATTGTAGTATTCGTAGAACAACGTCTGTTCCTTGAAATCTCCCTTGAAGCCATGCGCGCCGTTCTGAATGTCAACGATGCGCTGTGCCTTGATAGAGTTGGCGAGTGCCATTGTCTGCTTGTTACGCTCTTTATCGGCCTTCGTTTTCTCCGGAATGAGGTAGAGCTTCAGAAATTCATACTCCCTGTGTCCGTTGATGTAGATTGCCAGATAAAGGGAGATGTTTCCGTTGGCGAGTGTCTTGCGCCTGATCCTAACAGGCTCTTTGATTGATGCTGCTGCCATAATCTGTGATGTTTAGATTTGGTACTTTTGGTACTTGATTTTTACGAGTACCAAAATAGTACCACAAATATAACATATCCTTAGCATATACACAACATACTATTCAAGATTACGCCATATTTACCGCAGGTGGTAATCCATTGGCTAAATGTGCGTTTATGTGTCGTAGATATGCCATGAGTATGTTGTAATAAAAAATCTTGAAAATATGGCTTACTTTCCGATGCAGAAATGGGAGAAGATGTTTTGGAGGAGGTCGTCGGGGGTGATGGCGCCGGTGAGGAGGCCGAGGTGGTGGATTGCCCGGCGGATGTGCTGCGAGACGAGGTCGGCGCTTTCCTGCGCTTTCAGGGCGCCGGAGGCGTCCGTCAATGCGGCGGATACCTGCCTGAGGGCGGCGTGGTGACGGGCGTTGGTGATTATGAGGGTCTGCGCCGGGTCATGGTCACGCAGGACGCTCTCCTTGAGGCGCCGCTTCAGTTGCTGCAGGGTGGCGGGGTCTTTGGATGAGAGGGCGAGCCATCCTTCCGGTGTCTCGCGGCCCGGGTGCAGGTCGGATTTGGTGAGTATCCGTATGAGGGTCTGATCTCCGTTGATTTCGGGGATGTCTTCGGGTTGCGTGTCCGTGGCCGGGTCGCGGAGCCAGAGGATTATGCGGGCTTTGACAAGGGCCGCACGGGCGCGGTCGATGCCTATGCTTTCGATGGGGTCGTCGGTGTTGCCGCGCAGTCCGGCGGTGTCGATGAAGCGGTAGAGGATACCGTCGATTTCGGCGGTGTCTTCTATGATGTCGCGGGTGGTGCCGGGGATGTCGCTGACTATTGCTTTGTCGTCGCCGACGAGGTAGTTCAGGAGGGTGGATTTGCCGGCGTTGGGGTGTCCGGCTATGACGACGGGGACACCCTCCTTGAGGACGCGTCCCGTAGCGTATGAGCCGGCCAGGGCGTCTATTTCGCGGATGGTGTCGTCACAGAGTCGGATGAGGGCTCCCCGGTCGGCAAACTCTACTTCTTCTTCGGAGAAATCGAGTTCGAGCTCGAGCATGGAGGCGAGGTGGATGAGGTCGTCGCGCAGGAGGGTGAAGCGGCGGGCGAAGTCGCCGCGTGTCTGTGAGATGGCGAGGGTGTGGGCGGCGCGTGATGAGGAGGCGATGAGGTCGGCTATTCCTTCGGCGCGGGTGAGGTCCATGCGTCCGTTGAGGAAGGAGCGCTGGGTAAACTCCCCGGGGAGGGCCACTCTTGCTCCGGCCTCCGTGAGGGCCTGCATTACGGCTGAGGCTATCCAGGGGGAGCCGTGGATGGTAAACTCCACGGAGTCCTGCCCGGTGAAGGAGCGGGGGGCACGATATGCGGTGGCCACGGCCTCGTCAAGGTCGCGGCCCTGTCCGTCATGTATCCAGCCGTGACAGGCGGTGTTGGGGCGCGTCTGATGAAGCGGCTTGCGTCCGCGCCACACTTTGTCGGCGATGGCGAGAGCGTCGGGGCCGGAGAGGCGTATGATGCTCAGGGCGCCTCCCGCGGGGGTGGCCGGAGCGGCTATGGTGTCGGAGAGGTCTATCGTCTGTTCCATGTCTTGAAAGAGTAATTGGCCTCGACTTCGTTTTCGATGTCGTCAGGGAGCGCGGAAAAGAAATCGAAGCCGGTGATGCGCTCCACCTCGTCCACGCTCATGGCGTAGTCGGCCATATTGCCGGGAGCCTGCATGTTGGGGTAGATGAATCCTATGGCGCGGGGAGAGTCGAGATACGGAGCGAGTATCACCTTGAAGAAGGAGGAGGGGACGCGCACCCGGGCCTCCCCGATACGCTTCCTGTCGGAGTCGGTGTATATTGGGCCGCCGATGATGATGAGCGCCGAATCGCGTCTGGCCCACAGCCGCTCCTTCTCTTCGAGCGTGGCCCATGCTCCGGCGTTGAGCGCGTGGTCCTGGGGGGTGATGTTGGCCATGGAGAAGCAGTCGCGCATGGCGTCGGAGTGCCATTTCTGGTCGGCGGCGGGGATGATGTGTCCGCGGTCGTAGCCGGAATTGGTGTAGTCCTTAGTGGTGGGACACCCCGGTAAGTCGGTATCCTGCCAGAACTTCTGCCCGTCGCGGCTGTGGTTTCCGTATGTCTCGGATGCAAGGAGTTCCCAGGCCACGTAGTTGGGCGTGCGGTTGTCGGGATTGAAGGAGAGCGAGAAGCCGTTGTAGTCTTTGGTTACGGAGGAGAGAGAGGGGGGAAGGGTGACGTTAAGCAGATCCGTGGCGTCCCCGGTGATCTGCGCCGAGGGGGATTCCCCGCGTTGCTCCGGAGTGCCGGATGAGCGGGAATGTGAGCGGGCTATGCACACGGCCGCAATGGCCGCCGCTGCGACTATCAGGATTACGAGTATCGGAGAGGTGGATTTCTTTCTCATGGGCGCGGTCGGGTGATAGGGGAAAAGTTAATACGGCAGGAGGGGCTGCCTCCTGCCGTATCAACGTATCGGAAAGGGTTTATATTTTATTCAGCCGCATCCTTGGGAGGGAAGAGGGTGGAGTTGATGCGCTCATACTTGCCCGGGGCGAGCACGCGGTATACCACCTGCTGCTCGGCGCGGCCTCCGTCATACGTGCCGTAGTTGACGGTCAGCGTCACGTCGATGCCGTCGATCGGGCCGAAGTCGGGATAGTATTTGGCCAGTACGTAGGGGAGGGTGTGGTCATGGAAGTTGGTGATGATGAACTCCTGCACCTCCTCGTCGGTCATCCCCTCGAATCCGGCGGCATACTGTGCGCGTGCCGCTGCGGGACGGATGTCAACGTTGGTCTGGTAGGCCGATGTGCCTGACCAGTACTCGTTGTTGCCGTAGGAAGTCACCCAATACTTTCCGCTCTTGATGTTGTCGTCGCCCAGTGGCACGCACTGCGTTTCGAACACGTAGTCCACGCAGGCCTGGTAGAACTCCACGCAGAAGGCGCTCTTGTCAGAGGGGAGGTTGAGCACGATTGAGGGATTGTACTGCCACTGTCCGTTGGTGCGCGAGAACTGTTCCGTCACCTCGCCGGCATTACGCGTCCACTCGCCTCCGACGAAGTCGAAGAGCATGGCCTGATAGCTGTTGGTCTTTGAAGCGGAGTCGTAGTAGTTGTAGCATACTGTCTTGCTGTCATCCTCGGCTGCGAAGGGGAACTGCATCGACAGATAGCGGGGGAGGAGGTCCTGCGGGCCGGTGCCGGAGAGGTTGGCGTAGCGCTGACCCATGGCGGTGTAGTCGGAGGGCTGGAGCATCCAGACGTCGGAGGCGGCCTGCCATGCGGAGCCGTTGTAGCGGTAGAGGGCCACTTTCTGCGATGTCACGGGAGTGGCGGCCGGAGCGCGCCGGGTGCGCGTGGGGGAGGAAACCTCGGTAATCACCAGATTGCAGTGGGTGGAGCCGGACTTGCCGATCACATACCCCTTGAGGTGCATCTTCTCGCCATCCTCCATTATGTCCTTGAAGAAATCGAGGGCGTAGTAGGCGGAGATGTCATACCCCTCGAGACCATCGACGTAGAGGTTGTAGTAATTACCCGAAATTGAGAGCGTAGCGTCCGCCTCGGCGTAGAAAGCGGTCTCGTCGGCTGTGCGTCCGCACACGGAAGTTATGAGCTCCGGCGTCAGCTTGACGGGAGCGGGATAAGTGTACTCGCCGGCGCCTGCCACCTCAATATTGGCCGAGGAGAGGGCGATTTGGAACGCCGTGCCGTAGCTCGAGACAGTGCCGCGCACGTTCACGTAGTCATACATCGCCACGGAGTTCTCGTCGAAATCCGAACCGTAGACGAGAATCGAGCCCCCCTTGTCGGTGAGGATGAAGCCGCGTGTGCACATGGCCGTCACCACGCCCTGCACATTCACCTCCTGGTCGAGTGTCACGGCGCCCAGCACATTGCTGAGCTTGAAGCCTTGGTCGCCGCCGGAAGTGGTGCCGAACACGGGATTCTGCTCCGACCAGTTGTAAGTGACAGCCGCGTAGGTGCCCGTCTCGGCCTCCGGGAAAGCCTCCTTGAGGTATCCGGGCAGGTAAGCCGCCGCGGGAGTGACGGGAGCGAAAGCGGAGATGAAATTGTCGTCGCTCTCCCAGGCGGCCTTGTAGTCGGCCTCCGTCACCTCGTAGGCGAGCGTGCCGTCATTGATGGCCTGCACGGTGGAATTGACATCGGCGGAGGCGTTGAAAGTCACCTTCACCGAAGAGCCGTCATTAAGCGCGTAGTAGGGGAAAGAGGTCGAGCCCAGGAACGCGGGGAGATACTTGCGGGCCTGGAGATTGTCGGTGAAAGACTTTGCCGTCCCTATGGCCTTGAGCGCGTCGGCCTCTCCGTCGGCCTCGGCCAGGGCCTTGTTTGTCGCGTTAGAGGCGATGGCGGAGTAATCGGTATCCGTGAGGGTGTAGACGGTAGCCTCCGAAGAACCGATGGTCGGGTCCTTGAAGCCGTTGAGGCCGTTGTTCCAGGAATCCTCGCTGCAGGCGGTCAGCATCAGACCCGCGCCCAGGGCGCAGGCGAGAAATCCGTTAGATAATATCTTGTTCATGTCTTGAAATCATTATAGGTTAGAACTGCAGCTTGAGGCGGAGCGAGAAAGTGCGTCCGAAGTTGTAGAACACGCGGTAGGCATTCTGCCATGTGCCGTCCTGGCCGGAATTGGTGAAGGCGTCCACCACATAGTTGTAGTTGCAGACATTGTTGACATTGCCGAACACCGTGGCGTTGAGGCCTCCGATCTTGAAGCTGTAGCTTGCGCTCAGGTCGAGCTGGTTGCCCCAGGGTATTCTCCAGGGATCGGCCACCTTGATGTCGGCATTGGGGATGATGTCGTTGCTCGAGATCTGGTAATCGGAATAGTTGCGGGCCGAGAAAGTCCAGTCAGCGCCGATGCGCCAGCCCTTGAGGGGCTTGATGTTGACGCCGAGCGCTCCGGTGGTCTGTGCCGAGCCGCCCACCTTGCGTCCTTTCTGGTTGAGGGTAGCCTTCAGGTGGTCGGGAGCCATGATGCCGGAAGCTATCTCGCCGGTCTTGATGTCGGCCAGGGGCTGTCCCTGACGGTTGTAGAAATAGCCTGTGGCATTGGAATCCCACACCCAGTCTCCCAGCGAGATCATGCCGCTGAACTCTATCCAGCGCGTGGGCTTGAACACCATGGCCAGCTCCACGCCCATGTGGCGTGCGTCCACGCCCTGCATGTTGAAGGCGTAGAAATCGCCGTTGTCCATATAGTTGCCCTTGGTCGTGGTCTTATCCATCCACTTCGTGTAGTATCCGTTGAGCTGCGCGGTGAAGATGGGGGAGTGAAACTCGTAGCCGATCTCGAAAGAGCCGCACTTCTCGTTGACGGCGTCGGGATTGGTCGCGTTGCTCGTAGTGGACTGCAGGAAGGCACCGCCTGAAAAGAAGGGAGCACGAGTGAGGTATCCGCCGTTGATAAAGACATTGTTATGGCGGTCGATGTTGTAGTTCACACCACCCTTGATGTTACCGGCCCAGAAGTTCACGGTCTCCGACTTGGCGTGCTCCTTGTCATAATAGAAGCGGTCGTAGCGCCATTCCGCGGTATTGTTGACCGACCCTGCCACGAAAGCCGTCAGGGCGTCGTCCAGACCGGTGTACTCGAGCTGGCCGTAGATACCCTCCTGGGCGATGTGGCCCGTGTAGTCGCGATACACCACGTCGCCTACGGTCAGCTTCTCGTAGGCCCAGTTGGGATCGGCGGCCGCGATATTGTTGGCCGCGCTCACCTTGGAGCGGGAATCGGAGTCGATGAAGTAAGCGCCGTCATAGAGATCGGAGATCACCGTCTTGTGGATACCGGCGTAGTATCTCGCGTCGAGACCCACGAGGAGGTTGAGGCCCTGCATCAGCTCGTTCTTGTAGGTGGAGACCAGACCTACCCAGTTGTGATTGTTGACCGAATGAGCCATCACCATCTCGGAGCCGGTGAGGGATGCCTCGTTGAGCTCCTGGATCGCGCCGTAATCGAAAGTGCCGTCCGCATTGCGGAAATCCATGTTGAGCACGCCGCTCGAAGCGCCATACCACTTGTTGCGCCATGAGGATGTGCGTCCCTGGCCCGAAGAGCCGTAGCCGTTGGCTATCGAGAGATAGACGGCTGTGGAGAGAGACGACTTGTGGTTGATCTGCCAGATGTGGTTGAGTGAGATCTGGGGCTTGTGATATACGTTGAAATTGGAATTGCGCACCTGTCCGTAGCGGTCATAACCGTAGGTGGGGTTGTAGCGGTAGTTGGAATTGCCGCCGGTCATGTATTTCCCCACTTCCTGCCATCCCTCGATGGTGAGACCGTTGTTCTTGTCGCGCTTCCAGTGGTTCTGTGGGGAGCCGAAAGCCGTCAGCGAGATCTGGTGGGCGTCATTGATGCGCTTGGAGATGTTGATAAACCATGTGTAGGCATCGAACTTCGTGCCCTGCACATATCCGTCACCCCATTTACGGGAGCCGAGCAACGTCACGGCCCAACCGTTCTCCATCAGGCCGGTGGAAGCGGAGAAGCCGATATGGTTCATGCCGTCATTGCCCATGCCGTAATAGATATTGCCTCCGCGCTTGGCGTCGATGGTGCGGGTCGTGATGTTGATAGTACCTCCGACGGAGGGTGAGGAGAGGATCGCCGCACCCAGACCGCGCTGGGTCTGCATCGAGGAAGTCACGTCAGAGAGTCCGGCCCAGTTAGACCAATAGAGGCCGCCCCATTCCATATCGTTGACGGGGATACCGTTCACGAGGGCTGCGAGGTTCTCGGTCTTGAAGCCTCGGATATTGATCTTGGCGTCGCCGTATCCGCCGCCGTCCTTGGTGGCCCATACGCCCGGAGTGGTCTTGAGCACCTCGGGAAACTCCTGGTTGGAGAGCTTCGCCTCGATTGTAGGGGCATCGATGGTGGACACCGCCACGGGAGTCTTGCGGGTGCGTGCGATAGACTGCGTCACCACCACGTCCTGGAGCATCTGCTCCGAGATGTCGAGCACCACGCGCAGGTCCATGTTGCCTTTGGCCACTCGCACCGTGCGGGGCTCGTAGCCCACGTAGTCGATGCGTATTTCCTTGGTTCGGTCGGGGACATTGAGGGTGAACTCGCCGTCAAGTCCGGCGGCAGCCGCGATCGAAGTGTCGGGCACTCTGACCGTAGCGCCGATCAGGGGTTCGCCCTGGGCGTCGACCACCACGCCCTTCACCTGGTAGTCGGCCAGGGCCGACACCGTGGTCACGGAAGCGAGGAGAGCCGGAAGAACAAGTCTCTTCATAAGATTGGATATGTTAGTTAGTGGAATTGTCAGTGGAATTGTCGGAAGCGCTCGCGGCCGGCTTCTTCTTCATCTTGACGCGCATAGTATCGAAGCCCTTGCCGAAGACGCCGTTGACCGCCCCCTGCGTGATGAAGGCATTGTCGTCGATGGCCTTCACGATTCGGAAGATGGTCACCGACTCCATGCGGCGACACCACACCATGAGGATCTTCATCTCCTTCTTGGAATACCATCCCATGCCGTCAAGCACCGTCACGCCCCTGTGGGCCTCGGAATTGATGACGTCCGCTATCTCGCGCCATTTCGTGGAGAAGATCATGAACTGCGTGGCCTGGCGGTTGGTGTTGATCACCAGGTCGGTGCAGAAGGCGATCACGTAAGTCACCACCAGACCGTAGACGATGATGGGCACCCTGGCCTCGAGTCTTTCGGCCACCGTGCCGTCGAAGGGGAGGAAAATCGAACTCGCCACGATGGTCATGTCCACGAAGACCATCGTGCGCCCTATGCTGACGTTGCTCACCTTCGACACCATGGCCGCTATGATGTCCGTGCCCCCCGAGGAGCCGTTGTGGATGAAGATGGTGCCCACGCCTATGCCGGAGAGCACCGCTCCGAGGATTGCCGACATCGTTATGTCGGCTATGAGGGGATGGCCGAGATTCATGAAGAAATTCTCGAAGAAACCGATACTCAGCGCCACGACCGTGGTGCCGAAGATGGTGCGCATCACGAACTGCTTGCCGACCACGCGGAAGGCGATCGCCAGCAGCAGGAGATTGCCCACATAGAGCGTCACCGCCACGGGAATGGCCTTGTTTGTAGCGAAATAGATGAGCGTACCGAAACCGGTCATGCCCCCCATTACTATCTCGTGAGGGAGGATGAAAGCTGAGAAACCCACGGCATACAGCAGGATGCCGAATACTATCATGATGTAGTCCTTGATGGACGTAAGCGAAGATAATTTCAAGTGTCGGGTCATAGACTTTGGTTGAATGGTTGGGAAATCCGCCACAAAATTACTGAATAAATTTCAAATCACAATTATTTTGGCTAAATTTGCCTCATCAAACCCATATCTTTAACTCCCTGTATGAAAATCAATGCAAAGGGCCTTGTCTGCGCAGCGGCGTCGGTTTCCGTCGCCGCGCTTCCCGCGGGCGCCTCGGCCCAGGACTTCTTTTCCACCGACGCCCCGGAGAAGATGCTCACCATAGGTGTGCGTGCCGGACTCAACAACAGCAACGTCACCATCAACAAGAACACCTTCGATCTCTGGAACGTCAATTCCTGGGGCCTGGGCACGAATTTCGGCGCCGAAGTCGGGATTCATTTCCGCGACTACCTGTCGATTCGCCCCTCCTTCTGGTTTGAGTCGCGCTCCGGCAGCTACGCATACGCCTCCCTCGTTGCCGACGCGGCCAATCCCGAGACCCTCGGCGAGCTGGTGCAGCTCGGCCATTACCGCACGTATCACTTCACCATCCCCGTTATGGCCGTGGTCAGCTTCAACATCACGGAGAATCTCCGCTGGAACGTCATGGCCGGCCCCTACATCTCCTGGCGTCTCGGCACGACGGGCAACGGCATCGTGGAGATACCCCGCGGCGAGGACACCTATACCGCCGACCGCAAGAGCTTCGACGCCGGACTGCGCATCGGCACCGGTCTGGAGCTGCGGCGCCACTGGGTGCTGGAGGCAGCCTACGAGGCCGGAGGATGTCACGCCTGGAAGGATGGCAGCCTCGGGGGGCGCAACAAGGCCTGGCTGTTCTCCGTCGGCTATAACTTCTAACCCTTCCCGGCTATAGCTTTCAATTTCGCGAGGGCCTCCCCGAGGGAGAGGCGCAGGATGTCGGGGTCGCGCTTGAGCCATGTCAGCTGTTTCTTGGCGTAGACGCGCGTGTTTTTGGCTATACGGGCCACGGCCTCATCCCTGCTCATCGTGCCGTCAAACCATGCGAACATCTCCCGCAGACCCACGGTGTCGAGCGAGTTGAGTCCGCGCAACGGATAGAGGCGCCGCGCCTCCTCCTCGAGTCCGGCCTCCATCATGCGCTCCACGCGCCCGTTGATGCGCCTGAAGAGCTGCTCCCTGGGATGATCGATCATCATTCGTGTGACCGCGAAATCCCGGGGAGCCGTGCGTTTGCCCGAGAGGAGCGAAGAGTAGGGTCTCCCGGAGAGGAGCGAGATCTCCACGGCGTGAAACACCCTGCGGAGGTTCGCGCGGTCCACGCGTGCATGATACTCAGGGTCGAGCATCCGCAGCCTCTCCAGCAGCCATGCGTCTCCCTTCTCCCCCCATTCCCCCTTCAGCTCCTCGCGAAACGCGGGGGGCACATCGGGAAGATTGTCAAGGCCGAAGCAGAGGGCATCTACATATAGCATCGAGCCTCCGCACACCACCACTTGCCCGTGGCCCTCATCCCCGAGCCGTCCGATTATCTCCCTCGCCTCCGAGGCGAAACGGGCCGCACTGTATTCCTCCGTGAGGTCGAGACACTCCATGAGGTGATGCCTCACTCCGCCGCGCTCCTCCTCGCCTGGCACGGCCGTGACTATGGGCATCCCGCGGTAGATCTGGCGCGAATCGGCCGAAATGATTTCCGTGTCGAGCAGCCGCGCCGCCTCCACAGCAAGGGCCGACTTCCCGGAGGCAGTCGGCCCTGTGATGACGATCACGTGAGGTATCATCTTTCGGCTACGAGGCGGCAGATGTTGACGATGACGTCGGTGGCCTTCTCCATCGACTGTATGGCCACGAACTCATACCTGCCGTGGAAATTCTCTCCGCCGGCGAAGATGTTGGGGCAGGGGAGACCCTTGAAGGAGAGCTGGGCGCCGTCCGTGCCGCCGCGGATGGGCTGCACGCGGGGCGTCACGCCGCTGTTGCGCATGGCCTGTTCGGCTATCTCGATGATGTGCATCACCGGCTCGATTTTCTCGCGCATATTGTAATACTGGTCGTTCAGCTCCACGGTGCAGCATCCGGGATACTCTTCGTTGATCTTGCGGCCCAGATGTTCCATCTCGCGCTTGCGGCTCTCGAAGCGGGCGCGGTCATGATCGCGTATGATGTAGGAGAGGGTGGTCTCCTCCACGGTGCCGTTGATGCCCACGAGGTGGTAGAAACCCTCATACCCTTCGGTGTGTTCGGGGGTCTCCCAGCTGGGGAGCATGGAGATGAAGCGGTTTGCCACGCGGATGGAATTGACCATCTTGTGTTTCGCCGTGCCGGGATGCACATTGCGTCCCTTGATGACCACGCGGCAGCCGGCCGCATTGAAATTCTCATATTCGAGTTCGCCCACGGCTCCGCCGTCCATCGTGTAGGCCCAGTCGGCGGCGAAGAGCTCCACATCAAACTTGTGCGCCCCCTTGCCGATCTCCTCGTCGGGATTGAAGGCTATGCGCACCTTGCCGTGCTTGATCTCGGGATGAGCCTGGAGATAGGCCACGGCGGAGAGGATCTCGGCGATGCCGGCCTTGTCGTCGGCCCCGAGGAGGGTCGTCCCGTCGGTAACGATGAGATCCTGGCCCACATAATTCAGGAGTTCGGGAAACTCCGAGGGGCTGAGCACTATACCCTGCTCGGCGTTGAGGGTGATGTCCTTGCCGTCATAATTTCTCACGATGCGGGGATTCACGTGGCGGCCTGACATATCGGGAGCCGTGTCCATATGGGCTATGAAGCCTACCGTGGGAACCATCTCGTCCGTATTGGATGGGAGAGTGGCCATCAGATAGCCGTTGTCGTCAAGGGTAATTTCTTCGAGGCCCATCTTCTCCACCACATCGCGGAGATAACGGGCGAACTCCATCTGGCCCGGAGTGGAGGGGGTGAGGTTGGTCTCATCGTCGCTCTGCGTGTCGAAGCGCACGAAATCGAGGAAGCGCTCTGTAACTGTCATGGTATATACAGGTGTTTATAGACGGTTTTATTATTGTTGTCGGAATCGCGTTGCAAACTTAATAAAATTTTTTCAGACCTGCAAGCGCAGGGCCTTAACAAACGGCGTTGCCCCGGCGTTATATCAACATGGAAAAGAAAGGAACGTTTTACAACGTCTGGCGCGGGTCGCTCGTGGTGCTCGCGCTGACGCTTCCTGCCATCGCGGTGGAGTTGGGCGATATGAAGGCGGATGACGCCGGAATCCCCGTGGCCGCTGCCGCCCCCGTGTCTGCACGCACACCGGAGGTGGAGAAGCACGCCGTGAAAAAGGTGCTTCTTATCGGCGACAGCATGACCGGATGGATGGGGGAGCGTCTCGAGGCATACGGCCGTGAGAACGGTTTTGAGGTCGCCACCGTGGTGTGGGACGGAAGCACCATCCGCAAGTGGGGCGACTCGGCGTCGCGCATCAGTGATTTCGTGGCTAAGGAGCATCCCGACGCCGTGATGGTGTCGTTGGGGCTCAACGAGCTGCTGGAAAAGAATCCCTCGGCCCGTTACGCCTCGAGCATGGCGGCCATCAAAGGGGCCGTGGGCAATCTTCCGATGCTTTGGGTCGGGCCTCCGAGCTGGCCCGGCAAACCCGGTGGCGAAGCCCTCAACGCATGGCTTGAGGAGGAGATGGGAGAGGGGAACTTCTTCCGCAGTTCCTCGCTCACCTTAGGACGCCAGAGCAAGACCAATCCCCACCCCACGCGCGAGGGTATGAGCAAATGGGTGGACGCCATAGTGGAATGGCTTCCCGAGCATGGCAATCTCTCCTTCCCGGGGCTGCGCAAGCCCTCGGGACAGCAGATGGTGAGGGGAAAAAGTTTCACCTACCGCAAGATGAAGGAGCGGCTTTGACCGGGAACTCCCCGAGAGATGTAATCGTGTAATGTACAAATAAAATGGGCGAAGCTCGATTCGAGCTTCGCCCATTTTGCTTATATTCGGGATAGTTACTTCACGATCACCTTGGAGGTCTTTCCATTGATGACGCGGATGTAGAGGCCCTGTGCGGGCTTGTCGGCGATGCGGCGGCCGTTGAGGTCGTAGTAAACGGCTACGCCGTTTTCGCTTTCGATCGCTTCCACGCCTACCATGATGTCAAGGTTGGCGGTCTTGATGTCTGAACGCTCGCCGGTGGTCTTATTTTCAGCGTAGTATGTGAGGTCGCCGAGAGTGTCGAGTTCGAGCGGATCGGTGTAGAGCTGGTAGCCCTCGAGTGGTTCGGCGTCGGCGGCACGCATCACGCGTGCACCCTCGGGTTCGGAGGTGGGGTAGGGAGCCCATTTGTAGTAGAAAGCGATACCCTCCACTTCGGGGAATGTTATCACGCCCACATTGTAGGTGCCACGGTTCTCGGTTGTCACCTCAGGCTCCGGGAGCGTGCTCCAGTCGTAAGTGGCCATCTTGGAGATGGAGATTACGATTTCGTTGAAGCGGCTCTGGTCGGGATTGGTGAATGTAACGCTGTTGATGCCTCTTTGGCCATCGGATGTCCATACACCCTGAGTGCTGGAATTCGTATTGTAAGTTCCTACCGAAGGCTCGGAGCTAAACTGACGGCTGGAAGTAAAATCAAAGTCAATCTGATCCAGTTGATAACCGGCGGGAACGGAGATGGTCATTATATCACTTTGATACAGTCTCAGCTGACCTTGTGTGACCTGAGATTCGTTGCTGTTATGCTTCTCAAATGAGAGAGTGGCAAGACCTTCGGTGAGGTCACCGTCGGAAATCTTCCAACCGTCGTGTTCACCATTTTTGAAGTCTAATGTTACAGCACTGGGGTTGAACACGGTGACGGTGAAGGAAGCGGTGGCGGCTGCATAGTCGTCATTGCCGGCGAATACAGCGGAGATGGTGGCCACGCCCAGACCGATTATTGTAACGGCGCCGGTCTCGTCAACGGTAGCGACGTTCTCATCGGAGGTGGTGTAGGTCACGGGGAGGTCGTGGGGGTTGTGGAGGGTGGGAGCGGTGAAGTTTTCAGCTTTGCCGTCAACAAATTCCACGTTGATATTCTCGATGCCTGTGCCGTCGTATGCCAAGTCGGGAGAGGGGAGAGTCACGGTCAGTGTGTACTCTGCTGTTCCGGCAGCATAATCTCCGGTCTCCTCGCTGGAGGCGGAGATGATTGTTGTGCCGAAGCCGAGAAGGGTGACCTTACCCTCGGCGTCCACGGTTGCTACAGCGGTGTTGGAAGAGGTGTAGGTAACGGTCAGGTTGTGGGGATTGTCAAGCTTGGGGAAGGTGTTCTCCTCACCCTTGACCACGCTAACCTCGGATGCTACGATGTCATCAGCATCGACAAAGGAGAGCTCTGCGTTTGCAAGAACCGAGGAAGGCTTGAAGAAGATCATTAAGCTTATTATACGTAGCTGAGTGCTGTCTTCATTTGTGATTACAAGGGATGTAACCGGATGCTGGCCGCAGGGAGTCCAGATGTTTCCGGTAAGCGTGCCATGATCGTCTTTATCCGATTCGGAAGCGTCGAAGTAATTGCCTTTTGCTGTATAACTACCTTCGGTATTGAGTTCCATATAATCGATTTCCCAACCAGCTTCCATCGTTATGGTAGCGGTGTTATGTATATACATACGGATGTCGTTAGAGGAATCATAATATGCGGGGGCAGTTTGACCGGAACCTTTTGCAAACTCCACCGTCGCGATTTTGACACCTTTGGTATTAATGAGGTCGTAAGTGCCGACAACGGATTGTCCATTCGTGAATCCCATTTTGGTTGAATCGAAAGTTACCGAATTGGGGTTATTGACCAAGATGTTGTACTTGGCTTGGCCGGCCTCGTATTCGTCGGTTGCTTCGGTGGCGGCGGTGATGGTGGCGGTGCCGTAGCCGACGATGGTCACGTTGCCTTCGCCGTCGACGGTTGCCACAGCGTCATTGCTGGAGCTCCAGGTGACAGCGAGGTTATTGGGGTTGGAAAGTTCGGGAGCGGTGAAGGTCTCACCGAGTTCCGCCGAGTAGTCCACGACGCCCTCACCCGGGAAAGCGATTCCGGCAGGCTTGAGGATGACGGTAAGGGTGTATTCCGCCTTGCCGGCAGCAAATTCGTCTGTCTCGGCGCTCTCTGCCGTGATTACTGTTTCTCCGGCACCCACGATGGTGACAGTGCCCTCATCATTTACCGTGGCTACATTCTCGTTGGAAGAGGAGTAGGTCACTTCGAGATTGTTGTCGTTAGTGAGAGTGGGAGCTGTGAAGGACTCGCCCATCTGAACCGTGTACTCCTGCTCTCCCTCGAATATGAGACCGGCGGGCTTTAGACCCGGAGTAGACGAACTGTAGTTTTCCCATGTCAGGTTCCAGATGGATACACGGTCCTTATTGCTTGTGTAATGTGACGGGGAAAGGTTGGTGATTTCTATTACAAAGTCTCCTGTGACATTGAACTCCTCGGAAGTGAAGGAATATACCTGCTTTTGGGTTACGCTTGTCTCCGTCAGTGTCTGTGACTTTACTACGGCACCATTCTGCAGAATGTCTATTTGGAGACTTACACCTTTGGTTTCACTGAAAGTGTTGGCATAGTTGAAAGAGAGGGTCGATATACCCCCTGTGAGTGTCGGTGAGGTGATTGAACCAACTGCAGTTGTTTTGCCGTTGAGCGTGGGAGCATTGACGCCATCGATAGATACGAAAGCAGCATTTTTAATCACCCATCCATCCGCAGTAGTGGTGCTGGTATAGCTGGAGTTAGAGCCTGCGGCTTCAATGTCAGCCTTGTTTTCTGCCCACAAGGTTACACCTGCTACCAGCAATACCGCGAGAGAAAGTAAAAACTTTTTCATGCTTTGGTAATTAATTGAAAAGAAGTTAGTTAGTAAGGTAGGATCAAGTTTATGCTTCTTCCTTCCCTTATTTTGGGTGCAAAGTTATATATAATTTTCCGAAAAGAGCATGATAATCAGGTGATTTTTTGGCCATGGCCCTAAAAATTAGGGTTTAGGGTTTGTAGGGACGTGGCGTGCCACGTCTGCTTTGAACAAAGATTATAGCCCACCGCTATTTCGGATTTTTTGCTTTTAATGCGGAGATGGCATTGGTTGATGTGGTTATAATGCGGACATCGCACGCGATGTCCGCATTATATTTGATTACGGGTCAACGAAGAAGAGGTAGGCGAAGAGGATGGCGGCGATGGCGCCGGTGATGTCGGCGAGCAGGGCGTAGCCGGCGGCGTAGCGCGTTTTGCTGACCCCCACGGAGCCGAAATAGACGGCCAGTATATAGAAGGTGGTGTCGGTGCTCCCCCTCACCACACCTGCCAGCCGGCTCACAAACGCGTCAGGGCCCTCCGCTTTCATCACGTCAAGCATCATGGCGCAGCTCCCGCTCCCGCTCAACGGTTTCATGAGCATCGTCGGCAACGCGCCAACCCACTGCGTATCCACCCCCGCTTTTGCCACGAGCCATGCTACTCCGTCCGTCAGCGCGTCAAGCGCCCCTGATGCCCTGAACATACCGATGGCTACGAGGATAGCCACCAGATAGGGTATTATCATCACAGCCGTCTTAAACCCCTCCTTCGCCCCCTCAATAAACACGTCATACACCCTGAGCCTCTTCCTCATCCCCATAGTGATAAAGGTGATTATCACCGAGAAGAGGATGAAATTCGCCGCGAAAGCCGAATATTCCTGTACCCTGTCAGCGGGAAGGGTCGAGAAAAACCAGGCGATTCCGCCGACAACAGCGGCTATCCCCCCGAGCCAGCTCCAGAGCACGGCGTCCATGCGTATGCGCTGCCGCAGGCAAAGCGCGATCAGCCCCACGAGAGTGGCCACAGCCGTGGCAAGCAGGATTGGGAGAAAGACATCGGTGGGGTTGGAGGCTCCCCCCTGGGCGCGATACATCATTATGCTCACGGGTATCAGACACAGCCCCGAACTGTTGAGCACAAGAAACATTATCATCGCGTCGGTGGCCGTGTCCTTGCGGTCGTTGAGGGTCTGCATCTCCTGCATGGCACGAAGTCCCATCGGCGTGGCCGCATTGTCGAGGCCCAGCATATTGGCCGACACATTCATGAAAATGGCCCCCATCGCCGGGTGGCCTTTCGGTATGCCGGGAAAGAGACGCGAGAAGAGAGGAGACACCAGCCTCCCCATAGCCTCTATCACTCCGGCCCGCTCTCCTATTTTCATCAGCCCCATCCAGAGGGAGAGCACTCCCGTGAGGCCGAGGGAAATCTCGAAGGCGAAAGCGGCCTGGGAGAAGGAGGCGTTCATGATGTCAGACCAGATGGCGGTGCCCCCCCCGGTGAGAGAGACGCCGGCGGCCATCAGAAAGGAGATTACGAAAAAGGCAATCCAGATATAGTTGAGAATCATGCTGAGTGCGTTACGTGAAAATCCGGACCTTGCGGTCGACTTGCAGACGGAGAGTGGCCAGGCGGTCGAACGCGGTCATTTCATGGGAGATGAGTATGACGGTGGTGTGGCGCGACACCAGCTCCATCAGGGAGTAAATGCGGTGTTCAAACTCCTTGTCCACATAGCTCAGGGGTTCGTCAAGCGCCAGCAGTTCGGGACGGCAGACGAGGGCGCGGGCCAGCAGGGTGCGCTGTAACTGGCCGCCGCTGAGCGCCCCGACAGGATGGTCGAGATAGGAGCCGATGCCCGTCATCTCCACCACCTCCTCAAACCTCTCGCGGGCATCCGAGGGGAGGCGTCCGAATATGCCGGTCATCATGCCGGAGCGTACCGCCTCGGCAGCCGTGATAGGAAACCGCGTGTCGATGCCCGACTTCTGCGGAAGATAGCCGGTCAGGAGGCGGCGAACCCGCTCACCGTCGGCGGAGAAGTATTCCACTTTTCCCGAGATGGGCCTCAGGAGCCCGAGCATGACGCGCATCAGGGTGGTCTTTCCGCCTCCGTTGGGTCCGGTGACGGTGACGAAAGCACCACGCTCTATGGTCAGATCGGTGTGTCTCAGTATCGGGTGGCGCTCGTATCCCGCCGTGACGTCGGATAACTTGAGGATCGGTGGCATTGGTTGATGAAAGATGATATTTGCAAAAGGGCGTCCTGCCAGTGCTCGGAGTTGAGTGGAACGGTCACGAGGGGCACGCCGAGGGTGCGTGCCGTCTCGCGTGCCCGCATCGGATCCTGCGAGGTCTCGGCCACCATGACGGCGGCTCCACGGGCCTCGCCGACCCTTCGGGCATATTCGGCGGGCGACTCCTCGGCCCCCTTGCGGCCAAGGGTGAGCTGACGCAACCCGTAGCGGCGTGCGAAATAGCTCAGCGAGGGGTGCATCATCACGAAAGCCCTCCCCCGCGAGGGGGCCAACTCGCGCATGAGCCGCGCGTCGAGCGAATCGAGGTGCTCGAGCACGGAGTCGGCGCGGTGGCGATAGAGCGCCGCGTTGGCCGGGTCTATCTCCGCCATTGCCCTCCCGATGTTGGCGACCGCTATCCGCATATTGAAAGGCGTCGTGGCCAGGTGGGGATCATAATCGTCGTGATCATGATTTCCATGCTCATCCTCTGCGTCGTGGCCATGGTGATGGTCATGATGATGCGTGTCCTCAAGGCGCGGAATCCCCTCGCCCACATTCACCAGCCGGAGCGAGGCGAAATTATGGCCGGCGGTTTCGGAGAGGTTCTCCTCGAAGCCGGGGGTGTCAAACGTGAAGAGGGCGCGGGAGGAGGCGAGGTCGCGCATTGTGGCCAGGGTCGGCTCATACGTCTCGGGATCGGCCCCGTCGGGGAGCATGGTCACCACCTCCCAACCCGGTCCGGCCACAGCCTTTGCCGCCCAGCTCAAGGGGGGCGACGTGGTCGCGAGCACCCTCCCTCCTTCACCCTCCCCGCTATTCCCGCAGGAGAGAAGGGTAAGGAGGGAGAGGGAGAGAAGGGGCGCTGTCAGGGCGCGAGTGAAAATCATATCTTTCGGATGCCCATGATCTCGCGGACATCGCGCAAGGTGTCGGCTGCATACGCGCGGGCTCTTTCGGCACCCTGCGCCACAACCTTCGAGAGATACTCGTCATTGTCGCGGATGTCGAGTATGCGCTGACGGATGGGCGCCACGATGGTCTCCAGGTCGGCGGCGAGCTGCTTCTTCATATCGCCGTATCTGATGGAGCAGTCGGCGTAAGCATCGCGGTAGTGGGCCACGACCTCGGGCTTGCTTGCCAGTTCCATGAGGGTGAAGAGATTCTCCACAGGTTGCGACACGGGCTGGTTGGGTTCCTTGGGTCCCTCGTCGGTCACGGCTCTCATCACCTTCTTGCGCAGCGTCTTCTCGTCATCGGCCAGATAGAGGCAATTGCCCTCGCTCTTGCCCATCTTGCCGGAGCCGTCGAGTCCGGGCACCTTGATGGCCGCGGAGCCGAAATTGAAATTGACCGGTTCGCCGAAATAGTCCACGCCGTAGAAAGAATTGAAGCGGCGTGCGAAGCGGCGTGTCAGCTCGAGGTGCTGCTCCTGGTCCTTGCCCACGGGTACGAAATCGGCCTTGTGGATGAGAATATCCACGGCCATGAGGGTAGGATAGGTGAGCAGGCCCGCATTGACGCGGCCGTTGTTGGAGGAATTGCCGATGATATCCTTCTCTATCTCCTCGCCGTCGCCGGAGAGGCCGAGGGCCTTGCGTGCCTTGTCCTTGAAGGAGGCGGTGCGCATCAGTTCGCCGATGCCCACGTGCATATTGAGCAGCAGATACATCTCGGAGATCTCGGGCACGTCGCTCTGCACGTAGATGGTGTTCTTCTCCGGGTCGAGACCGGCGGCGATATACTCCGCAAGCACTGCCTTCACGCTCTCGTGGAGGGCCTTGGGATCGGGATTTGTGGTCAGCGCGTGAAGGTCGGCGATGAAATATCGGGTGTCGTAGTCATCCTGCATCCTCACGAAGTTGCGTAGCGCTCCGAAATAATTACCGAGGTGGAGGTTGCCGGTGGAGCGAATGCCGGAGACCACTATCTTTTTCTTTTCTTCCATATCTTTAAGTATTCAAATTTAAGCTATACTATCAAAAGTTTGAATTTTCTTTGAGGTAATTGAGGCCGGGCGCAATGCGGTCACCATCGGTAGGGGTAGAGCGCGGCCGCATGATCCCGCGCCCGGGAGAGGCGGAGCGCCAGGCCCTCCCCCTCAGGGTCGGGGGTGCCGTCGGGATTGTCCGGAAACGCCTGTTCGAGATAGAGCGCGGCGGTGTCGATATGCTTATGCAGCGAGGTGCGGTAGGAGAGGCGGCGCCATCGCGTGTCGAGCCAATCGGCCTGTGTCTCGGCCACATGGATGAGGAGATCCGCCACGGGGACGCGGTCAAACACCATGGTCGTGAAATCCTTGACAATCTTGTTGAGATCCGTGAGGGAGGGGCGTCGGCGCGGGCGGTCGGGGGAGGTGAAAAACACCTTCTCAACCCCCTTGCGGGCCTTCTCCAGCGCCTTTTGTGCATCCGGCTCCTGCCAGAACTCGAGATACTCGCGGGCATCCTTGCGGGCGTCATACAGCTCGAGCACCATCTCGGCCATCTGTTCCGCCGGCATCTCCGCCAGAATCTTCTTCAACCGCGCCCTGCTCATTTGTGGATGGATATTGTCGCGGGCGCGGACTCGCGGTTCATGCGGTCGAGGGCCGTCACAGCAAAGCGCAGACGAGTCGCCTCCTCCGCGCTGTCGGCCACCTTCACCCGCGAGTGGGGAGTGAGGAGGGTGAGGGTGCCGGGGGTGTCGATGTCTGCCTCCTCGTCGGGGAAGAAGATATAGATGCCATATCTCACCACATCCTCCCCCTTGGCCGGCACGCTGACCTTCGCCCCGGGCTTCACACCGGCGGGGAGCGCCCCGGGCTGACCGGGGACGGTGCGTGCCGGAGACCAGGAGAGCCACACTCCGTCGGATGTGGTCTCGAGCTTAAGGCCGGAGGGGGCGGCGGGGCGGCGCGAGGCGTCTCCCCATGCCGGGGGAAGGGCAGGATCGGCCTGATAGTTTACCGCGAGGGAATCGAGCACACCCTTGTAATTGTCCGTCACCCAGTATCCGTGCCACCACACGTTACCCTTCACATTGGGCAGCGAGCGCGACAGCCCGATCTTAGTGCCGAGTTCATTGGGGCGCTTCGCCTTGGGGTCGGGTGTGTCCATGGTGCGCTTGGTGTCCTGGCCAATGTAGAGCTGCACCTTGGGATTCACGTGGTCGTTCCACCAGTGTGCCAGATGGCGGCTCGGGGCTGCCTTCATGTCGAGGGTCCAGTAGAGCTGCGGGGCGAGATAATCCACCCATCCCTTGTCTGCCCAGAGGAGCACGTCGGCGTAAAGGTCGTCGTAATTCTGAAGGCCGCTGGAATTGGAGCCCCTCGGATCGGAGGCCTTGTTGCGCCAGATGCCGAATGGCGAGACTCCAAAACGCACCCAGGGCTTCGTGGCGCGTATCGTCTTGTGGAGCTGCTCGATGAGAAGATCCACATTGTGGCGGCGCCAGTCGTTGCGGGGCATAGTGCCTCCGAAGCGGTCGTAGCTCATCTTGTCGTTCTGAAACTTCTGTCCGTTGGCGGGGTAGGGGTAGAAATAATCGTCGATATGGATGGCATCCACGTCATAACGGCGCGTGATGTCGGCCACGACGTCGCAGATGTAGTCGCGATTTTCGGGATATGCGGGGTCGAAAAAGGTCTGCCCGTTGAATTTCACGAATCTCTCGGGGTGGCGGTGAGATATATGGTCGATGGGGAGCACCTCCTTGGGATTGGATGTCACGCGGTAGGGATTGAGCCATGCATGAAACTCCATGCCCCTCTCGTGGGCCTCGCGGATGGTGAACTCCATGGGGTCCCAGGGAGTGGCGGGAGCCTTGCCGCGCCGTCCGGCCAGCCATGCGGTCCAGGGTTCGATGTCCGACTCATACATGGCATCGGCCGTGGGGCGCACCTGGAATATAACCGCATTGCATCCGGCCTCCTTGAGCCTGTCGAGCTGCCGGCGGATATACTCCTTGTTCTGCTCGGTGTTCTTACCCTGGTATTGCGACTGCCCGATGATATGGAGCCATGCGCCCCGGAACTCCCTTTTAGGGGAGTCCGAGGCGAATGAGGAGACTATCGCTCCGGCTATGAGGGAGATGATGATGAGAAGTCTTTTCATTCAGTGTCCATTACTTGGAAGAGGGGGACTTCAAGGCCTTCAGCGCGGACTCGATGGCCGCGATTTTCTCCTTGGCGTCAGACTGTTTCTTTCGCTCGAGAGCCACTACGGCCTCGGGGGCGTTGGCCACGAAGCGCTCGTTGGAGAGCTTCTTCTCCACGCCGGCGAGGAATCCGGTGTAGCGCTTCAGGTCGGCCTCGAGTTTTGCGATCTCGGCCTCGACATCGATGTTGCCCTCCAGGGGGATGGAGTATTCCACGGCTCCGGCGATAAACGCGGCGGCAGTCGGCGACTTCTCCTCCACGGCGCGGATCACGTCGATATTTCCCATCTTGCTGATCACGGCGTCGAGAGTGGCGTCATGCGCCCCCTTGACGTTGAGTTCGAGTGTGTCCTTGTTGGGAATCTGACGCTGTTTGCGGATGGTGCGTATGCCGGCCACCACCTCCTTGAGGTGCTCGAAGCGGGAGAGCACGGCGGGGTCGAAACTGCCCGGTTCGGGGAGACGCGCGTACATGATGCTCTCACCCTCGCGGCGCTCGTAGAGATGCTGCCAGAGCTCTTCGGTGATGAAGGGCATGAAGGGGTGGAGCATCTTGAGGAGGGTGTCGAAGAAGGAGAGCGTCGCGTCATACGTGGCGCGGTCCATCGGGGAGCCGAATGCGGGCTTCACGACCTCGAGATACCACGACGAGAACTCGTCCCAGAAGAGGCGGTAGAGGGCCATCAGGGCTTCGGATATGCGGTATTTCCCCATGAGGTCCTCCATCTCGGCGAGGGTGTCGGAGAGGCGGGCCTCAAACCACTCCACAGCGAGGCGCGAGGCCTCGGGGGCCGGGGTGTCGGCCACCTCCCAACCCTTTACGAGGCGGAAAGCGTTCCAGATCTTGTTGCAGAAATTGCGTCCCTGCTCCACGAGGGCGTCGTCATACATGATATCGTGTCCGGCGGGGGCGGCGAGCATCAGGCCCATGCGCACGCCGTCGGCGCCGAAGCGCTCGATGAGGTCAAGGGGATCAGGGGAGTTACCGAGCGACTTTGACATCTTGCGGCCTATCTTGTCGCGCACGATGCCGGTGAAATACACGTTGTCGAAGGGCTGCTTGCCGACATACTCGTATCCGGCCATGATCATGCGGGCCACCCAGAAGAAGATGATGTCCGGGCCGGTGACGAGCGTGGCGGTCGGGTAATAATAGTCAATCTCGGGATTGCCGGGATTGTTGATGCCGTCGAAGAGGGTGATGGGCCAGAGCCAGGAGGAGAACCAGGTGTCGAGCGCTCCGGGGTCCTGGGTCAGATCCTCCATTTTCATGTCGGGATTTCCCGTGGCCTCGCGGGCCTTTTCGAGAGCTTCCTCGGGAGTGGGAGCCACGACGAAGGCCTCCTCATCCGTGCCGTTGTCGTAGAAGTAGGCCGGGATGCGGTGTCCCCACCAGAGCTGACGGCTGATACACCAGTCCTTGATGTTCTCGAGCCACACGCGATATGTGTTCTTGTATTTCTCCGGCACGAAGCGGATGATGTCGTCCATGACGGGAGCAAGGGAGATTTTTGCGAAGTGCTCCATTTTGACGAACCACTGCAGCGAGAGTCTCGGCTCGATAGGCACCTTGGTGCGCTCCGAGAGGCCCACGTTGTTGACGTAATCCTCCACCTTCTCGAGCAGGCCGGCCTTCGCGAGGTCTTCGGATATTGCCTTGCGGCAGTCAAAACGGTCCATGCCGACATATAGGCCGGCCGCTTCCGCTATGGTGCCGTCCTCGTTGAGCATGTCGATAGTGTCGAGGTTGTGGGTCTTGCCCAGCTCGTAGTCGTTTTTGTCATGTGCGGGAGTCACCTTGAGGCATCCGGTGCCGAAGTCGATCTCCACATACCGGTCTTCGATGACAGGAATTTCGCGCCCCACGAGAGGCACGATGACGCGGCGTCCCTTGAGCCATGCGTTCTTGGGATCCTTGGGGTTGATGCACATGGCGGTGTCGCCCATGATGGTCTCGGGGCGCGTGGTGGCCACCACGGCATAGTGGCGCCCCTCGGCGTCGGTGTGGACCACGCTCCCCACCGGCGCGTCGAGAGTGTCAGGCTCCTGCGCGAGATAATACTTTAGATAGTAGAGTTTGGACTGCTCCTCCTCGAAGAAGACCTCGTCGTCGGAGAGGGCGGTGCGGTTCTGGGGATCCCAGTTCACCATTCTCAGTCCGCGGTAGATGAGTCCCTTGTCATAGAGGTCGCAGAACACCTTCGTCACGGCCTCGCTCCGGGAGGGGTCCATGGTGAAGGCTGTGCGCTCCCAGTCGCAGGAGGCACCGAGTTTGCGGAGCTGCTGAAGGATTATCCCCCCATGCTTTTCCGTCCACTCCCAGGCGTGCTTGAGAAACTCCTCGCGCGTGAGGTCAGTCTTCTTGATACCCTCGGAGGCGAGTTTGGCTATCACCTTCGTTTCGGTGGAGATTGAGGCGTGGTCGGTGCCGGGCACCCAGAGGGCGTTTTTGCCCTGCATGCGGGCGCGTCTGACGAGGATGTCCTGGATGGTGTTGTTGAGCATGTGGCCCATGTGGAGCACACCGGTCACGTTCGGTGGCGGGATGACGATGCAGTAGGGTTCGCGGCCGTCCGGCTCGGAATGGAAGAGCTTGTGTTCCATCCAGTAGGAATACCATTTGTCCTCCACCTCGGAGGGGTTGTATTTGGGGGCTAAATCTAACATACTGTTTATTTTCTTTGTGGACGTGGCGATCCACGTCCCTACGTTATTGTCGATTATTTTGTTTTTTCGATGCCGAGGCCGAAGAGGGCGTAGTCGTAAAAGACCGGGTCATCGGGGCGGAATTTCCTCAGGGCATCGGTGATGATTTCCGTGGAGCGACGGTCGGCTGCCTTGCGGTCGAGTAGGCCGAGTTCGCGCGCGGTGTTGCCGACATGGACGTCGAGGGGGATGTAGAGTCTGCTTTTCGGTATGGATTTCCACACCCCCATGTCCACTATACCGTCATCCCTGACGAGCCATCGGAGCGCCATGTTGACGCGTTTCAGGGCGGTGGTCTTCATGTTGCCCGGGAGGGTGCGCGTGCAGGAGATGCCGCCGTTGGCGTCGGCGCAGAGGGCGTTGAGCCTCTCCACGAGGAGCCAGGCCGGGGCCTTGGAGTCGCCGCATCCCATGGCGGCGGCGAAGGCGTCGAGCGAGCCGTAGCGTGTGTAGACCTCCCTGAGTCCGCGCAACAGATGACGCAGATGCTGCGAGAAGAGGGTGCGGTGGATGTTCAGTCCGTCGGGGAGATCCTCGTAGCCCCGGTCGAGCACGTAGTCGAGGGGCCGGTTGTCCATCAGGGAGAGGAGACGGTCGGCGTCACGGCATATCATCTTGCGGTTGCCCCAGGCTATGATGGCCGAAAGGAGAGCCGCTATCTCGATGTCGGGCAACGACTCGAAGCGGCGGGGAAACTGCACCGGGTCATCGGCTATGAAGGCCGGAGAATTGATGCGCGTCGCCTCGCTGTCAAGAAGATCTTTCAGGTCGTTCTGCGTCATATATCCTGCGTTATATATCCTGCGTCATTTCGAGTCCCCGGCTTCGGTTTTGCGGCGTTTCAGCACCGTCCTGACGGTGCTGTCGAAAGCGGCGTCGTAGGTCTTGGAGAGCTCGGGATGTCCCCGGGCAGCGAATATCGCCTCGGCGGAATCCTTGAGGACCCCGGCCGCTTCGGCCAAGGAGAGGGTGTCAGGCCATTCGCGGTTGATTATCGCCCTTGCATCGTTACGCGCACTCATCCTCGCCCTCTCCTCAGGGGAGGTTTCCTCTCCAGCCCCCGTGCAGGAGCAGAGGGGGAGGAGAGCAAGGAGGAGAGTAAGGAGAGGGAGATGGGTGAAGATGCGTGCGTGATTGAGTTTCATTTTCAGTACATTTCGTTCCACCAGCGGGGATCGTCCTGGAGATATTTGGCAAACCAGGCCATGATGGTGGCCTGCCACAACTTGCGCTTGTCATATTCCGTCACCACATGGTTGGCGCCCTCCACGGTGACAAGTTCTACATCGCGCCCCAGAATCCTCAGGGCATTGAAAATCTGTATGCTCTCGCCGATGGGTACGTTGGTATCCACCGTGCCATGCAGCAGCAGGAGCGGGGTGTGGATCTTGTCGGCGTTGAAGAGTGAGCCGTGCTTGGTGAAGAGCTCAGGGTCGGTCCAGGGATATGACTCGGCGGCGGCCACGGCATTGTAGCTGTAACCCCAGAAGCCTTCGCCCCAGTAGGATGTCACGTCGGAGATTCCGGCGTGGGAGACTGCTGCGGCGAAGAGGTCGGTCTTCGTCTGGAGAAGCTGTGTCATGAATCCGCCGTAGGAGGCACCCAGACACCCTATCTTCTTGCTGTCCACGAAGGGATGGGCCTCGCAGAACTTCTTCACGCCCTCGATGATGTCGTCGGCCGTGTAGTCGCCCCAGGCGTTAACGTGACGAGCGGAGAACTCCTGGCCGTAGCCGGTGGTGCCGGAGGGGTTGATGGTGTACACCACATAGTCGCGCGATGCGAACATCTGCGGCGTGTATGGATGATACATGCTTGCTTCCGATGGGGAAGTGCCGCCGTAGTAGTATACGATCAGCGGATATTTTTTTGAGCTGTCGAAGTCCGGGGGGAGAGTGATGACGCCATCTATTTCCGAGCCGTCGCGTGCGGTGAATCTCCAATGCTCCCATGCGCCGAAATCCAGGTCGGAGGTGAGTTCCTCGATGGGATCGTCAATGGTCTGCGCCTTGCCGCTCTTAAGGTCGAGGAGCGACACGCGCCCGGCATATTTATAGCTCTGGCCCGTGGCAGATAGCCAGCGCGATTCGTCCCGTCCGATGGAGAAGTTGCGCACATTGTCCACCGTGAGGTTCAGACGGGTGATCCTGTCCGATTTCGGGTCGAGGGCGAACACCTTGTTGTAGAATCCCTCCTCGCCGATGAAGTAGATGCGATTGTCGGCGGCGTTCCAGACGGGAGTGCCCTTGATCGAGGGGTCGAAATCGAGAGTCGCGGGGCGCGGGGCGCGCGTGGCGATGTCGAAGAGGTATCCCTGGATGTCGTAGTCGTTGGCTATGGGGTGGTCGCCGCAGTTCTTGCCAAGGTTGTCGAAGCAGGAGGGGCCTCCGGTGATGAAGAGGGTCTTGCCGTCGGGAGAATAGACGGCGTCAGCTAAGGCGGTGATGTCTCGCGCGAGGGTGTCCGTGCGCAGGGTGTTGACGTCCATCTCCATCAGGTCGCTTAAATAGAAGGGATAGAGCGAGGGAGTGTGGCGCGTGGAGGAGTAGAGTATGCGGCGGGAGTCGGGGGAAATATCCCGGATGATGGTGGACGCTCCGCCGTAGGTGAGGGGACGGGCTACACCCTCCTTCAGATCATACTTCGTTATATAATACCTATCGCGGTTGCCGGGCTGACGGTCATCGGGATTGTCGACACGGCGCATGATGCCGTCGGGCTTCTCACCCCCGACCTCCTTGTAGTATAGCACATACTTTCCGTCCGGGGAGATCATCACTTCGCTCTCGGGGAGACGGCGGGCCATGACGGTGCGCCGCAGGGTCTGCGGATCGAGCTGCCAGAGGGTGAAGGTGTCGTCGGTCTTCTCCGTGAAGATCACCTTCGCCCCTTTCTGCATCCATTGCGCGGAGGAGGGGAGGTCTGCCACGAGGAGTTTCTGTGTGGCGGTCTCGCGGAGCTCGGACCATGAGCGGCGCTGTTCGCTGTCATACATTTCCGTAAACGACACGATGATGTATTTCCCGTCGGGAGAGATGGCAGAGGAGGAGGCGCGGGTGCCGAGAGACACTGTCTCGACCCTCATGCGGTCGAGAAGCGTGGGGCCTTCCCAGAGCAAGACGTCGTGGCTGCCGTCATCCGTCACGAAACTGAGGCGGATTTTCGGAGCCTCCTTGTCTTCGGCAAGGGAGAGGATGTTGACCTGGATGTCGGCTGTCTGCTCGGGCTTGAGGGAGAGGGAGGCCTCGGAGGGTGACATCACGGAGTCGGAGGTCTCATGGGTGATGATCTCCTTGCCGTCGAGGAGCACGTTGGCGCGGGCGTTTGATTCGAGCTTGAACTTACCCTTGGCGAAGCGCTCGGGCCTCATGCGGGTGAAGAGGGTGTGTAGCCTGGCCCCCTGCTCGGGGCGGGTGAGGGTGAGGGTGCTGTCCGCGGAGGGGAGGATGGTGGTCCAGTCCTGCGACAGGGCCTCCGTGCGGCGAGCCGCGCGGCGCGCGCCGAGGAGGTCGGTGATTTTAAATTCATTGGCGGGGCCGACGGCTGAATCAGCCGTAGCCGGGATGGGAAAATCTGCTTTCGGGGCGGCCTTCCAGGCGCTGAAGCCGAGCACCTGCGGAGTGTCGGCCTGACCGGCTGTCATCGCAGCCGTACCGGCCAGCGAGGTTGCCGTGAGAATCGTAAAAATGGCGGAGGTTTTCATGGGCCGTGGTCAATATGGGGTCTCGAAGCCCTCGATGGCTTTGAGGCGGATGTCAAATACGAGTGTGGTGTATGGGGAAATCGAGCCTGATCCGAAGGCGCCGTAGCCTGCGGTCCAGGGTACTACGGCGGTCACATGGTCGCCAACGTGCATCTCCGTGAGCGCGCGCCAGAAGCCCACTACGTTGTTACAGGGGCGGCAGCGGTAGATGCTGTCCCGGCGGGCCCATGATGAATCAATAAGGGTGCCGTTGATATTGCGCAGGGAATAGATGACGTCTACAGTGGAGTTGTCGCGGGGGGAGAGAGCGGATGCCGTCAGGGCACGGTCGTTGTGCCATTTCATCATGATCCACGCCGTAGGGGCCCAGTCGGGTGTGACCTTCGTATAGAGGGGTGTGCCTTGGGGTGACACGGAGTCCTGCACGGTGGTTACGTAAGCCTCGTTGGTCTTGCGCCACTCTGTGTAGTCGGTGGAGTCGTTCTTTCCCAGGCATCCGGAGAGGGCGAGGATGGTCAGGAGCGATGCTGCTGCGTATTGCGGTTTCATTATGCGTAATGGAGTCAGGGAGTCAGAATTCCACTTTCGGGGCTTTCTCAGCGCCGGCCTCGGCCTTGAACTGCTGCTTCTCCGAGAACCCGAACCATCCGGCATAGATGTTGGTGGGGAATTTCTTGATGGCCGTGTTGTAGGACTGCACGGCCTCGGTGTATCTGCGGCGTTCCGTGGCGATACGGTTCTCGGTGCCCTCGAGCTGGGTCTGGAGGTTCATGAAGTTGGTGTTGGCCTTGAGGTCGGGGTAGGCCTCGCGCACGGCGTTGACATAGATGTCAAGCGCCCCCTTGAGCTTCTGCTGGGCGTCGAGATACTGCTGCACGTTTGCGGCGGGATCCTCCACGGCGTTAGCCTCGTTGTAGGCTTTGCTCAGGCCGGCGCGTGCGTTGGTGACGGCCTCGAGAGTGGAGCTCTCGTGGGCCGCATACCCCTTGACCGTATTGACGAGGTTGGGGATGAGGTCGGCGCGACGCTGATATTGGTTTTCCACCTGCGCCCAGGCCTGTTCCACTCCCTGTTGCTTCTCCACCAGGGAGTTGTAGTTGCAGCTTGTCATGGAGCAGAGCATCATCAGGGCGGCGATGAATGTGAGAATCTTATTCATATCAATTTCTTATCAAAGCAGTTTTTTAAGGAGGGAATTGAGCGATACCTTCTCGGCGAGAATCTTCTCGAGGTCGTCTACGGCCACGCGCTCCTGCTCCATGGTGTCGCGATGGCGGAGCGTGACGGTATTGTCCTCGAGGGTCTGATGGTCTATCGTGATGCAGTAGGGGGTACCGATGGCATCCTGGCGGCGGTAACGCTTGCCGATGGAGTCCTTCTCGTCTACCTGGCAGGTGAAATCGAAGCGCAGACGGTGCTGTATCTCGCGAGCCTTTTCGGGGAGACCATCCTTTTTGACCAGGGGAAGCACGGCGCACTTCACCGGAGCGAGGGGTGCGGGGAAGTGGAGCACGACGCGGCGGTCGCCGTTGCCGAGGTCCTGGTCCTCATAGCAGGAGCAGAAGACGCTCAAGAACATGCGGTCCACGCCGATGGAGGTCTCGATGACGTAGGGGACATAGCTCTCGTTTAGCTCGGGGTCGAAATACTGTATCTTCTTTCCGGAGAACTTCTCATGCTGGGAGAGGTCGAAGTTGGTGCGGGAATGGATACCCTCCACCTCCTTGAAGCCGAAGGGCATGAGAAACTCGATGTCAGTGGCGGCGTTGGCGTAGTGGGCGAGCTTCTCGTGGTCATGGAAGCGGTATTTCTGATCTCCGAGGCCGAGGTTCCTGTGCCAGCGCAGACGGGTCTGGCGCCAGAATTCAAACCATTTCAGTTCTTCACCGGGGCGCACGAAAAACTGCATCTCCATCTGCTCGAACTCGCGCATACGGAAGATGAACTGACGGGCCACGATCTCGTTGCGGAAGGCCTTACCTATCTGGGCGATGCCGAAGGGGAGGCGCATACGTCCGGTCTTCTGAACGTTGAGATAGTTGACGAAGATGCCCTGCGCCGTCTCGGGGCGGAGATAGACGTCCATGGCACCGTCGGCCGTGGAGCCCATTTCGGTCTTGAACATGAGGTTGAACTGGCGCACATCGGTCCAGTTGCGCGTGCCGCTTATGGGGTCTGCGATTTCATAATCGAGGATGATCTGCTTGAGCTCGGCAAGGTCGTTGGCGTTCATTGCCTCGGAGAAGCGGGTGTGCAGTGCGTCGCGCTTGGCCTGGTGTTCGAGCACGCGAGCGTTGGTGGAGCGGAACTGCGCCTCGTCGAAGGCCTCGCCGAAACGCTTGGCGGCTTTGGCCACCTCCTTGTTGATTTTTTCATCAAACTTGGCGATCTCATCCTCGATGAGTACATCGGCGCGGTAGCGCTTCTTGGAATCGCGGTTGTCGATAAGGGGGTCGTTAAATGCGTCCACATGGCCGGATGCCTTCCAGATGGTGGGGTGCATGAAGATTGCGGAATCTATGCCCACGATGTTGTCATGAAGCATGGTCATCGCCTCCCACCAGTAGCGCTTGATGTTGTTCTTGAGTTCCACGCCGTTCTGGCCGTAGTCGTAGACGGCTGAGAGGCCGTCGTAGATTTCGCTTGACTGGAACACGAATCCATACTCCTTGGCATGGGCTATTATGGTCTTGAAGACATCTTCTTGTTTTGCCATTGTAGTCGATTTTGCTGATTTTTTCTTTAATCTGCAAATTTATAAAAAAATCCTCAGATAAAGGGAGTATCTGAGGATTTTTTGCTTCAACGGTAAGTAAGTGTTCAAATTTGAAGGCTTTCTTATGATTTCGATAATGTTCAGCAGGCGTCGGGGGCCGTAGGCTGCATGAGGTTGGGGTTCAGTTCGCCCCACTGGTCCACGGGGGGCATGACTCCCATGGCTATGACCTCGTCACGCAGCTCGCATAGGTGGCGGTAGCTCTTGTCAAGCTCGGCCTCTTCCTCGGGGGTGCCGGAGAAGGGTTGCACGGTCACGCCGTTCTTGTCGACGGTGGTCTCCATGGCCATCATGATGTGCCGGAAGCGGGAATTGTTGACGTAAGTGCCGACAGGCCAGCGGAACATCCTGCCTCCCATAGTTGCCGCGATCATCTCTATGGAGAGATAGGCAGGGCTCTGGAAGGAGCTGCGGCCGCGCAGGTCGATGATGGCCTTGCCACCCTGCACCACACGCTGACGGAGCTTGTCCCACTCGTCGGCGGGAAGTTCTTCTGTTCCGATGAAGTCCACAAGGGGGCGTCCGTTGACCTTCGTGGTGGAGGAGAACACGGCCATCTGCTCGCCGTGGCCGCCATAGGTGCGGCAATTGACGATATTGTCGGCGGGTTGCTTGAACCACTTGGCCAGTTCGTTGCGCAGACGCGTGCTGTCAAGCGCGGCGAGAGTGGACACCTGCGAGGGCTTCAAGCCGGAGTAGAGCAGGGTGATGAGGCCCGTGATGTCGGCGGGGTTAAATATCACCACGATGTGCTTCACGTCGGGGCAGTACTGACGCACGTTCTTGCCGAACTCCTCGGCAATGGCGGCGTTACCCTTGAGAAGGTCCTCACGCGTCATGCCGGCCTTACGGGCCGCGCCTCCGGAGTTGACGATATATTTGGCATCCTTGAGAGCCTCGGCGATGTCGGAGGTATAGGTGAGGTTCAGCCCCTCGAAGCCGCACTGGTTGAGCTCTTCGGCCACACCCTTCAGACCCGGCTCGTATGGGTCGTAAAGGCAGATGTGGGGGGTGAGCCCCATCATAATCGCGGTCTGAGCCATGTTGGAGCCGATCATTCCGGCGGCTCCCACGATGACGAGTTTGTCTTGAGTGAGATAATTCATAATCCTGTGATTTCGATATATTTTTAAATTCGATATACACGGTAACAAACCGCCGGGGGGTGCGGTTTGTTATTTTAACAAAAAATAGTGCGGAGCCCTCGCGGCCCGCGCACCAAATGCTTAAGATTATGAAAAAGGGAAATCAGAGAATATCGGATAAGAGGGGATTCGCAAGAGCAGCTTTCGCGATCTTGACGGCTATATGCTTCTGCGGGGGGGGCCTCGCGCAGAACAGTCTTCCGGCACCCGGTTCCGGAAGCGGCCCCGGCGGGGGCGGTTTCGGAGGAGGGGGGTTCGGAGGCAATAGCCTTCCCGCTCCGGGGAGCGGGGGTGGCTACTATCCCTCGGATGGTCCCGGCGGACCCGGTATGCCTCCGCCCTCCAACTGGGGAGGTCCCTGGAACAACGGATCGAGCGTGAATTTCAATATCAGCGTGGGGAGTCCGGGGTGGCAGAACCAGGGGACCGTCACCGTGATGGCCTGCGGGTATGACTCGTACGGGGTGTGGCGCACCATTCCCCTGAGGGTGGGCTACACGTGGAACGGCATGCAGTATAACGTCACGGTGCTCAACGCCTACAATCCCTGGACGGATATGTGGGTGCGCGGCATCGATGCCAACGCCTACAACACGAGCTATTACCTGCGGGGAAATACCTATAATTTCTACACGGTACTCCCCACAGGCACTTACTACTTCAACCTTTAGAAATCGGTCTCGCCATATCCGGAGCCGTCCATGGGTTCGGCGGAGGTGTTCTGACGGTTCTTTGACTTCATGTTGCCGAAGGCATACTTGACGGTGAACTGGAAGGTGCGTCCGCCGCGCCAGCGTTCGCTGTACTGGGTATAGTTCACGCCTTCGGTGGTGTTCTTGAACTTGCGGGAGTCGAAGATGTCGCGGCAGTTGACCGACACGCTCCAGTTGCCGAAATTGCGGCGCAGTCCCGCGTCCACGCTCCAGCCACCCTGACGCGAGCCCTGTGCGGTGAGCATCTTGGAGGCGTAGCGTCCCGTGGCCTGGAACGAGAGTGACCAGGGGAGACGCACGTTGGCCATGCACCTGACATCCCACGCGAAGGAGTCGTTGCCCTTGCCGGAGACGGGGTAGAGGTTACCCTCGAAGGGGAAGCTGTATTCCCAGGCGTCAATGTGGTTGTTGTAGAGGTTGAAGGTGGTGGTGAGATCCACTACCTTGAAGTTGTTCTTAACCACGATCTCGGCTCCGGTGTTGGTCTCGTTGGCTACGTTGGCCCATGTGGTGTAGAGGATGTTGTCGGCCATGTAGGAGATGCGGTTCATCACGTTGTCGGAGGTACGCAGATATGCCGAGAGGGAGATGAGATGCATGGTCCAGGACTTGATGTAGTTCAGCTCGAAGGAGTTGGAATACTGCGGTTCGAGTTCCGGATTACCGAAGGAGATGTCGGTGGGATCCTGCATGTCGCGGAAGGAGTTCAACATTCCTCCCCAGGGGCGGCGTATGCGGCGGGTGTAGTTTATCTGGAGCTCGTTGTCATGGGGGAGGGAGTAGGAGAGGAACACCGAGGGGAAGAGGGAGAAGAAGTTCTTGCGGTAGAGGGGCACATCCTCTTTGGTCTCGCCCCATTCGAGGGAACGGGTGCGCACCTGCCAGGCCTCGGCGCGGAGTCCGGCCGAATAGGAGAATTTCTCCACGTTTCCACCCAGGGTCAGATATAGGGCCGACACGTTGTTCTGATAAATGAAGCGGTTGTAAAGTTCGGGTGCGACGGTCGCATCGGCCTGCACCGTACCGGTGAGGGTGTTGACCGGAGTGTTCTCGTGGCTGTAATTGCCCTGAAATCCCGCTTCAAGTTTCAGCCATGAGGTGAAATGATTGGCATAGTCCACCTTGGCCTCATACGAGTTGAGGTTGATACTGGTGGTCTGCTCGCGGTATTCATCCTCCTGCGGGGGGAGTGTCCCGGTACCGGAGGTGTCCTCGGGCCAGCCGTAGTTTTCATAATACTCGTTATACTGCGGGCCTCCCCAGTGGTTGTAGGCGACGTTGAGGTCGAGGGTGTGGTTGTCGCTCCATTCATGCTTGTAGCCTAACTCGGCGTGAACTCCACGGTTGTCGGAGCGGAAATAGCGTCTTTGCGAATCGGAGAGCCAGTGGTCCGTGAGGTTGGAGGTGTAGAGGGAGGAGCTGGAGCCCCAGCGATGGCCGAACATTCCGAAAGCCGAAGCGGAGATGGCATCCTTTTCCGTGGCGTGCCAGGTGGTACCGAGGCGCACGAAGACATTGTTGCCGTGGTTGCGCTGCTTTCCGTCGGAATTGAGGAAGGCCTCCTTGCCATCGACGGAGGGGGTGTCGTCGGTGTATGTGCGACGGGAGGTGGAGCCACCGTCGGTGTTGTGGCGCATACGCCACCCTATGGAGGCATAAGACTCCCATTTCGAGCTGTTGTAGTTGATGTTGAAACCGGCATTGGCCCCTCCGCGGGTGTTGGCCCCGATTTCGGCCGAGCCGAAATATCCACCCTTGCGGTCTTTCTTGAGGATAATGTTGATGATACCGGCGGTGCCTTCGGGCGAGTATTTGGCCGAGGGGTTGGTGATGACCTCGATGCGGTCGATGGTCTCGCCCGGTATCTGCTCGAGAATCTGGGCGCGGTTGTCGGCGGTGAGGCCCGACTCCTTGCCGTTGATCCAGACGGTCACGGAGGAGTTGCCGCGCAGCGACACCTCACCGTCCTGATCCACCTCCACGGAGGGAATCGACTCAAGCAGCTCGCTGGCGGACTGTCCGGAAGCCACTATGTTGGCATCTACCTGAAACACTTTCTTGTCAAGCTCGAAGCGCATCTGGGAGCGGACTCCCTCCACGACGACTTCCTGCAGCAGCTTGGCGTCATCGGCGAGTCTGATGACCCCGATATTGACATCATTACCTGCGATAACGACGGGGCGTTCCTGATCGACGGAGCCGATATTCGAGATTTTGACGGAATATTTGCCGTCGGCGGTTTTGGGCAGGGTGAACGTGCCGTCCTCGGCGGTGTTGGTGCCGATGGGGAGGGGTTTACCGCTGGAGTCGATGAGCTGGACCGAGACGTAGTCCATGGGCTGGCCCGTGGCTTTATTGACCACACGGCCTGACACGGAGCCGTCGGCAAGGAGCGCGAGAGGGGAGGCCAATGTCAGCAGGAGCGGAAGACAGATATGTTTCATTGATACGGAATTGTGGATATTTTTTATACTAATTCCATTTTTAGATAAAAAAACCGGGCGAAAGTTTATTCCTGAGCAGGAATAAACTTTCGCCCGGTCTGTATATTACGCTACGTGAGCGGGTCTTTACCTTGCAATGAACTTGCGTACGGAGGATCCGCGACGCTCGATGACAGGCTCTCCGGCCACGGGAGCATCAAGACGGATGCCCTGAAGGTTATAGTAGACGGGTTCAGCGTCCATATCATCGATTTCGATACCATCGACGGAGCTCTGATTCTCCTTGATGAGGTCTTCCACAGTGAAGCGCTGCTCGGCTTTCTCGGTAAGGGGTACGGAGGCGGCGTTGATCACACGGTTGGTCTCCGTGTCGATGAGATATGCCACCATGACGACGTTCTCGCGGTTGATAGCGGGGGAGATCACGGTAGCGTTCTCGTCATATCCGCTTTCGAGAAGCGTGTCGGGGATGTCGATGGGAGTCTCGAACACCTGATCCACCCCCATGGGGAGCAGCTCGGGGAGCGAGCCTGCACCACCGCGGTATCCCCATACTCCGCGTGCCACATCCTGGAAACGGTAGTTGACCACACGCTTGGGAAGATTCGTCCACCCTCCGAGTCCGCTTTCAAGGTCGACTCCGGAGAAATAGTTCTCCTGCATCCATGCCGGATTCCTGGGGAGGAAGACGTTGTTTTCGGTCATCACCAGTCCGATGGCGTAGTTGCTGCCGAGAGTGACAGCGGGAGTGACAGTTACTTTGACATTCATCCGATCGGCCTCGTTGAGCGCGATGCCATCGGGATACCATGCCTCGATGGAGATGTCAGCGAGTGTGGCCTTCTCCGAAAGTTCGCGCACGGCGTATGCCATAGTGAGCGGATTCGAGGGGTCATAGAGCATATCGGCGTTTGCGAACCCGATGGGACGCACGTCGCGCTCAAGACGCACCATGGGAGCGGAGTTAACGGCGAACATGGAGGCGTAATACTCGTTGATCATGTAGTCGTTGCCGTTGCCGGGAATGTGGATGGATACGGGCACGACGCGGTCACGCATGTCCTCATCCTTCATCATGCTCTCCACGGTGTAGGCGCCCAGGGGGCAGTTGCCACACCATGTGCCCGTGGCCTCCTCGAAGAGGACGCGATGTTTGGGCATGAAGGCCATACCGGTGACGGCACCCTCGGCAGTGATGGAAATCATGCCGGGAGCATCGAGTGTGGAGGTGAATACCGCAGTCCGGTCAGCCTCGACGGTACCGGTGAAATCGAATGTCACGGATTCGCCGTTCTTGAGGGGGGTGCCCTCTTTCACGACGGGATTGCCCGTGCCGTCATCGAAGGTGAGGGTCCATTCGGGAAGGCCCTCGGCGTCGGTCGCCTTCACGGTCACGGAGACGGGATATGCGCCGTTGAGCACGTAGGGGGGAGGAGGGGTCTGGGTGATCTCGGCTTTGTCAAGACGCTGCACGAGCACATTGTCGATAGCCAGGATGTCCTGACCGTAGTTGAGATTGGCGAAACTGATGTAGATGGTCTTGCCGGCCCACTTGTCAAGGTTGATTTCAAATGGGATGAAGTCACCCTCGAGGACATCGGCGGACTTGCCTTCGCCCACCTGCTCGACGAAAAGCACAGGCTCCGTCGGCAGGTTGTCGGCGGAAATAGGCTCCTCGGTGATGAAAACGCGCAGGTCCGAAAGGGCGCCGCCAACACGGAAGATAAGGGACTGTGCGCCGAAGGTCAGGTTGAATCCCTCAGAGGGAATCGTGATCGGACGCGAGGACACCCAATCGTTTGACGCGCCGTCATACTGGTAGAGGGAGTGAGAGCAGAGGAAGCGGTCGGTAGAGGTCTGGGCGTCGCGCAGGTGCCACCAGGGCATCGACACGCCGTCGGAATTCATGAACAGCGGGTTGACGTTGCTATACGGGGGCAGATCGTCCAGATCCAGCAGTGTGGGGAAGTCCTCCGTCCAGTCACCGTCAAAGTTCTGGTCAAACAGCGTGGTGTGGGCGGAGAGCGTCAGCGTTGTTCCGAGGAACGCGGCTATTGGAATGATGATGTGTTTCATTGATCTGAAAAATAGGTTCAAGTGATTGATGCAGTGTTTCCGTTCAGCGAGCTATGAACTTGCGTACGGATGAGCCTCTGCGTTCTATCACCATCTGTCCTGCCTGGGGATTCGCGACGCGGATGCCCTGGAGGGTGTAATACTCGGGAGCACCCTGGGTAACTTCCTCCCCGAGGGTCACCATGCCGGTGCCGACGTTTTCATCGATTTCATCACCGATTTTGTAAGACACGGCGTTGAGGATGCTTCCATCGGTCGTGTCAAGCACGAAAGCCACGAGAGTGGCCTCGTCTATCGTGGGCACCATATCGGGACAATTCAGTTGCAGTTCCGTCGTCACAGCGTCATACGCCTTCACGCTCTCCGGAAGAGATCCGGGCACCGGAGTGAAAGCATAGCCGGAAGTCAGTGAAACGTGGCGATAGAATGATAGGCTTGATGGTATAACGTTGGGAAGGAAATAATATTGTCTTGCCTTGGCCGAAGAACTCATATTCTGCTGCATGAAGGACTTGTCGCCGTCAGGCACGTAGAAGGGGGCGGTCATCACATATCCCACTCCGTAGCGGCCGGAAGCGTTGTTGAGGTCTTCTGATACGGTGATGTAAATCTCGACAGTGGCCTGCTGGCGGTTACGCGAGATTTCGCATTTCTTCATGGTCAGCCCGGCGATGGTGGGGACGTTGAGGTGACCGTCAAACTTGCGGGTGTCGCTGAATGCAGTGGAGTGATTGCGGTTGAGCATGAAATAGGGCACTGCGTAAAAATCCAGATTGGGCCAGTAGCCTACATTGGCGAATACATCGTTGACGTGCGTGCAGACGGGTATGATCTGATCGGGAAATTCCTCTTCGAGGTCATCGATTTCAAGCGCACCCTGCGGACAGTTGTTACACCATACGCCGGTACCCTCGTCAATGAAATGGTTGCGCACGAAGTAAGAGCGTGTCACGTCGGACTCGAAGAGGGTCTCGGGCGTCCCTTCGGGAGTTACGAGCTGCACCTCGTAGGCACTGGTGGCATTGTCTCGGGCATCAGCCGGGAAGCTGAAGCTAAGGGTGGCTGCCGATGCGAGGTCTTCGTCGAGAGTCATGGAGCCTATGATGTCATTTCCGAACATGGCCCGGAGCTCGGTGCCTCTCGGAAGCGCGAGATTGCCGGTGTTGAGGAGCTCGCCCGTCACCATGAACAGGCTCCCCTGCGGCACGGCGTTCTGGGCGTAGCGCATGGAGGTGTTGCGGGCATTGACGCAGTACGAGGAGGAGTTTCCGACCATCATCTCCTTGACGGCGAGCATATACTTGTTGGAACTGGTGCAGCGCATTATCACGCTGACATTCTTGCCGGCAAATTCCTCGAGCGATACGGATCGGGTGACGAATCTACGGGATGATTCGGCCTCGACCGTGGCTACGACAGTCTCCGTGCCATCGGGTTCGGCAATCACCACTTCGTATGACTCCTCCATGCCCGGGAGTACGGAGCGTGCGGACCACGTGAGCACTGCGCCCTCGGCGGGTATGGTGAAAGAAGGAGTGCGCATAGCGGCGTTAATGGGAGTCTCGACGTTTGTCGAGGTGGGGCATAACGCGCACATATCGGAGCCGAACTGATCCACAGTCCATCCCTGCTCCGTGAAACCATGCTTGTAATATCCCTTGACGGGTGTGGTCTGACCCTTGCTTGCCACGATGCCGGAAAGTGATCCTCCGGAGAACTTCGCCTGCCATATATTTGACGGCGCCGATGTGGAAGCCCACATCGGCGTCGTGAGGGTCAGCAATGACAGTAATGCCAAATGCTTCATTTTGTTAGAGTCTTGATATTGGAAACAGGAAATTTTAATCCCGGCCGGATTACTTCACCATCACCTTGCGTGTGGCTTCGCCGACCTTGACTACGTATGCTCCGGGGGCTACATGGATGGTGGAGCCGATGCCTGCGAGGCGACCGTTGAGATCATACACATATCCTTCGCCACCTATGATGTCGATGCGGCCGGTGGAGAGAAGGAGAGTCATGTCATTTCCCTTCACAATCTCGATTCCGCTACCGGGATCTTCGACGAGAGGCTCGTCAAGCACGATTAGCATGGGGAAGTACTGGTATTCGCCTGTAGCAGGGTTGCTGAGCTCGGTGTTGGCGCCGAGTACCTTGCCATCTTTGGAGCAGCGTATAACGCCGGTGATGGACATCGGGGCGCTGAAGCCGAACTCCGAGGTGAGGCTCTTCACCTCGTCCACATCCTCGCCGGCAACGACCATGCGGTTGCCTCGGGTGAACATATACTCGCGGTTGAGACCGCAGGAGAATCCCTGTACGCCGCCGGTGTTGGGCATATCCCACCATTCGTCGTCGTTGTAGTTGTAGATGCAGGAGGTCATCACGAGTTTGCCCTCGCCGGTCTCTTCGTTGAGGTCTTCCACGTGAGTGCGGTATCCATATACGTTGCCCCAGGCATCCATGTCGCTGAACTGACCGCTGAAGTACTCTGCGTTTGCACCGTCATGGAAGCCGTCGATATAGTATTCCTCGTAGTAGTCGAGGATCTGTCCTTTGTAGATGAAGGGCTCTATGCGGGTCTCGAGCTTGTTCCAGTATTTGAGTTCGCCGTCCACTACAAGAGCGGGAATTTCGGATCCTGCGGCGCAGTACAGGCGTCCTGCGATCACACGGCCATCCTCGCTGGCTGCGGTGGTGATGAAGCCCTGATGGGGGGGCAGGTCAAGGTCGTTGTAGATCACGACGTCATACTCTCCGTCCTCGTTGCGGAACCACTGGGCCGGGGTGTACTTGCCCGGTATGTCGGGATCGGGGTCGTTGAAGTGCATATAGCCGGTGATAACCGAGGCATCGGAGTTCACGCATGTGGCGTAGTTCGTGTAGAGTGTGTGGGGTACGCGGGGGAGATCATGCACCGTACCGTCGGGAGTGACGTAGCAGGGATAGTAATAATAGGTGCCCTTTACGCTGTAAGCACCTACGGCGATTCCGTTGTCGCTGACGGCATAGAGCTCCACTTTGCCGGACTCAACACCGTCGATGAGCTTGAACTCTTCGGGATTCTCGGCGTCCCAGATATAGCCGAGATTGTTCTCGTCGTCGTAGATAGCCGCATAGCGACCGTTGCTGGAGACTCCCCCGATGATGCCGAGTTCATCGGAAGTGTAAATTTTTGTCTCGGCGTTTGCAGCCAGGATAGCCATGGCGGCGGCGGACAGAAGTAAGGATTTTTTCATCTTTTAGAGTTTTGAAAAGTTAGGTTGGTTGAAAAAGGAGTCCGGTATGTCGCACACCGGAATTGTTTTTCCGCCGCAAATATAGATAAAATTTTTAAAGTAATTTCATAAAACAGTAAAAAATGATTAAATTCGCGAAAAATTTGTTCAATTAGCTAACCTAATCATGAGTAACAGTCAAGAACCACTGACTCCGACGGGTCTCCCGGAGAATGCGTTCAGGGAGCTTGCTGCCGACGAGCAGTATTCTCCGGTGATGCATCCGGCCCATGACCAGCAGGAAGTCACCCCCTATTCGGTCATCACCGGTCTGGTGATGGCGATCGTGTTCAGTGCGGCAGCCGCTTACCTCGGCCTGAAGGTGGGCCAGGTGTTCGAGGCCGCAATCCCCATCGCCATCATCGCCGTGGGTCTTTCCAATGCCCTGGGCAAGAAGAATTCCCTTGGCCAGAATGTCATAATCCAGTCTATCGGCGCATGTTCGGGCGTGATCGTGGCGGGTGCCATCTTCACCCTGCCTGCCCTCTTTATCCTCCAGGCCAAGTATCCGGACATCACGGTGCAGTTTTACCAGATTTTCCTGAGTTCGTTGCTCGGAGGTATACTTGGTATTCTTTTCTTCATTCCCTTCCGTCGCTATTTCGTGAAGGATATGCACGGCAAGTATCCCTTCCCGGAGGCTACCGCCACGACACAGGTGCTCATCTCCGGAGCCGGCTCGGGAGCCTCTAAGGAGGGTGGCCAGGCCAAGACTCTGATTTCGGCCATGCTCGTGGGAGGTATATATGACTACTGTGTGGCCACATTCGGATGGTGGGCTGAGACCGTCACTTCCACCGCCTCCGCATGGGGTACGGCTATCATGGACAAGACACGCCTCGTGCTCAGCTGCAACACCGGGGCCGCCCTTCTCGGCCTCGGATATATCGTGGGTCTGAAGTATGCCTTCGTGATTTTCGCCGGTTCGATATTCGTATGGTGGATTGTCATTCCTCTGCTCGGCACCTACGGGTCGCCCGAGTTTCAGGCCATGACCACGGATGCGCTCTTCTCCGATTTCGCGCGCAAGATGGGTATCGGCGGCATAGCCATGGCCGGTGTGATAGGCATCATCAAGTCCTGGCCCATCATCATGCAGGCCGTGGGCCTGGCGGCCCGCGAGCTCAAGGGCAAGCAGACCGGCGCCAAGGAGGTACGCTGGCAGACTGACATCTCAATGAAACACGTGGTGTTCTTCTCGGCTCTTGCCCTCATCGCGGTGCTCCTTTTCTTTTGGTTCGGTGTTATCAGCACGCTCTGGCAGGCAGTAGTGGCCTGGCTCGTTGTGGCCGTGATTGCCTTCCTTTTCACTACCGTAGCTGCAAATGCAATTGCCATCGTGGGCTCGAACCCTGTGTCGGGCATGACGCTTATGACGCTTATCATCGCCTCCGCCATCTTCGTTGGTATCGGTCTGAGCGGCACGAGCGGTATTGTAGCCTCAATGGTGATCGGCGGTGTGGTCTGCACGGCTCTCTCGATGGCGGGCGGATTCGTCACCGACCTCAAAATCGGCTATTGGCTCGGCTCGACACCCAAGAAGCAGGAGAGCTGGAAATTCCTGGGCACACTTGTCTCGGCAGCTACAGTCGGCGGCGTGATCATGGTGCTCAACCAGGTGTATGGCTTCGAGGGTGAGAACGCACTTGTAGCTCCCCAGGCCAATGCTATGGCCAGTGTGATAGAGCCTTTGATGATGGGCGGCGATACCCCCTGGATTCTATACATGACCGGTGCCATCCTCGCGCTTATCCTCAACTGGCTGGGCGTGCCCGCGCTCGCATTCTGCCTGGGCATGTTCATTCCCCTTTCACTCAACACTCCCATGCTTGTGGGAGGTGCAGTAGCATATTTCGTCAGCAACTCCTCTAAGAATCAGAAGGTCAATGACGCCCGCCGTGACCGCGGCACTCTGATTTCCTCGGGTCTCATCGCCGGAGGTGCGCTCTTCGGCGTTTTTGCCGCTATCACACGCTTTGCCGGCTTTGAATACACCAGCCCGCTCAGCTTCGAGCTGACGCAGATCCTCGGCTGTGTAGCCTACGCCCTGCTTATCATCTACCTGCTGACCTCCAGCAAGAAAGTGAAGCCCCTGCGCTGATAGCCCTACGGCCGGTGCCCCCGAGCAGCCCCTCCCCTCCGCAGTCCTGCTTTCGACCCCTGCGCTCCGCAGTCCTGCTTTCGGCCCCTCCCCTCCGCGCCCCAAGCAGGAGGCGGGGCCTCCCGGCGATACCCAAAGGCTTCGCGCGCAACTGCGAGCATTGGCCCGGGCTCCTTGCCCCGCGGCGAAGTGAACCTCCCCGGTGGCGAGGGGAGCCTCCCCCTCTTTCATTTTGATCCCGCATATTTTCATATCATAAGCAGGCTCTTCATATAACAAGGAGCATCTGCACACAAGAGCATCTGCACACAATAAGGAGAGTGCCATCCGGCTCGGATGGCACTCTCCTTATTGTGTGCAGATGCTCCTTTATGTGCGGATGCTCTCTTTTATAGGCCGGCGGCGATGGCTTCGGCCAGGGCATTCATGCTTTTACATTCGCCACGGGTTACTTTCTCACTCGGAATTATGCCCGAAGGAAGAAAAGGGCTGTACTGAGCTTTTATCGAGGAGATGGGGCTATTCTGATTGCCATTGTGCGGGAAGGGTGCTATCAGGAGCAGTTGGCCGCGGACGCAGAGGTCAAACTCACGGCCCGATGGCTTGAAACGGTCGGAGGGAAAGGGTGTGTTCTGGATGCGGATCACTCGCCCTCCTGTCTCGAGTGCCTCCTGAAGGATGGCTTTTTCCATTTTGGAAATGAAAGGCGAGACGAGCACGCCACCGTTTTCGGCGGTGTGCAACCATTTTTCACGGTGGGCGGCCCGTTCCGCTTCAGAGTAGCGGCTGTGGACTATGACAGCTGATTTGAAGGGATTGCGCAATAGGAAGGGATTGCCGTAGAGCTGATAGTCATGGCCTGAGATGTTGTAGCTTCGGATGCGGCGGAAGTAGTCGGGAGTGGCGTGGCGTACGGCCAGACGGTAGGGGTTTTTGCGGATATACTCCAAGATGGTGCCCAGGTCTTGATCGGGAAATATGATGCGGTCATGGAAGTTTTCGGAAAAGAGGGGTGGAGAGGATAGCAGCACGGCTGCCTCTTTGTTGAGGCGATTCTTCCAATGTCCGATGTAGTTGCCGAGATGGGAGTCCAGTCTTGCCGTCACGAAGATGAGCAGATGGATATGGTCCGGCATGATCTGGTATTGCGTGAGTCGGATGTGCGGGCTCAGGGTGGGTAGATAGTGAAGATGGCGGAAGATTGTGAGTCCGGCGGCTGAGTATTTGATTTTAGGGGAAGTGACGCCGCCGGTGAGGTGGCCGAAGATGGGTGCTTCGGGGGCTTTTGTCATAGTGATGTGGTAGATGCATTTGGCCCGGTAGTCATGGCCGGGCAGTCTTCTTCCCATTTTGGCTTGGATTTTGGAGGGTAAATATTGAGGAGGCCCCGGCCTCCTGTGGCTTGGAGCGGGAGGCCGGGGCCTCCCGGCGATACCCAAAGGCTTCGCACTTTTTTGCCGGCTTTTGGTTTTGCCGGCTTTGCCGGCTTTTGGTTTTGCCGGGCTTGTGCTTTTGCCGGCTTTTGGTTTTGCCGGCTTTGCCGGGCTTGTGCTTTTGGATTGTGGCGCGGAGCCTTTGGGGATCGCTGAAAGGCTTGCCTTTCGGATCCTATTTGCTTTTTAGGGGAGGAGAGAGGAGAGGGGAGAGGAGGGAGGAGAGGGGGGAAGGGTCAGCGGGCGAGGCGGGAGTCGTTGGCGAGGAGCCATTGGGCGATCTGGACGGCGTTGAGGGCGGCGCCTTTCTTGATCTGGTCGCCTACTACCCAGAAGGTGAGGCCGCGGTCGTCCGATATGTCGGCACGGATCCTGCCTACGTAGACGGGGTCTTTCCCGGTGAGGTCAAGGGGCATGGGATAGAGGCCGTTTTCTTGGTCGTCCATCACGACAAGGCCCGGGGCTTTTTCAAAGGCCGCTTTTGCCTGGGCGGGGGTGACGGGGGATTCGGTCTCCACCCAGATGGCTTCGCTGTGGGCGCGAAGCACAGGCACCCTCACGCACGTGGCCGATACGCTCAACTCGGGGGCGTGCATTATCTTGCGCGTCTCATGATACATTTTCATCTCCTCTTTGGTGTAGTCGTTGTCAAGGAATACATCCACCTGCGGGATGAGGTTGTAGGCGAGCTGGTGGGCGAATTTATTCACGACGGGTGTTTCGCCGCGCTCAATCTGACCATACTGGGCACGGAGTTCCTCCATGGCGGCGGCTCCGGCTCCTGAGGCGGCCTGGTAGGTGGCCACGTGCACGCGCTTCACCGGGGAGAGGTCATGAATGGGCTTGAGGGCCACTACCATCTGGATGGTGGTGCAGTTGGGATTGCCGATGATGTTGCGCGGACGGTCAAGGGCATCCGCGGCGTTGACTTCGGGCACGACCAGGGGCACATCGGCGTCCATGCGGAAGGCCGAGGAGTTGTCGATCATGACAGCACCGTGGCGGGTGATGACGTCGGCAAATTCCTTTGACGTGGCGGCACCGGCGGAGGTGAAAGCGATGTCTACGCCCGAGAAATCGGAGTCATGGGTGAGCTCCTCCACGGTGATGGGTGTACCTTTGAATTCGATTACCGAGCCCGCGCTCCTTTTAGAACCGAAGAGGCGGAGGGAGGTGACGGGAAACTGCTGTTCTGCAAGAACGCGGAGGAACTCCTGTCCCACCGCGCCGCTTGCACCTACGATAGCTATGTTCATTTTTCATATCCGGAGGCGTGGAAGCCGGTCCGGAGATTAAAATTAAAAATTTAAAATTAAAAATTAATCCTGATGATTAGAGGCGAGGGGCTCACTGCTTGCCGGAAGTGGCCACGCCGCGGGCTATCTTCTTCACGAGGCCCTGGAGCACGTTGCCTGGTCCAAGCTCTATAAACTCATCGGCGCCGTCGGCCACCATGGCCTCCACGCCGTGTGTCCAGCGCACGGGGGCAGTGAGCTGTGCTATGAGATTTGCCTTGATTTCCTCGGGGTCGGTGTGGGGTTTGCCGTCGACGTTCTGGTAGACGGGGCAGACGGGGATCCGGAACTTGGCTGCGGCGATGGCCTCGGCGAGTTCCTCCTGTGCGGGCTGCATGAGGGGAGAGTGGAACGCGCCGCCCACCTTTAGCTTCATGGCGCGTTTCGCGCCGGCCTCAAGCATCTTGGCGCATGCGGCGTCGATGCCGGCCACGGAACCGGAGATGACGACCTGTCCGGGGCAGTTGTAGTTGGCGGGGGCCACTACCTCTCCCTCGATAGTGGAGCAGATCTCCTCCACCTTCTCATCGGGAAGGGCGAGCACCGCGGCCATGGTCGAGGGGGTGGCCTCGCAGGCCTTCTGCATGGCGTGGGCGCGGGCGGAGACGAGCTTGAGTCCCTCCTCGAAGGAGAGCGCTCCGGCGGCAACGAGGGCGGAGAATTCGCCGAGGCTGTGTCCGGCCACCATGTCGGGCTTGAAGTCATCGCCGAGGCTCTTTGCGAGCACCACGCTGTGAAGGAAGATGGCGGGCTGGGTGACCTTGGTCTGCTTGAGGTCTTCTTCGGTGCCCTCGAACATGAGGTCGGTGATGCGGAAGCCGAGGATTTCGTTGGCCTTCTCCATCATCTCGCGGGCCTGGGGATTATTGTCGTAGAGGTCTTTGCCCATACCGGTGAACTGGGCGCCCTGACCGGGGAAAACGTATGCTTTCATTGTGGAATAATCATTGAGAGGAGGCGCGTCTGCTTTCCAGGCACGCCTCCTCGTGAGATATTGTCTTTTCTTCTACGCGGCGCAATTATTTGCGGGCGATGAGTTTGTAGCCGTACTGTGCGCGGTCGCCGAGTTCCTCCTCGATGCGGAGAAGCTGGTTGTATTTGGCCATACGGTCGGAGCGGCTTGCGGAGCCGGTCTTGATCTGTCCGGCGTTGGTAGCCACGGCGATGTCAGCGATGGTGGCGTCCTCGGTCTCGCCGGAGCGGTGGGAGATGACGGCGGTGTAGCGGTTGCGCTGAGCCATCTCGACGGCGCGGAGGGTCTCGGTGAGGGAGCCGATCTGGTTGACCTTCACGAGGATTGAGTTGGCGCAACCCTCGGCGATGCCGCGCTCAAGATATTTCACGTTGGTGACGAAGAGGTCGTCGCCAACGAGCTGGCAGCGGTTGCCGATGAGGTCGGTGAGGATCTTCCATCCTTCCCAGTCGCCCTCGGCCATGCCGTCCTCGATGGAGTCGATGGGGTATTCGCTCACGAGCTGCGCGAGATATTCGGCCTGCTCTTGGGAGGTGAGTTTCTTGCCGTCGTGCTGCTTCCAGGTGTAATCGTAGAGACCATTCTTGTAGAACTCGGAGGAGGCGCAGTCAAGGCCGATTGTCACGTCCTTGCCCGGCTCGTAACCGGCGGCCTTGATGGCCTCGATGATTACGTTGAGGGCGTCCTCGGTGCCGTCGAGGTTGGGAGCGAAACCGCCCTCGTCGCCTACTGCGGTGGAGAGGCCGCGGGCCTTGAGCACTTTCTTGAGGTTGTGGAACACCTCTGTGCCCATACGGATGCCTTCACGGAAGCAGCATGCGCCCACGGGGCGAATCATGAACTCCTGGAAGCAGATGGGGGCGTCTGAGTGGGCGCCGCCGTTGATGATGTTCATCATGGGGACGGGGAGCACGTAGGTGTTGGCGCCGCCGATGTATTTGTAGAGGGGAAGGTCGAGATAGTTTGCCGCAGCCTTGGCGCAGGCGAGGGAAACGCCGAGGATGGCGTTGGCGCCGAGGTTTGACTTGGTCTCGGTGCCGTCAAGGGCGATCATTGCCTCGTCGATGCCGATCTGGTCAAGCACGTTGTGGCCTTTGAGAAGCTCGGCGATGGGACCGTTGACGTTAGCCACAGCCTTGAGAACGCCCTTGCCCATGTAGCGCTTGGGGTCGTTGTCACGGAGCTCGAGAGCCTCGTTGACGCCGGTGGAAGCACCGGAGGGAACGGCTGCGCGGCCCATAACGCCGCTTTCGAGAATTACGTCTACTTCTACTGTGGGATTGCCGCGTGAGTCAAGCACTTCACGGCCAATGATCTTTTCAATCTTCATTGTCTTGTGATCTAAATCTATGGTTATAGTTAATGTTTTTACCTGTATATAGGCCCATTCGGGTGCCTCTGTCTTAATGCACTCGCAAAGTTAACAAAAAATCCCGACATATTTACTATCGGTTTAACTTTAATTAGTAACTTTGGGAAAATTTTGATACATAACCCCGTTTCGAGGGGGCAAACATGGCCGGATGAAAAAGAATGAGACAGACATAGCGGGGAGGCTCCGGGATTTTCTCCCCTTCGCCCCCCTCCCGATACAGGAGGGGCTGATCATGGCCTTGGGCTGCTTCGCGGAGGATGCCGATCCGAGGGGAGTCTTCATCCTCAACGGCTATGCCGGCACGGGCAAGACCTCCATCGTCGGGGCTTTCGTGAAGGCCCTGGAATCGTTGGGGCGCAAGACGGTGGTGCTTGCTCCGACGGGGCGTGCCGCCAAAGTGGCGGGGGGTATGTCGGGGGGTAAATCCTCCACCATCCACCGTCGCATCTATCATCCTCAGGCGGGGGCCGCTCCGGGAAGCGAGACCATTTGTCTCTCTCCCAACCGCGACAAGGACACCCTCTTCATCGTGGACGAGGCCTCGCTCGTCACCGGCGGGAGCGGTCGCGGCCTGCTCGAGAATCTGGTGAGGCACGTCTATTCCGCCCCGGGATGCAGGATGCTTCTCGTAGGCGACACGGCCCAGCTTCCACCCGTGGGCCAGGAGGATTCCCCTGCAATGAAGGAGGAGACGCTCAGGCGTCTCGGTCTTGCTCCCGTCACCTACACCCTCGACATCCCGGTGAGACAGGAGGGGGGTAGCGGCATACTCTACAACGCCACGACGGTGCGCCATGCGCTCTTCAAGGCCATGGAGAAACCGGCTGCATCCCCTCTTCCATCCATATTCACGAGCGGCGTCTTCGTCAATGCCCCGGTGCTTCCCAAGTTGCCGGGACTCACGGCGCAGGGGGTGGCCAAGCCGGAGGTTCCGCCGCTGAAGGTGAGCGGCTTCGATGACATACGCGCCGTCAACGGATATGAGCTTCCCGACAGGCTCTCGACCTCATGGAGCGAAGTGGGGCCCGAGGAGACAATCATCATCACCCGCAGCAACAAGCGTGCCAACGACTACAACATGGCCATACGCAACCAGGTGATGTATGCCGAGGAGCCGCTTCAGCAGGGAGACCGCATCGTGATAGCCAAGAATGATTATTACTGGAGCGCGGCCAACAAACTCAGGACCTTCATAGCCAACGGCGACGTGGCGAGGGTGGAATGGGTAGGAAGGGTCGAGAAAATGTACGGACGCTACTTCGTGGATGTGGAGCTCCGGCTCATCCAGGGGGGAGAGAGGGTGAGCGCCAAGCTGATGCTTCGCTCGCTGACAACTGAAGGCCCCTCCATTCCCAAAGCGGAGATGGACCGTTTCTTCACGCACGTGATGGCCGAGCAGGGGGGGGGAGAGCACGAGCGTATCATGGCAGCCTCGCAAGATCCCTATTACAATGCCCTTCAGGCCAAATATGCCTATTGCGTCACCTGTCATAAGGCGCAGGGTGGACAGTGGCGCCATGTATATATCGACATGGCCGGACTCCGTAAGGAGAACCTTGACATATCCTACTTGCGCTGGCTATACACCGCACTGACCCGTGGAGTGGAGAGGGTGTGGCTCATCAATCCTCCCGCCGACATGCTGGAAGACTAAGGCCCCATCTCACAAAAAATGAGGGTCACCAGGGCGACTTTGTGAGATGGGGCCTAAGAACTACTTATAATTAAAATAATGGTCAAAATTACTTAAATTTGGAACATTTGTAATATATCGAATAGCCTAATGTGAATTTTACCAAAAGAATAACTAAATTTGTGGAGACGTGTCGTATCTCGCGGCAAATCAACTTTTTTAATTAACTCATCTTTATTAACTAACCCTAATCCTAATGAAGAAATCCATTTACTTATCTATGGCTTTCGCACTGGCAGGAGCATCAGCCCTGACGGCAGCCATAGCCGGATCGCTTCCTGTGGCAATGGAGACTGTTGCGGAAACGGGCGACATCGCATGGACGATGGATCCCGCGGATGGCTCAACAGTAGCGGATGCATCCACTGTCACCATCAGCTTCCCCGGTGCCACCGAGGTCAAGTTGGGTGATGAACCGATGCTGACAGCCAGCTGGAATGGTGCGGATGTAGCCGCCGACTTCATCACACGAGTAATCAACAATGAGGTAGTGATCTCCAAGTATCCGACCTCCATGACGGATTTCACCGGCGAAGCTACCTTCGTGGCCACGCTTCGTGCCGGCTCCGTAATTGTGGATGGCGTTGCCTCGCCCGCCATCTCCTTTACCCTGCATCAGGGAGACGTCCAGGGGGGAGAAACTGGAGAGAGCGTATCCTTCATGAGCATCCTGGATGACTCCTATCCCGTAGTCAATTCATTTATCGAGACCGATGACGTCATGTCCGTGGTCTATTTCAACATGACCCGGAGCGTGACGCTCAATAAGGAGTGCACTTCACCCGCGGTGCTCAAACTCCAAAACAAGGAGATAGCAAGCATCTCCGCCGCCTCTTCGGAGGGTGACAGCTCATGGGCAACCGTGGCCGGCACTCGCGTGGAGCTTGACTTCACCAAGGCTGACCTTGAGGAAAACGGCGTATATAAGGTAGAGATTCCCGCCGGATTCCTGAAGTGCGGTGGTGATGACGTAGCTGCCGCCACCCTTTACTATATCAAGGGCGTGGGCACCTTCACTCCGGCCGCCGGCAGCGTGATCGACGTGACCGACAAGCCTTGGTCAAGTCTTTCCTTCACCCCGTACAGCGTTGTGGAACTGTATGAAATCACCGGCGAGAGCGAGTCTAAGTTCGGCACGGACGAGCCGATGACCATCACACTCGACGGCAAGGTGATAGAATCATTCCCCATCGAGCAGCAGATGATCTTCCGCAGCAAGATGTCCCTGAGCTTCGTCAATAAGATCACCGAGCCCGGCGAGTATAAGCTGAACATCCCGGCTAATTACTTCATGGCTACTCTTGACGGAGTTACCGTAGGCAACCCCGCCATGACCGAGATCTTCACCATCGAAGGCTCCGCAGCTCCCGAGATGACCTATACGCTTTCTCCCGCTCCGGGTCAGTATAAGGTTTACCCGACCGTGAAGCTGACTTACGACAACTACGACAGCATCGAGGTTACGGAGGGCGCAAAGGCCAAGCTGAAGGTTGTGAACACCGATTACATCACGTTCACCATCACAGCCGAGGGTAACACCGTTATCTTCACTCCCGATGCCGAGTTCTCACAGTATATCGGCAATGTATATACGGATTACGAGCTTATCGTACCCGCCGACAGCTACAAGTTGATCGCCGGCGGCAAGTCGTGGCCCAACGAGGCGCTCAACATCATTGACTACAAGATCGCTCCTCCTGCAGCTCCTGCGTTCGAGATTGATCCCGAGGATGGCGCTACAGTGGAGTCCCTCGACGAGATCATACTCGCTCCCGCCCAGCCTTACAACAACACCCAAATCACGACATTCAAGAAGGCCAAGCTCTTTGAGGTGGAAGATGGAGTACGTGGTGCTCAGATTTGCACGATGAGCGCTACTGCCGCTCCCGGCAATACCAAGGAATATGTCACTCTGACTCTCCCAAATACAGTAGAAAGCCTCGAAGATGGCGACTACGAATTAGTGGTGCCCGCCGGAGCATTTACCTTCAATGTAAATGGTGTTCCCGGTATCCAGTCCCCCGAGATGGTATTCCACTATCACGTAGGCGCACCTGCTCCCAAGGAGCTGACCTGGACGCTTGATCCCGAAAATGGCGCTACCGTAGAGGATGTCACAACGATGACCATCACTTTCACGGACGCAACTGAGGTTGTGATGGGTAATGCCCCGATGCTGACAGCCGACTGGAACGGCACTGACGTGGCCGGTGAGTTCTACACCCGCATTGTTGACAACAAGGTCGTGATCTCCAAGTCACCGACCTCAATGGTGTTCTTTACCGGCAACGGCACTCTGACCGCCGCCCTGGGCGCCGGTTCAGTGATTGTGGATGGCATCCCCTCTCCCGAAATCGCCTACATTCTCCATCAGGAGGCAAAAACCGCAGGTGACTTTGAATGGACCGCCGAGCCTGCTGACGGCTCTTCCGTTCAGAATATCGGAGATTTCACAATCCTCTTCGGAAGCAACTTCCTCGGAATCGAGGATGAAGAGGCCGTGAAGTTCTATTGGAACGATGAGGAATACGACGGCTATGAGTGGTTTGGTTACACCGACAATAACGACGGAGTGATCTTCCAGCTCAAGTCAGGCGTTAAGGCTCCCGAAGGCAAGGGCACTCTGAAGGTAGTCATTGGCTCCGGCTTCGCAATGCTGATGGGCGCAAACGGCGAGGAGCCGAACCCCGAGTTCGTTTATACTCTCAATCAGACCAATTTCGCCTGGACGGCCGATCCTGCAAACGGCGCTACTGTTTCCGAACTTGGAGACATTACCTTCCGTTTCGACAGCAACTTCCTCGGTCAGGATGACGAAGAGGCAGTGAAGTACTTCTGGAATGGTGAACCTTACGACGGCTACGAGTGGTATGGATACACGGACGAGAACGATGGTGTCATCTTCATGCTCAAGAGCGGTGTTACAGCTCCCGAAGGTGAAGGCACACTGACAATCGTCTTTGAAGAGGGCTTCCTCATGTTCATGGGCGAGAATGGTGTCGAGCCGAACCCCGAGTTCGTCTACACTCTCAACCAGAAGCCTGTGGTTGGTCCCCAGCCCGGTGAGCCCGTTGCGTTCCTTAGCATCGTGGAGGATTCCTATCCCGTGCTCAACTCCATCATCAATTCAGAGGATGTCATGTCCGTGGTTTATTTCAATATGAACCGGGAAGTGACTCTCAATACCGAATGTGCAGACCCCGCCGTCCTGAAGTTCAAGGGTAAAGAGGTGGCAAGCATCTCCGCCGGCTCCGTAGAGGGCGACGATTCATGGGCAACCGTGAGCGGCACCCGCGTCGAGCTCGACTTCACCAAGGCCGAACTTACTGACGATGGCAAGTATACCGTTGAAATTCCCGCCGGCTTCCTGAAGTGTGGCGAAAGTGATGTAGAGGCGGTCACCCTGACTTACGTCAAGGGCCTCGGCACCTTCACTCCCGCCCCCGGTGATATCGATGTATCTGAAAAGCCCTGGACCAGCCTCTCCTTCGTTCCCAATGCCGGAATCGAACTCTATGAGATCACCGGCGAGAGCGAGTCCACATTCGGCACAGATCAGCCGATGACCATCACGCTTGACGGCAAGGTGATAGAATCCTTCCCCATCGAGCAGCAGATGATTTTCCGCGGCAAGATGTCTCTGAGCTTCTCCAACAGAATCACCGAGCCCGGTGAGTATCATCTCAACATCCCGGCCAACTACTTCATGACCACCATCGATGGCGCTACGGTAGGTAACCCGGATATGGTTCTCAACTACTCCGTCAAGGGTGCTGCCGCTCCCGCGATGACTTACACACTCTCTCCCGCTCCCGGTGAGTACAAGGTATACCCGACTGTCAAGCTGACTTACATCAACTATGAGACAATCGAGGTTGTGGATGGCGCCAAGGCTACCCTGCACGTGATGAATGATGACTATATCACATTCACCATCACCGCCGAGGGTAACACCGTAACCTTCACGCCGGATGCTGAATTCTCCCAGTATCTCGGCAATATCTACACTCCGTACGAGCTCATCGTGCCGGAAGGAAGCTACAACCTGTGCGTTGGTGGCAGATCTTGGCCCAACGAGGCTCTCAACATCATGGACTACAGAATCGCAGCTCCCGCAGCACCCGAGTTCGAGACCGATCCCGAGGATGGTGCTACAGTAGAGTCTCTCACGGAAATTATCCTTGCTCCCGCCCAGCCGTATTACAATACCGGAATCAGGGCGCTCAAGAAGGCCAAGCTGTATAAGGTAGAGGATGGTGTGCGCGGTGATCTGATATGCTCGCTGAACGCTACTGAGGCTCCCGGCAACACCAAGGAGTACGTGATCCTGACTCTCCCGGCTGCAAGCCAGGCTCTGGAAGATGGTGATTACGAAATGGTAGTTCCCGCGGGTGCCTTCAGCTTCGTGGTAAATGGCGTGCCCGGCATCCAGAACCCCGAGCTGGTATTCCACTGGACCGTGAAGAGCAAGAATGTCGGTGTAGCCGGTATCTTTGCCGATGAGACCGTGACGGTATACACCATGACGGGTGTATGCGTGCTCCGCAATGCAAATGCAGAGGAACTCGGCAACCTCGCCAAGGGCCTGTATATCATCAACGGACGCAAGGTCATGGTAAAATGAATCAGATCGCAGTTAGCGAAGTAAAGTATACATAGATACTTTCAAACTGACTGACCAAGAGCCGGGGCGGGTGCGCGATGCACCCGCCCCGGTAGTTTTTCGGACACGAGCGTTAATATTATAAGTAAGTGTTCAAATTTAAACGATATAATCAAAAGTAAGTGCTCACTTGAT